>JAFSSR010000096.1 GCA_017450885.1 Clostridia bacterium | reverse complement strand
CGTGTTGATCGGTAAGGATCTTCCTAATCTGTTCTGTTCGTCCGAAATCATTTTTGCAATCTGAATATCCGGAGCGCTTCTTGGTATAAACAGTGAAACCGTAGATGTTGTAGATAAAGAATAATCGGGCAACAGTTTCCCGTATATCAACGACCCTTCAAATATCCTGTCGATACCGCGGCCTGTTTTTTCGGCAAGTCCGATCCGTTTCAAAGCGTCGGCTAAAAGAGGATTTCGGCCGTGGGGTTCTGCGGTCAGAAGGTTTTCAATAGTGATCCCTTCAATAAACCCGCCGGGATTGGCGACGGTCAATCCTTCGTCGGTAACCGCAACTCTGACTCGCCCCATTTTAGAATAATCGCGATGGCTGAATGCGTTGACAATAGCTTCTCTGATCGCTCGCGTATTGAAGTCCGGCACTGCTATTCTAAACAGTCCCATTTCAATCTCATGATCCGGATTCCATGCTTCTATAAAGCCGTTCAAGCGTTCTATTGACGCCAGGACCGGCATAACAAAGTCCTCGTTTACTTTGACTTTTGTCCCTTCCAAAACCTGAAAAGAAGTCGAATAGGTCGGAACAAATTGCTTGATCGCATCTGTTTTTCCCAACATCAACATTCCCGTTACAGTCGGAACTAAATGATTGTCATATTCTTTTACGAATCCCAGCGCTTTGTACAGTTCCGGCAACGTGATCTCCAACAATGATTTATCCCCGCTGTAGGAACGTATGGCTTTCAAAAGCCTATCGGTCTCTATGCTGTCAAAATCGTCGACCGATGCTTCCGTCAACGGCATCGACGAGTAGTCCAACAATCGTATATCCGAAAGCCTCGATGAGATCTCTGTTGGATACATCGGAACGTTTTCCGGGGTCGAATCGGCTTTGAGCCGTCTTCGTAGAATCTTTCCTGAAGCGGTTGCCGAAACACCGTTGAATGATTTCGGAACGTAGACAGCGACTACTTGTTTGTCTTCTTCTTCAATTATCTCCGTTCGTACAGAAATTGGAGGGACAGTATTATTAGCTATATATGCAGAAAGCGAGACGGGATTGCTGTGTGTCGGATGGACGCCTGTGATCTCTCCGTCGTCCTCGACTCCGATATACAGATCACCGCCTTCAGTATTTGCAAAAGCGACTACTGCTTCAAATATTTCCGAATCAGACAGTTTTGAAACATCGCTTTTAAACTCAACTGTTAATGTTTCTTTGTATGGAATGGTCCTCAATTTGATTCACCTCCGTTTAAATTATATCACATTGACGAGTTGAATGTCAAGTTGCAACTCACAATTAATTTAGATTTGTTGAGTTGGAATCGAATTGGAGCTATGATTTGTACTTAAAAATGAGATGATCAAAAGGAGTATGCTGATTTGTAAAAGCAGGCGTAAAAACACCCGTTAAGTACAAATTAAGTACACGCATTTGACGAACCCTTATTTTACGGGCTTTCGCGGCGATTATTAGTGTCCGCTCCCACCAAGCAAAAGGCATCCGAAAGGATGCCTTTTGTCTTGGCGGGGCGTTTTTGAAGTGGATTCGGAAGCCCGCGCCCATGGCGTATGCCGGGCAAAAACGGTCCGGTGGACCGTTTTTAGGGCGTGGACCTGCACTGTGTTCGCACGATAGGTCCAAGCGCCCCGCCTGACCGCGGGTGCGTGACATCATTTCGGAGCGAAGCGGAGAAACATCACTGCGACCGCAGGGAGCAACATCACTTTTGCCGCTTGCGGCAAAAACATCACTGCGACCGCAGGGAGCAACATCACTTCTTTTCCCCCCGTGCGGTTTGATGTAGATATAAGGTATTGCTTTGCGCTATAAATTATTGTATAATACTGTCAGATACCCGCGCGGCGGAAACGACGTCCATATGGATCCGGTTTGATAAAGAAAACGATCGCCCGGAGAAGACGATCCCCTCCTTCCGCGCCGTCCGCCCGTCAGGTTTTCCTAAAAAACGCCATTCTGTCAGGAGTAAAAATGAAAAGAAAGCTGTTTTTTACCGTTCTTCTTCTCGCGCTCGTTATCTCGATTTTCGCCGGATGTGAAAACACCTCCGGCGGCGGAGCCGTTTCCGACACGCAGCCCGCCGGGACCGTCTCCCCGGAGACGGACGCCCCGGAGACCGGGACGCCCGCGGACGACGCCGTCTTCACGGCGAGGACGGTCGGCGCCCGCTACCTTGACGAGACGCAGAACACCACGGTCGAGCTGCGGTATTACGGCGACCTGCCGTATATGTCGATCGAGGACTTCATCCCGCTGCTCTACCGCGGCAGGAACTTCCCGGAGGGCAGGGACAGAGTGACCGTCGTTCGCGCGGGCGACGAATACACCGTCACCACCGCCGGCGGGATGTCCGCCGTCTTCAACGCGGCAAAGAACACGTTTGAAACTGCTGATTTCGAGCTCTTCAAGAGCACCCACTTCACCGAGACGGGCAAAGAGGGCTGCGTCAGCTACGACGCGATGCCCTTCATAAAGGTCGAAAGCGTCGTTCCAGACCGCGAGGCGGAGCCGACGGCGATCGACTTCGACGACTACGGCATAGACGTCCGGGGCGACGGCGAACACCTGTATCTGCCCGTCCCGACCCTTTTCGATATCTTCTCCTGCCAGAACATCCTCGCGGGCGGATACAACGGAAAGGACGTCTGTTTCTACTACTACACGGAGGGGGAGACCATGGCGCTTTTCGGCGCCGAATACTTCGACGATCTCTTCCTCTCGCCCCGCACGGCGGAGCTCGCCGAATACAACTACAACGAGATCTGCCTCAACTACGACAGATTTCTCGGCCGCCCCGGCAGGAGCGCGCTTGAAAATCACTACGATCTCTCCGGGGGGCTGGACGCCGCCCTCGAAAGCGACGCGGCGGGCAGGGAGGTCAAGGCGCTGTTGAAGTCGGTCGACCTCACCGACTACCTGACCGGACTTTACCTCTTCGGGATGCTGACTGCCGACGGCGGGCACACAGTATACAATCCGCTCGCCCTGATCTACTTCTACGACAAAAACGGGATCCCCGATTACCCCGAATGGCTGTCGGTCGATCTGCGGACCGAGATGACCGAGGCGGCGGACGCGGTCGCCGAAAAATACGCCGATATCTTCGGCGACGCCGTCGTCTCCTTCCGCCATCACGACGACGTCTACAACGCGAGGAGCGAGATGCTGTCCAAGCAGGCGGGCCCTCTCGCCGGGCGCGAGACCTACACGCTGGCAGGCGACACGGCGATCATCCACGTCGACAGCTTCATGGGCGAGATCTATCAAATGGACGCCTGGCGCGACTACTACGCGGGGAAGACCGACGAGATACCCTTCTCCGACACGGATGGCGGCGCGGTCGGCGCGATCTATTACGGACTCACCAAAGCGAACGAGGACGGGGTCAAACGGATAGTGATCGACCTCTCCGCCAACACCGGAGGCAGCACGGACGAGATGCTCTATCTGATCTCCCTGCTCACCGGCCGCTCCGAGCTGTTCATCAAGACCCGCACCACCGGGCAGATCCTCTCCGTCCGGTACAGAGTCGACCGCAACCTCGACCGCGTGTTCGACGAAAAGGACGGGGAATTCGACCTCGTCGGCGGCAGGGAGCTGGCGGTGATAACCTCGCAAAACGGATTTTCCTGCGGCGGCGTCTGCCCCGTCATGCTGCACGAATACGGGATCTACACCCTGGGCGAGAACTGCGGCGGCGGGAGCTGCGCCATCTACCTCCAGTACGACGCCTACGGCCTGGAGCGGACGGCGAGCTGTCCCGTCCAGATGCTCACCCCCTCCGGCGTCGACATCGACACGGCGCGGCTGACCGTCTGCGACACCCCGCTTGAGACCGGGCGCGAGAGCGCGTCCGAGTCGATCGACTACACCGCGTTCTTTGACGTGAACTCCCTCAACGAGCAAATAGACGCCCGCTATTCAGCCGCAGAATGATAAAACGGAGGTAACAATGACCATAACGCTCGGTATTCCGAACCTGATAAACTTCTTTATGATCTCCATGGGCGTCGGGGTCTGCGGGCTTTTCATCCTGCAGATACGCAAAGCGCCGATCCGCAGGCAGATCCGCAGATATTTCATCCTGTTTTTGTGGATGGTGATAGGCTACATCACGCTGCACCTGACCCGCGAGCTGCTGAACGGACGCCCCGGCGAGGCGATACGGATCGCCCTGCGCCTGGTGACGTTTTTCGAATTTCTGATCTCCGGCTTCATGACCTTCATGCTGTCGCTGATGATCCTGTATATCGCCCTGCCGGAAAAGAACGGGAAGACGGTGCTGAAGATACTCGTCGGGGTCCTTGCGCTCCACACGGCATTGATGGTCGTCTCGCAGTTCACCGATCTCTGCTATCTTTTCGACAGCGCAAACGTCTACCGCCGCACAAAGCTGTATCTGCTCTCCAACCTCGCGCCGGCGCTGATGATAGCGCAGGACATCTACCTGCTGATCCGCTTCCGCGGGAAATTCACGCGGCGGACGGCGGTCGCCTTCTGGATCTATCTGATCGCGCCGCTGCTCGCCATGTTGATCCAGAGCTTCTACGCCGAGGTGCAGTTCATAATCTTCGCGACCGTCGGCGCGGCGGTCAATATGTTCGCCGTCATAACCAACGACCTGACCAAAAAATATGAGGATCAGCGGGTCGAGGCGTCGCGCATCGACACCGAGCTGACGATGGCGACCCGCATCCAGGCGGATATGCTGCCCAACATCTTCCCCCCCTTCCCGGACAGGAAGGATTTCGATATCTACGCCTCGATGAAGCCGGCGAAGGAGGTCGGCGGCGACTTCTACGATTTCTTTCTCATCGACGAGGACAGCCTCGGTCTCGTCATAGCCGACGTCTCCGGCAAGGGGGTCCCCGCGGCGCTTTTCATGATGGCGTCCAATATACTCATCCAGAACTACGCCATGATGAAAAAGGATCCCAAGGCGGCGCTCGAAGCCGCAAACGAGCAGATCTGCCTCGGCAACCGCGAGGAGATGTTCGTCACGGTCTGGCTGGGCATCCTCGATCTTAAGACAGGACTGCTGACCGCCGCCAACGCCGGACACGAATACCCGATCCTTAAAAATCCGGGCGGCAAATTCGAGATCTACAAGGACAAGCACGGCTTTGTCATCGGCGGGATGTCGGGTATAAAGTACAAGCCCTACGAGATACAGCTCGAAAAGGGCTCCATGCTCTTCCTCTACACCGACGGCGTCGCCGAGGCGACCGACGCCGCCCTCGAGCAGTACGGCACCGGGCGGCTTGTGGACGCGCTCAACGCAAAGGAGGCGGCGACCCCGAGGGAGACGATAGAAAATATCTACGCCTCCGTCGACGCCTTCGTCAACGACGCCCCCCAGTTCGACGACCTGACCATGATGTGCATAAAATATAACGGACAAGAGAAATAAAAAGGTCGTCGCGCCCCGAACGGCATTTGGAATTGTCAAGAAATGTGCAGTCGTCGCGCCCGAACGTCGTTTACGCAAAGCTCCTTCCCCCGCGAAGCGGGGAGGGGGAGCTGTCGCCGTAGGCGACTGAGGGGAGGGGAAAACGAAATCGAT
>JAFSSR010000095.1 GCA_017450885.1 Clostridia bacterium | reverse complement strand
TACCCCGTCGTATTTTATCGTCATTTCCGTCCCGACCGGCTCCGCCGTGTCCTTCTCGACCGTCGGGATAAAGATTATCAGCGCGACCAGCGCCGCGATGCCGGTGAGCATGGCGGCGAAAAATTTTAAAGTAGACGCCCTTACCGAGTATATGAACATTTCAGCCTCCGGGAAATAAGTTGTATTGTTGATACACTATATTCCCGGGTTTTTATTATTATGCGGTACTTGTATTTTTCGACGCTATCTGATATAATTATACTATAAACATCAAACGTCTGCGGAAGTTGTGGGAGAAACGACGTATGAAGACGAAAACGACTATACGGATGATCATATTTGCGCTTGTTATTTCGCTTCTCGCGGGATCTCTCTGCGGGTGCGCCGGCGTTCCGTCCGGAGAGGTCGACACGGATACCGATCAGCCGCGCGACACGGCGCCCGACACGGCAAAGTCCGGCGTAGACACGGCGGAGACCGAGCCGTCGGAAACGGATGAGCCCGACAGAACAGCAGAACGCGGTCTTCCGATCTCTGACGTTCTTTTGTATTGGACTTATCTTAATAAAGAGGAAAAAGAAAGCTACGGTTATACATCGCCGGAAACCATCTCTTTTCTCTGCATGGTCGACGGGCAATACGATACCGTCACCGTTTCGCGCGAGGAAGTCTACGCTTCCGCCGCGTCTGACAGACCTTTTCCGCGTACACATTACTATGATGATCTGATCCCCGGGATCGCAGAAGAAGTGTTCCCGGTCATAGACTACTGCATGAAACGCGGCTATTCCAGATTCACTATACCGGCGGTAGGCTTTACAGGCTCGGAATTGAAGAATAATCTCGCCGTGCTCGATCTGATCTACGGGGTTAATCAAGAGGGCTTTTCTATGCGCGACACCGGCAAGGAGGTCACGTTGGAGGACGGGAGCAAGGTCTGCTACGTCACCCTTTTGATGCCGGGGATCTTCGGCATGGTCGGGTATTCCCGTTTTTGCGAAGCCCTGCGTGAAGTCTATGCCGTGATCGACGGTATCCCGGAGGGCTTTGACGAAGAGCAAAAGGCATTGTATCTGTATAAATATCTCACCGACAACGTCGTATATAATGACGAAGGATACTACGATACAAGTATGTGGGACTGGTTCTACGACGCGATGATAAAGAAATACACCGTCTGTGCCGGCTACGCGTGCGCTCTCTCCTTTTTATACAACGGAGCGGGGATAGACTGTATCAACGTTACGGGAAAGGTAAAGGACGAAACAGATACTTCGCATATGTGGAACTGCGCCGAGATAGGCGGGAAGTATTATCTTTTCGATCCCACCTGGGACGCGGGCTACGGTACGATGTACGAGTATTTTGCTGTCTCGCAGGATCAGCTTGACAAGCTGTCGCCGCGCAGGATCGAAGAGGGAGAAGTTGAAAAGGCGCTGCCGGAGTGCGGCGACTGTCTTTTGACTCCGATCCCCGAAAGGGACACAAAGGAGGTCAAGCTTGTTTATTTCGGCCTGCTTTCTGACGGGGCGGTCAGACAAAGACCAGAGGCGCTGCTCAGACTGCTCGGCCTGACGGGCGGCAGAGCGAAAAAAAGGGGCGAGACCGAGGACGGATGGATCATTACCGATCTTCCGTACAAGGATATGACAAATAAACTGTGGAGGATGCTCTCCAATAAACTGCGTGACAGGCTGCTCGACGGAGCGATCCGCAACGAGGGCGGATACGTCGCTTACAATCCCGATTTCCGGGGAGGCGACGGATACCGGCTCGGCGGCGTCAAATACAGGAACGGCGGATGGCACGCGACCGTTCAGGAGCTGGGCGAGGATTACCGGTTTACCGAGAGGGACGCCGTGTTCAAGATAAGCGACAACGGAAGCTACTACGTGCTTGATAAGGTAGAATTCTCGGACGGCTCCGGAAGTCCGCTGAGATAAAGAGCATTCTAAATCGGATAAAGGCGGGGATCGCGGTCCCCGCCTTGACATTGCGGGGCGTATAAGGTATAATTGTCTGTGGGCAAAGACAGGATTAATTTTAGAGGTAAGTTTTATGCTTGAAAAACTGCTTGAAGAGACCTTCCGCGGCTGCGATACCGAAAAGGTCTTCGCGCCATACCGAATATGTCCGATGGGGGCGCATATCGACCATCAGTACGGTCTGATAACCGGCTTTGCGATCGACCACGGGATAGAGCTTTACTATACT
>JAFSSR010000094.1 GCA_017450885.1 Clostridia bacterium | reverse complement strand
CCCCCGAACCCCCGCAAAAATTTCCACGCTCGCCCGATTTAAGCCGAATTATCGGGGCGGATAAGGGGTCAGCCGATTTGCCTGCGGCAAAGCGGCAGGCGTGAGGACGGACAAGCCGCTCCCGAAAGCTCGCTTTCGGAGACGGCTTTCCGCTCACGCCGATCCGGTCACGCTCCTGCGGAGCGCGACCTTTCCCCTTATCCGCCTTGACGAAGCGAGATCGGGAGCGCGTCCGAAAGGCTTTTGAAAGGGGCGCGGGGAAAAGCTTTTCTTTGAAAAGTTTTCCCCGGAGAAAGCGATCACGAACGAAAAAAACACAAAGGACAACGCCATGAAAGAACAACTGCTTGAACTGCTGAAGAAAGCGCGCGCCGCGATAGAGAGCGGCGAAGGAAAGACGGTACAGGAGACCTACATGCTGCCTGGGGGCGAGGTGCTGTGTCTGCCGCGGGCATACGGGGACTCGCGTTTTCCGTACGATGCGGACGGCATGGTGATCTGGGCTCACACTACGGGTTACATAGACGCGTTTGAGAGTTTATTCAACGTATTCCGCACGGCGAACTACAACGAGGACGCGGTAGTGCTCTTTTTTGCGGGGGAGAAGCAGGCGGACGGGAGATACAGGCCTGTCTCGATCACGGGGGCGGACTCGGCGACGGGAGAGACCGGCGTCAGCCGGTACGTCATATTCGGGCTCCGTCACGCGTGGTACATAGCGGAGACGCAGAGCGGCGTATACGGTATGCGTATGCACATCGGGCGTGACAAGAAGATGCATTTTTCGGTCTGCGCGGTCAACGCGAAGGACGTGGAGAGCGAGATATACGTTTCCGCCTATTTTGAGGCGTTTTTACGATTTGTCGAAGCCGAGGGCTTTTTCAACCGCATGACCAAGTACGCGGAGCGCACGCCGTCGGGCGCGGCTCTGCTTTACGCGCTCAACCATACGAGGGACTGTCTCGCGGTGACGCGCAGGACGGGGGGCGCGCCGGACGGCGAGAGCCACACGGTGGGGCGCCGCGGAGTACTGGGCGTACGCGGGCGCAATCTCGCCAACGCCGAGGCGTGGGTGCTCGGCGCCTTCACCGAGGAAAAGGCGAAAGCCAACACCACCGATCTGCCGGTCTCGGGCGATCTGATCCGATACACGCTCGGTCCGGGCGAGGCGGTGCGCTGCGACTGGTGCTGCGAGGTGATCCACGACTACGGCGAGGCGGTCGCCGCCTGCGAAAGGGGCATCCCGGACGCGGGATCAGTGGAGGCGGAGCTCGCCGCCTGGGAAAAGGAAGAGTCCGCGACGCTTTCCAATCTGAAAATACACTTTGACGACTTCAGGTCCTCGATCGACGAGGACGATACGTTCCGCCCGCTCGACGCCGGGACCTTCAACGCTTTTATCGAGAAGGTGCAGAAGCAGGTCAGCTTCTGCGCGCTGGGCAAAAACTACGCGGGAAACATGCTGGGCATCCGGGACGTCTATCAGCAGCTCGAGTCCTCGCTTTTGTGGGACCCCGCCGCCAGCCGCGCGCAGATAGTCCGCACGCTCGACTTCATCCTGTCCGACGGGCGGGCGCCGCGCCAGATCGCCTTCCCGAAATTCGAGGGCGATATCCCGGAAATGGATCTGCGCCCATACATAGACCAAGGTCCGTGGATCATCTCCACCGTATGCAGCTACATCGCCTGGACGGGCGACTTAACCATACTTGACGAAAAGTGCGGCTACTACGACTGCGCGGCGACCTACGGTCCGCTCTCACGCTCGCCCGAGGTGACGACGGTGTACGAGCACCTTTGCCGCATAGCCGACTTCCTCTGCTCCAATATCGACCCCGAGACCCACTGTCTCCACGCCCTGTACGGCGACTGGAACGACGCGCTCGACGGACTCGGGCGCACAGAGAAGGAAGGCCGCGAGTTCGGAAACGGCGTCACCGTCATGGCGACGATCCAGCTCCGCAACGCGCTGCTCGAGCTCTTTGATACTGCTCACGCAAGGGATAACGAGGATCGCTCCTGCGACAGATATCCGGGGATCGTCGAGCAGATCGACGAAGGACTGCTCAAATACGCCGTTGAAGAAAAGGACGGCAGGCTCCGCGTCATACACGGCTGGGGCGACGACCGCGCCTACAAGGTAGGCTCCTTCCGCGACTACGACGGCGAGGACCGCATCTCGATCACCCCCAACGCATTCTGGGCGATGTCCGGGCTCTGCGGCAAATCCTTCGATCCGCGCGGCCTGCGCGACGCGGTGGTCGGCGACATAAAGTCGCTCGACTCGAAGTACGGACTCCTCACCTTTAGCCGCCCGCTCTATCCGTTTGATAAGCGGGTGGGACGGATATCCACCATCACCCCAGGCACGTACGAAAACTGCGCCGTTTACGTCCACGCCGCCCTCTTTGCCGGAATGGGACTTTTCGCCGCGGGCGAGAGCCGCGAGGCGTGGCGCCAGATGGAAAAAGCGGTGACGGCTACCCACAAAAACGCCACTATGACCGCCTTCGTCATGCCCAACTCCTACTGCTGCGCGCCCGAGTGGGGAGCGGACGGCGATTCGATGGGCGACTGGTATACCGGCAGCGGCACCGTGCTGATAAAAGAGCTCGTCCGTTACGGCTTCGGCGTAGACGCGATGACGGGCGCACTCGATATTCGCACTCCCGCCTATATGCCCTGCAGCTCGGCGTCGATAGAGTTCCTCTATCACGGCAAGCGCGTCACCCTGAAATACCGCAGCGAAAACAGCGGCTGCCGCCGCTTCCTTCTCGACGGCGAACAACTTAAGGAAAAGAAGAGCGGCGACGCTCCCGCCCTTGTCAACTGCGTGCGGTATTCCGAGAACTTCCGCACCGTCTCCGCCATGATCCCGGAAGGGCTCATCCGCGACGGCAGCGTCATCGAGGTCATCGACTGACGGCGGGGCGATAATGCCGTAAAATGCGAAATATTCCCGGGGCGCTTTGCGACAGAAACGTCCCCGTAAAAAAGAAAGGAAACATAAAAATGACCGGAATAATTTGCGCAATGGAAAAAGAAGCGCGCAACATCATAGCGAATATGGCGGGAGCGCGCACCGACGTGATCGCGGGAGCGAAGTACGTCAGCGGCGATCTGTACGGAAAAGAAGCGGTGGTCGCGGTCTGCGGCATCGGCAAGGTCGCGGCGGCTATCTGCGCGCAGACGATAATAATGAAATACTCGCCGGACGAGATAATCAACGTCGGCATCGCGGGAGGGCTGACGCCCGACCTGAAGGTTTTCGACGTCGTCGTGTCGCGGGACCTTGTACAGCACGATTTTAACATCGCGGTGTTCGGCTTGCCGGCGGGAGCGATACCCGGTATAGGAGTGTCGATCAAGGCGACGGACAGGATAGTCGGCAAGCTCACGGCGGCGCTCGAGGCGGAGGGAGTAACCCACCGCGTGGGGCGGATCGCGTCGGGCGATCAGTTCATCGACTCCGAGGAAGCGCGCCGCGCGATAGCGGACAAATTCGGCGCAGACGCCTGCGAGATGGAGGGCGCGGCGGTCGCCCAGGCGTGCTTGATGAACGGAGTGGAGTTCGCCGTACTTCGTACCATCTCCGACTCCGGCGAGGGCGAGTACGACAAGTTCGCAGAGCTCGCCGCCGACAGATCGGCAAAGGTCATATGCCGGTATATGAAAGAATGAAAAATGCCTTTTCCGGTTTCACGGGTTTATAAAACGCAAAAAAACGACCGTATAATAAAGATCGCTTCGGATAAAACCGAAGCGATCTTTATTATACGTTGACATTATACGTTGACGGCGCGGCGTCACAGCTCGATCAGGGCGCACATCACGCCGCGTTTCCCCTTTGACGCGCGGTGGGAGAAGAACAGATCGGGCTTGCAGCAGGTGCAGTAGTCCGACACGGCGATATGCTCCTCCGGGACCCCCGCTCCGGCGAGCAGGGCGACGTTCATGCCGAGCAGATCGGCGTGCGGTCTGCCGTCCTTCTGCCCGATAAAGTCAAGGCAGATCCCGCCGTAAGGCGACGCGGCGACCGCTTCCACGAAATCGTCGCCGACCTCGTAGCAGCATCCGCGTATCGAGGCGCCGACGGCGGCCCTGATCCCCGCGGGATCGGCGCCAAGCTCCGCCATCCTCTCGACCGTGATCCGCTGGATGCCCGCGACCGTGCCCCGCCATCCGGCGTGGCACGCGCCGACGACGCCGTCCGGCGACCAGAAAAGGATGGGCACGCAGTCGGCGGTCCGCACGGTCAGCGCGACCCCTTTTTCGCGGGTGACAAATCCGTCGCATTCGTACGTCGCGCCGGCGTTGGACGCGCCGACCGTCAGTACCGTCGCCGAATGGATCTGCTTTGTATACACGACGCGCGCGGGGTCGCTCCCGATCGCCGCGCAGAAACGCCGGTAGTTTTCATCCACCGCCGCCGGGTCGTCGCCCAGATTGCGCCCCATGTTCATCGACGCAAGATGCTCCGGTTCGCTCACCCCGCCTAAGCGGGTCGAAAATCCGTGAACGCACCTTATGTCCCCGTCGGCAAACCATACGACGCCGTCCTTTTCATGCCTTTCAAGCCGCTTCATACGTTCTCCTTTTACTATTTTTTCTTTCCGGGGGAAACTTTTCGGAGAAAAGCTTTCCCCCCGTCCCCCTTCAAAAGCTTTAACGCTTTAGGAAGGCGCAATAACGCGGGAGAAAGCCGATCGACCTGCGGTCGAGCGGTAGGTGTGTATGCAAAATCGCTATCGAAAGCGAGCTTTCAGAGACGATTTTGCATACACACCGCCCGTCGCGCTTCGCGCGACTTTCTCCCTTGTCTATTCGCCCGGACCCCTGTCGAAAAGCTTTGAGGGAGTCAAGCTCGTTGTCGATCAAGCTCGTTGTTATGAATGAGCGTTTATATGTGATATTTGATCCGTAGAAAAATACAGAAGTCGGGCGCCGTGGCTCAAAAAAGACTAATCTATCGTCGGCAGTTCGATCCAGAAGACGCTGCCCTCGCCGAGCGAGCTTGCCACGCCGCAGCTCCCGCCGTTCTGTTCCATTATCTTTTTGACAATGGCGAGTCCGAGTCCGCTTCCGGTCGACGCGCGGGAGTGATGGCTGTCGACCTTGTAGTAGCGGTCCCAGATGAGCGGCAGCTTTTCGGCGGGGATGCCCTCGCCGCTGTCCGCCACGCTGATGCGGACGGCGCCGCCCTCGGCGTCGGCCTCCTGCGTAACGGTGACGCGTTTGTCCTCGCCCACGTGGGCGAGAGCGTTGGACACCAGATTGAATACTGCCTGCGTGATGCGCGCCTCGTCGGCGTTGACGCGGACGTGACCGCCGCAGAAGAACTCGATCGAGCAGCCGTCCTTTTCGCACATCTTGGCGAAGCGGTCGAGAGTGGACTGCACGGCGTCGGTCAGGTCGAACGGCTCGGGATCGTTGGAGCCCACGCCGGATTCGAGCTTTGAATAATCGAGAAGATCGTTGACAAGCGCGCTCAACCGGCGCGACTCGTCGATCACGACCTGCACGTTTTCGGGCGTGTTCTCGCCGGGGATGTCGCGCATCATCTCGCTGTAGCCGATCATCATGGTCAGCGGGGTGCGCAGATCGTGGGATACGTTGGCGACCAGCTCGCGGCGCAGAGTATCGGTCTTCGCAAGCTCGTTTTCGGCGTAGTTGAGCGCGTCGGCGAGTTCATCCGCCTCGCGGTAGCCGCCGCCCTCGAAGGCGACGTCGTAGTTGCCGCGCGCGAGCTCGCGCGCGGAGCCGGTGAGCCGCGCGATCGGGCGGGAGATCCGGCGTGAAATTATCACCGCCATGACCGCGGCGAGCCCGATCAGGACGACGGTGACGACGCCGAGCATCAGATTGAGCGTCCGCACCGTCCCGCCGACCGGCGAGATGGTGGTATTGAGCATAATGAAGATCTCGTCGCCCGCGGCGTCGGTCGTCACGACGGAGTAGATTATGCTTTCGGGAAAGTCGCCCGAGCGATCCTCGCTTTTATCAAAAAAGCCGCCCGTAAGTCCGATATACCGGCGTGTGGAGGAGTCGTACATAAAGCGCTGGAGCTGACCGCCGCCGTTCTCCTTCGCGCCGTTATACAGAGAAAACACGCTTTCGGTGTCGATGGTGTGGATAACGCACCCCTCGAAGGCGTGATTGCTGAAAAGCACGACGGGGCGGCCGTAGCCGTCCATATTCACTATAGTGACGCAAACGCTGTCCGAAGCCGTCTCGTCCACCTCTCCGCCCAGATCCGCGGAGTCTATCTTATCGACCAGCCGGTCGGCGGCGGAACGGATCTCGCGTACTTTGATCGACTTGTAGATCCTTTCGAGAAAGATCGACTGCATCGCCCACATGAGAAGTACGATGACGGCGGTGAAGAGCGCCAGCCAGAGAAAGATCCGCCTTTTGAGCGGCCCGCGCCTTTTGATCTCTTTATTATTCAAACCTGTACCCGACCCCCCTCAACGTGACGATGCGGTCGCTGTATTTGCCGAGCGAGCGGCGGAGCAGCTTGACGTGGGTGTCGAGCGTGCGGTCGTCGCCGTAGAAATCGTAGCCCCAGACCTCGGTGATCAGCCGCTCCCTCGTCAGCGCGACGTTGCGGTTGCGCACCATGTAGAAAAGCAGGTCGTACTCCTTGGGCGAAAGGTCGACCCTTTCGCCGTCGACCGTGACCAGACGCGCCGTAAGATCTATATGCAGTCCGTCGGCGTCGAAGACCTCGTTTTTGCCCTCGTCCCTGCGGGAGCGGCGGAGCACGGCGTCGACGCGGAGCATCAGCTCCTTCGGGGAGAAGGGCTTGACGACGTAATCGTCCGCGCCGAACTCGAAGCCGTTTATGCGGTCGTACTCCTCGCCCCGCGCCGAAAGCATTATCACCGGGACGTCCGAGGATTTGCGTATCTCGCGCAGAGCGGAGAAGCCGTCCAGCTCCGGCATCATTATGT
This sequence comes from Clostridia bacterium, assembly GCA_017450885.1. GTDB lineage: Bacteria > Bacillota > Clostridia > Oscillospirales > CAG-272 > RGIG3438. Next base: position 5,486 of record JAFSSR010000094.1, on the reverse strand, counting down.
CGAGGATCACAACGTCAAAGCCGCCGTCGCGGCAGAGCGCGGCGGCTTCGATGCCGTTTGAAGCCTCGGTGACCTCGTGGCCTTCAAACTCGGCGTATTTGCGTATCAGCTTGCGGATCATGACTTCGTCGTCCGCTACGAGAATGTGGTACATGGCGTTGATCCTTTTCTGTTGCGGGGCGGGGGGAGAGCCCGCCCCTGTGTGGTGACCGCTCGCCGCGGAGCGGGTATTATTTTCCTCCTTCGGAGCCGGACGCGCTATCCGGCACGTACTCGACGAGGTTGAGCGTCACTTCGACTATCTGGGCGCGGCGCTTGTCGGTGTTCATGCGGGAGACGGTGACCGTAACGGTATCGCCTATGCTGTGTCCCTGCAGGACGTCCTGCACGTCGGAGCGGGTCGAAACGGAGGTCCCGTCGATGGCGATTATGCGGTCGCCGTACTGGAAGTCGCCGTTCTGACCGGTCTGGTACTTGACGAAGTAGATGCCGTACTCGTTGATATAGCTGAGCAGATCGGAGTATCCGCTGTTATACAGATCGGTGGTAGAGGTGTTGGAGTTGACCTCGACGACGTAGACGCCGAGATTGACTCTGCCGCCGACGTAGCCCTTTTCGGAAAGCTGATCGGCGACCTCGATCGCCTGATTGATCGGGATGGCAAATCCGAGTCCCTCTATCGTGGTGGCGGACAAGGAGGAGCCGGAGGACTTGGCGTTGACTATGCCTATAAGATTGCCGTTGATATCGAACAGTCCGCCGCCCGAGTTGCCGGGGTTGATGGAGGCGTCGAGCTGGAGGAGGGTGTAGGTCTGACCGTCGATCTTTATCTCACGGTTGAGGGTGCTGATAATGCCGCTTGTGACCGTTCCGCCCAGAGTGCCGAGGGGATTGCCTATGGCTATCGCGCTCTGGCCGACCACCACTTTGTCGCTGTCGCCTATCTTGGCGGCGGGAAGTCCGGTGGCGTCTATCTTGAGGACGGCTATATCGGTACGGCTGTCGCTGCCGAGCACCTTAGCCTGGAAGGAGTCGCCGTTGGTCAGTCTGACCGTGATCGAGGTGGCGCCGTCTACGACGTGAGCGCAGGTGATGATGTGCCCGTCCTCGCTGATGACGACTCCGCTGCCGGCTCCGCTCTGGACGTACTGGCCGAAGAAGGAGCTGGTGGAGACCATCTCCGTGGTGATCTCGACCACCGTGTCCGCGGCGATGGCCGCCGCGGCGGCTATCGTTCCGTCCGCCTGCACGGAGGTGTTGCCGTTCGTATAGTCGATCCTGCCGTATTCCTTGGAGTTGACGTTTTCAGATCCGGTCAGCTTGTAGCCGACGTAAACTCCGCCCGCTCCGAACGCGGCGGACAGAATGATGCAGAGGGCGATCATCCACGCCATCGCGCGGCGGGATACACCCTTCTTTTCCTTTTTCTTTTCAGCCGGCTTTTCCGCGTAACGGTATGCCGGGGCGGAGTAGGCGCCGCGCTGCGCCGCGCCGTTGTTGACGTAGGTGTGCACGCCGGCGTTCCTCTCCTCACGCGCGTAGGGATCGTATCCGGGACGTCCGGTCTCGCGCGGGTCTATCCTGTGTCCGTCGTAGGGATCGTACCTCACGCCGTACGCTGAGCGGTAGTCCGGCGCGTTTCCCGTATCGGGACGCGGCTGATATCCCGCCCCGTAAGCCGGACGGCTGTACGCGTTCGCGCCGGGGCGCGGGATCTCGGTACGCTGTTCGGCGCCGGCTTCCGCCGCCTTTTCACCGGCCTCTTTTTCAGCCGCGGCGTACTCGCGCTCATAGCGGCGCTGCCATTCGACCGTCCTGCGAGCCGCCTCCTCGGGAGAGGCTTCCGGCGCGAACTGCGCGGTCTCCTCCTCAACGGGAGCGGCGCTCTCTTCGCGAAGCTCCTCTTCCGGGCGCTCCGAGAAAGTATCGCCGGTCATATTCCCGTTGTTTTCAAACTCTTTGTTATCAAATTCGTTGTTCATTTATCATCTCTCCTTTTCGGGGTGTTTTTTGACCTTACGGACATATTGTACCCCGCCAATGTGAAGAATAGATGAAAAAATGAAAAAAAGTTAATGAAAACCCCGTTACCGTTCCGAAAAAAACTCTTCGCCCGCGCCGGAGCCCGCCGCCCTGCCGCAAGACGGCTCCTTCCCCCGCGATAATTCGCGGGGGAAGGAGGCGCAAGATCTATTTCGCGTCGAACTCGTAGACCGTTTTACTGCGGAAGGTCTCGCCCTTCCGGAGGGTGCAGTCGGTAAAGTTGGGATGATTGGGCGAATCGGGCCAGCGCTGGGTCTCGAGGCAGAAGGCGCAATGCTTGAAGCTGGGGCGCCCGCCCTTGAACGGGATGCCGCCGTCCATCATGACGCCGCAGTAAAGCTGGAGCCCGGGGAGGGTGGTGTATACGCGGACGCGGCGGCCGGACGACGGCTCGGACACCTCGCATACGAAACGGGGCTTGCGGAAATCCCTTCCGCTCGTTCTGAGGACGAAGTTGTCGTCGAACATACCGGTAAGGGGCACGGGCTTGCGCAGCTCGTACTCAGTGTTTTTGACGGGGATCAGCCTGCCGGTGGGGATGAGCTGATCGTCGGTCTCGGTGATATGGCTCGCCGCCATCCAGATGATATGATCCTTTACGTCGCAGGATGCGTAGCCGGCGAGGTTGAAATAGGCGTGATTGGTGAAATTGCAGACGGTGTCGGCGTCGCACTTCGCCTCGTACTCGATGGAGAGACGGTTCACCTCGTCAAAGGTGTAAGTCACCTTCATTTCGAGATTGCCGGGATAGCCCTCCTCGCCGTCCGGCGAGGTCAGCCTCATAACGAGACTGTCGGCGTGTTTCCCCTCGACGGGAGAGGCGGTCCAGACCTTGCGTCCGAAGCCGTTGAAGCCGCCGTGCAGACTGTTTTCGCCGTCGTTTTTAGGCAGAGTGTACTCGCGGCCGTTCAGCGTGAATTTGCCCCCCTTGATGCGGTTGGCGAAGCGTCCGATCAGCGCGCCCTGGCACTGGTCGCCGTCGAGATACTCCTGCGGAGTGTCGTATCCGCAGACGACGTCGTCAAGCGCGCCGTTCCTGTCGGGAACGCGAAGGGCGCGTATCGCGCCGCCGAGCGTGATGATCTCGACCGAGGCGCCGAAGGTGTTTTTGAGCGTATATTTGAAGATCTCCGTACCGTCGGCAAGTCTGCCGAAGCTCTCTTTAAGTATTCCCATGGTCTTCTCCGGTTTTTATAATATGTTTAGATTTATTATATTATTATTTCGCCCCGCTGTCAACAATTTGAAAAAAATCAAAAAATCATTGACAACACCGACGCCGATGAAGTATAATTACTTTGTATGTACAAAATTCTTTCACAGAAAGGAAAAATCATCATAATGGAAAAGTCAATGCTGAAGGAACTCAGCAATCACGCGACCAACATTCGCATCGGCGCGGTGACCGCCGTGCACAGCGCGAACTCGGGACATCCGGGCGGATCGCTCTCTATAGCTGAGATACTTTCCTATTTATATTTTGCGGAAATGAGGGTCAAGCCCGAGGATCCGAAGTGGGAGGACCGCGACAGGCTGGTGCTATCCAAGGGTCACTGCGCGCCCGGCCTCTACGCCGCGCTCGCCGAGAAGGGCTTCTTCCCGAAGGAGGAGCTGACCACCTTCCGTCACATCGACAGCAGGCTCCAGGGACACCCGGATATGAAGGGGACCCCCGGCGTCGATATGACCACCGGCTCGCTGGGACTGGGCGTTTCGGCGTCGGTCGGAATGGCGCTCTCCGGCAAGATCCGCAATAAAGACTACCGCGTATACGCCATCCTCGGCGACGGCGAGATCGAGGAGGGTCAGGTATGGGAGGCCGCCATGGCCGCCGCCCACTACAAGCTCGATAACCTCTGCATCTTTGTCGACTGGAACGGACTGCAGATCGACGGCCCCACCGCCGAGGTCATGAACTCCGCTCCCATCGACGAGAAGTTCGCCGCTTTCGGCTGGAACACGCTGCTCATCAACGGCAACGATCTCGAGGAGATCGAGAAGGCGGCAGAGAACGCAAAGGCGACCAAGGGCAAGCCCACCGCCGTGATATGCAAGACCGTTAAGGGCAAGGGCGTTTCCTATATGGAAAACAGCGTAGGCTGGCACGGCAAGGCGCCCAACGACGCCGAGTACGAGCAGGCAATGACTGAGCTGAAGGCTCAGCTTATAGACTAAGGAGGGGACGAAAATGGCAGATAAGATAGCTACCAGAGAAGCATACGGCAACGCGCTTGCCGAGTTCGGCGACAAATACGATTTCGTGGTCCTCGACGCCGACCTTTCCGCCGCCACCAAGACCGGCATCTTCAAGAAGAAGTTCCCCGAGCGTCACTTCAACTGCGGTATTGCCGAGGGCAATATGATGCTCATCGCCGCCGGTCTCGCCACCACCGGCGTCATCCCCTTCGTTTCCACCTTCGCTATGTTCGCCGCCGGCCGCGCTTACGAGCAGGTCCGCAACGGCATCGGCTACCCCCACCTCAACGTCAAGATCGGCGCGACTCACGCCGGCATCTCGGTAGGCGAGGACGGAGCCACCCACCAGTGCTGCGAGGATATCGGCACCATGCGCACCATCCCCGGCATGACGATAATCAACCCCGCCGACGCCACCGAGGCGCGCGCCTGCGTTGAAGCCGCCATCAAATTCAACGGTCCCGTATATATGCGTTTCGGACGTCTGGCGCTGCCCGTCCTCTTCGACCGCGACAGCTACAAGTTCGAGATCGGCAAGGGCGTTATGATGAGCGAGGGCAAGGACGTTTCGATAATCGCCACCGGCCTTATGCTCCACGCCGCCCTCGAAGCCAAGGAGCTGCTCAAGAACGACGGCATCGACGCCGAGGTCATCAACATCCACACCATCAAGCCCCTCGACGTTGAGATGGTCGCAAAGTCCGCCGCCAAGACCGGCGCGGTCGTCACCGCGGAAGAGCACAACATCATCGGCGGTCTCGGCTCCGCGGTCTGCGAGGCTCTCTCCGAGACCTGCCCGGTCCCCGTCCTCCGCGTCGGCGTGAAGGACGCGTTCGGCAGATCCGGCAAGGTCCCGCCGCTGCTCGAAATGTACGGCCTCACCGCCGCCGATATAGCAGCCAAGGCCAAAGCCGCCGTCGCGATGAAGAAATAAAGATCGAAAATATAAAACAAGCCCCCGTACGGGGGCTTGTTTTTTTCGCCGTCCGCCGTTCCTCATTCGTTAGTGTCGCCGACACCGCCCCCAAGGGGAAGGAGGCGTTTACGCAAAGCTCCCTCCCACGCGGCGTAGCCGTGGGGAGGGGGAGCTCCCGGCGGAGCCGCGAATCTCGCTTGTGCCGCAAGGCGCAAATCTCGCTTTTGCGGCAGCAAAAATCTCGTTTCGCCGAAGGCGAAATCTCGTTAAGTCGGTCGCCGGCAGTCGCCGGCGGGACGATCCGTTCCGGAAAAATTTGGAATGAGGAATG
>JAFSSR010000093.1 GCA_017450885.1 Clostridia bacterium | reverse complement strand
GCGCGACGCGGCGATCCGTTTCCCCTTCGATTATAATACCTGCTGTAACTTCAATTAAGGAGACGCGGATTGCCGCAGCCGCGTCAAGTTTGCAGCGCAAATATAGTATTATCCGGCGGCTTCGCAATGACAGAGGTGAGCGTTTCTTCGGGCAGGTTGAAATGAGCTGTTGTGCGGGTATTACGTTTGTGAGGAGATCCTTCACCGCCCGCAGAGGCGGGCGCACGGAATGACGGCGGTTGCGTCGTTTGGCGGTACGACCGCGATGAAGGCGGTGTGGACAAGCCCTTTCGCAGACCGTTTTTCTACACTGTTAAAGTATCGTTTTTGCGCATCGGATTTCATTATCCTTCCCGACCGTTTCTGAAGAGTAAAAACCGTAAACTGAAAACCAAAAAAACGAAAGAAAAGTTTTTATAAAAAACTATTGCAATTTACGACAGTTTTTGATACAATCAATTTTGTATTTTACAGAAACGGATCGTGCACGGTGTTTTGGGGCGGGAGCGCCTATTTCCGTCCTATGCGGGATTTGTTTGTCACTTCTCTTTTTGGGGTCCCGGAGCGGGAACTGCTGAAAATGCAGGGGTGTTTTTTTCTTGCAATGCTTTTTACCGTGTGCAAAGAAACGAAAATAAATTTACGCTTTGGGAACGGCGCGAGCCGCTTCCCGCAAATTTATTTTTAACGCGTCGGGTAAACTAAGAAAAATAAACCTGTTGTCCGTCCCTGCGGGGGCGCATCGGCAAAAAGAAAGGCGGTAATATTCGATCCGGCCTGACGCGGAGGAGAAAAAAGCAATGGTAACTGCCCAAAACAAAATTATCGAGCTGAAAAACGTAACTCTGCATTTCCCGGACGCGGACGATCCGGTACTGAAGAGCATCTGCCTCGATATCCACGACAACGAGTTCGTGACGCTGCTTGGCCCTTCGGGCTGCGGCAAGACCACCACCCTGCGAATAATCGCGGGATTCACCGAGCCGGACAGCGGCGAGGTGCTTCTTGACGGCAAGCCGATAAAGGACGTGCCGCCCTATAAACGTCCGATCAACACGGTGTTCCAAAAATACGCGCTTTTCCCCCACCTCGACGTGTTCGAGAACGTGGCGTTCGGCCTGCGTATATCGAAGGTCCCCGAAAAGGAGATCAACGAGCGGGTCAAGGAAATGCTGCACGTCGTCGGCCTTGACGGGTTTTTATCCCGCAAGATCGATTCGCTTTCGGGCGGACAGCAGCAGCGCGTAGCCATCGCACGCGCGCTGGTCAACAGACCGCGCGTACTGCTTCTTGACGAGCCGCTCGGCGCTCTTGACCTGCGTTTGCGCAAGGATATGCAGGTAGAGCTCAAGCGTATCCAGCAGGCGATGGGGATCACCTTTATTTATGTTACGCACGACCAGGAGGAGGCCCTGACGATGAGCGATACCGTCGTCGTCATGGATAAAGGCGCTATCCAGCAGATAGGCACTCCCGAGGATATCTACAACGAGCCGCGCAACGCTTTTGTCGCCGACTTCATCGGCGAAAGCAACATTCTGGACGGTATCATGCGCGCCGACCGCAGGGTCGAGTTTTTCGGGCGCGTCTTCGACTGCGTCGACGGCGGGTTCGATCCCGACGAGCCGGTCGACGTCGTTATAAGGCCGGAGGACGTCGACATAGTCGGCCGGGGCGAGGGTCAGCTTTACGGCACCGTCACCGGCGTTACCTTCAAGGGCGTGCATTACGACATAATAGCCGAATTCAAGGGGTTCAAGTGGCTTATCCAGACCACCGACTATCAGCCGGTAGGCGCGCGGATAGGCATACGCATAAATCCCGACGAGATACACATAATGAAACGGAGCGCGTATTCCGGAATGTTCGGAGACTACAGCTCCTACAGCGACGAGTTCGAGGAAGAGACGGAGCCCGACTGGGACGGCACGGCTGCCGCCGGGGAGAGCGGAAATGAAGAATAAAGCTCTCGCCGCGCCATACCTTGTATGGATGGTGATATTCACCATTATCCCTTTGGGTATCGTCGCCTACTTCGCCCTGACCGACAGTCAGACGGGCGAATTCACCTTAAAAAACATCGCCGAGATAAAGGATTATCTGCCGGTCTTTTTGAAGTCGGTATGGCTTGCGCTTGCCGCCTCGGTCATATGCCTTATCGTCGGCTACCCCGTGGCGTATTTCATCGCCACCTGCAAAAAGCCCTCGACCCAGCGTTTTCTGTATATGCTGGTCGTGCTGCCCATGTGCATGAGCTTTTTGCTCCGCACCTTCGCGTGGGTCTCGCTTCTCGAGGACACCGGGATAATCAACAGTCTGCTGTCGACTTTCGGCATAGGGCCGCTTCCGCTCATCCGCAACGACGGAGCCGTCATTCTCGGCATGGTATACAACTACCTGCCATATATGATAATGCCCCTCTACACCGTGGTGATGAAGATAGACCCGCGCCTGCTTGAAGCCGCCGAGGACCTCGGCTGCAACGGCAGACAGAAGTTCGTAAAGGTCATACTGCCGCTTTCCGTGCCGGGTATAATCTCAGGTCTTACCATGGTATTCGTACCTGCGGTCTCGACCTTCTATATCTCGCAGAAGCTCGGCTCGGCGGGCACCGTCCTCGTGGGCGACGTCGTCGAACGCCAGTTCAAAACGGCGTACAACCCCAATCTGGGCGCCGCTATTTCCCTGATACTGATGATAATGGTCTTTATCTGCGTCGCGGTGATGAACCGCTTTGACTCGGGCGACGGAGAGGAGATGACCGCGATATGAAAAAATTCAACCGTATTTTCACTATCATAGTCTTCACCTTCCTGTACGTTCCGATGATAGTGCTGATGGTCGGCTCCTTCAACGAGGGCCGCTCGCTTGCGAGATTCACCGGATTCACCTTCGGCAACTACGGCGAGCTCTTTCGCGACGGCACGCTGATATCGCTGCTTGTCAACTCGCTGATAATCGCGGTCATCTCCGCGCTTGCCGCCACGGTGCTGGGGACTATGGCGGCCCTGGGCGTCCACGCGATGAGCAGCCGCCAGCGCAAGGCGGTCATGATGATAACCAACATCCCCATGACCAACCCGGAAATTGT
>JAFSSR010000092.1 GCA_017450885.1 Clostridia bacterium | reverse complement strand
CGTAAGGGCGGCATTCTATTCCGGGTATCTCGCGGTAATCGTCCACGGCGACGGATATCTGGCTCCCGGTGCCGAAATTACAGAGCACACCGCCCTCCGGCATGACCCCGTAATACGCCGCCTGGTTGTCGCCGATCGCCGCATTTACCGGTATCCCGCGGTATTTTCCGATCTCGCGGACCGACGCGCACACCTCCGGGAAAAAGGAGGCGTCAAGTCCGAGATCGCGCGCAGCTTCGAGGTCGAAGCGGGCGTTTTTTATATCGAAAAGCCCAAGGCTCGCGGCGTTTGACGGATGGATATACGGCTCCGCGGTCCCGCAGAGCCGCATCGCCGCGTAGTCGCCTATCGTGCAGAATTTCACCGCGTTCGCGGGGACAAGACCCCGCCCTGCGTTATAAAGATGGGTCGCCGTCCCGTAGCCGCTGTATACGCTGTACCCGGTCAGGCAGCGTATCTTTTCGCAGGCGGTCCCGCCGTCCGGGAGAGGCATATCGCCGCGCCCGTCCTGCCAGGTGATGAGATCGGAGACCGCCTTGCCCGCGGAGTCGAGGTAGACGATCCCGTGCATCTGTCCGTCAAAGCCGATGCGCCGCACGCCCGGGAAGCGGGCGAGCATCGCGTCGGCGAGCGCGGACGCGCGGCCGGCGATCCCCTCCGCGTCCTGGGTGTAAAAACCGTTTTGCGCGGGGCGGGCGCACCCGTTTGGGACGCTCACGGCGCGGGTCCCGGCTCCGCCGGTCACCGCCGCCGAGATCGAGGTGGTGCCGATATCTATGCCGAGATAGACTTCGCCGTCAAGCGGCTCGAGCGCCGCGGCGGCTTCCTTTATATCTTTATACATCGTCTGCTCCGTTGTCTGCTCCGTTCGTCGATCTTTTACCACTCGGGGTTGCGTTTGCGGAAATACTGCGCTGTCTCCACCTTGTTGACCGCGTTTTTCAGCTCCTGCGACGGCTCGCGGGTGACCGCGCCGTTTTCGACGAAGAAGCCCTGCGTGTTCAGCACCGGCGTAACCTCCATCGTTTCGGACATGAGCTGCATATACTCCGGGCCCTTGCCGAGCCCGCAGAGATCGAAGATGATATTCATCAGGTAGCAGGGGGAGACGTCGGGACCCTCGCCCCTGATCTCCCTGCCGAGCGCGGACTTCGCCGCGTCGTTCGCCCAGATGAGGTAGGGCGTGCAGTAATAGTTATAAAAGCCCTTCTCGGTCGAGGTGTCGAGGTTCACCCCCATCGCGTTATACACGCTGTTGGAATTGCCGAGCCAGGGGTTGTGGTCGCCGAACAGGACAAGAATAGCCGGCTTATCCTGATCGCGCAGCGAGTCGACAAGTATCTCGATATTGTCCCAGGTGTTCTTTATCAGGCTGAGGTAATCGTTCAGGATATAATACGACTCCCCGTCCGATATGTCTCCAAGCCAGAAGCCGTCGCCCCAGTAATAGAGCGAGTCGGTGGGGTACGGCCCGTGTCCCTGATAGGTGACCGAGAAATTGAAGTACGGCTTCGATCTGTCGCGGTCGGCGTACATTTTGATGAGGTCCTTGATGAAAATATCGTCCGGCGCGGTGGGGCTGTTGTGGAGCTCGCCGTACCTGTTCTCGAAGAACCAGTAATCGTCGAACCCGAGATAGCGGTTGATATTCTTGCGGTTGTAGAACCAGTCGTAGCAGGGGTGTCCGCCCTCCGCCGCGTAGCCCTGATCCTTGAAATAGCGGACGTACGATCCCGTATCGCGGCGGAAATCGTCGAGCTCGTAAAATCCGGTGAGGAAGGTCCTTTCGGTATCTATCGTTCCGCCGGCGAAAATGTTGGTGACCAGCCGCCCGGTATAGCTTTCCTCCGCGAGCGCGCGGTATTTTTCGTAGACGCTCTCGCTTATATCAGGTATCCCGAGCCGCTCGAAATCGTTGAACGCCTCGAGCTGGATGCCGATAATATCTATCTTTTTATCCTCCGGGATATCCTCCTTTACATAAGACGACAGTATCTCCTTCGCCTTCTCCTCGGAGTAGCCCTCCGGCTTTTTGGGGATGGCGTCCGGTATACTGTGAAGAAAAGGATATACGAACCCCCGCGAAATATATCTCTGCGTAGACGACCAGACGTTGGCGTTCGGATAGTCCAGGTTGGCGATCTTATTGTTGTACAGGTTGTTATCGGTATACACCCCGCGCAGCGGGAATATGCAGAGTATTATCAGCAGAGCGGCAGCCGGGACGCGGAAACGCGCGCGGATCCTCCCCCGTACGAAAAAGGCGAGAAACAGCACCGCGATAACGGTCACCGCAACGGAAATAACTATACGTTTATTGAGGAAAAGCCCGTACCTGCCGCCGAATTTTATGCCTATGGCTATATCCGAAAAATCGGAGGCGATGAAGGGATCGTCGCGGAAGGCGAGCTTATAGTAATTGCCGAGCGACATCCCGAGCACCGGGACAGCCGCCGCGAGAAAAGCGATCCAGGCGCGCCCGATCAGGCAATACAGCGTGAGCACAAGGATCACGACGGGAAGAATGTTCAAAAACGCAATGGGCTCGTTCCTGAAATATCCCGAAAACATCTCGTGCGGATAGTTGCCGTACGCGAGCAGCAGGCTGACCGTCCCCAGCCCTATCCCCGAACCGAGAATGAAAAATGCGTTCCAAATCCAGAACGGCGCTTTATATTTCTCCGCGCTCTTTCCGAAAAGAAAGCAGGAGTAAAACTTTTTGAGTCCGGCTTTGATCTTTGACATATCGACCTCTGTTTTTTTGAGATGACGCGATTTGCTTCTTTGAGCTTAATTCTATCACATTTTGTCGAAAATGTCTATAGCCGTGTTTTTTCCAATCCGGCTTTTTTCGGGAGTGACCCGAAGAAAAAAGTCCCCGGACAGCGGACGGCGTCCGTTATCCGGGGACGGATCTCTAATTCGGAATTACTTCTGAAGTCTCTCTTCGAGGGCTTTGAGCTCCTCGTACATTTCGGCGGGAACGCGCTCGCCGATCTGGGCGTAGAAGTCGCGGATGTTCTTGCAGTCCTCAAGCCAGGACTCGCGGTCGACCGAGAGAAGCTCGCGCACGGTGTCGACGGTGACGCCGTCGAGACCTTCGACGTTGATATCCTCGGCGTGCGGGACGTAGCCGATCGGGGTGATCTCGGCGCCGACCTTGTCTTCACAGCGGGCGAGTATCCAGAGGAGAACGCGCATATTGTCGCCGTAGCCGGGCCAGATGAAGTTGCCGTCGGCGTCGGTGCGGAACCAGTTGACGTGGAAGATCTTGGGCGGGTTGGGTATACGCTTGCCCATTTCGAGCCAGTGTCCGAAGTAGTCGCCCATGTCGTAGCCGACGAAGGGGCGCATAGCCATCGGGTCACGGCGGACGACTCCGACCGCGCCTGCGGCGGCGGCGGTGGTCTCGGAGGCCATTATCGAGCCGACGAACGCGCCGTTCTGCCAGCTTGTGGACTGGTAGACCAGCGGAGCGGTCTTGGCGCGGCGGCCGCCGAAGACGATGGCGGACACCGGAACGCCGGTGAGCGAGTCGAACTCGGAGGAGACGCAGGGGCAGTTCTTTGCCGGAGCGGTAAAGCGGGAGTTGGGATGCGCGCCGGAGGTGCCGACCTTGTCGGCTTTATCGTACTTGGTGTAATCCCACTTCTCGCCTCTCCAGTTGAGCGCGTTGTGAGGCGGATTGTTGTCGAGACCCTCCCACCACACGGTGTTGTTGTCGAGGTTGTGGCAGACGTTGGTGAATATGGTGTCCTTCCTCGTCGCGGCGAGCGCGTTGGGGTTGGAATGTTCGTTCGTTCCGGGGGCGACGCCGAAGAAGCCGTTCTCCGGGTTGACAGCCCACAGCCTTCCGTCCTTGCCTATGCGGAGCCAGGCGATGTCGTCGCCGACGCACCAGACCTTGTAGCCCTGCTTGCGGTAGATCTCAGGCGGGATGAGCATTGCGAGATTGGTCTTGCCGCAGGCGGACGGGAACGCCGCCGTGACGTACTTGATCTCGCCGTTCGGGTACTCTACACCGAGGATGAGCATATGCTCCGCCATCCAGCCCTCGAGACGTCCGAGCCAGCTTGCGATGCGGAGAGCAAAGCACTTTTTGCCGAGAAGGACGTTTCCGCCGTAGCCGGAGTTGACGCTCCAGATGGTGTTGTCCTCCGGGAAGTGGCAGATGTATCTCTTTTTCTCATCGAGCTCGGCGCGCGCGTGGAGTCCCTTTACGAAGTCCGGGCTGTCGCCGAGAGCGTCGATGACCGTCTTGCCCGCGCGGGTCATGATGAGCATATTGAGCACGACGTAAAGCGAGTCGGTCAGCTCTATGCCGATCTTTGCGAAATCGGAGCCGACGACGCCCATCGAATAAGGGATGACGTACATCGGGCCGCCCTTCATCGAGCCGCGGAAGAGCTCGGTCAGAGTGGCGTAGCACTCCTTGGGGTCCATCCAGTTGTTGATGTTTCCGGCGTCTTCCTTTTTGCGGGTGCAGATAAAGGTCCTGCCCTCTACGCGGGCGACGTCGTTGACGGCGGTGCGGTGGAGATAGCATCCGGGGAGAAGCTCCTCGTTGAGCTTTATCATCTCGCCCTTTCTGCACGCCTCGGCGCGCAGAGCCTCGGTCTGCTCCTCGCTCCCGTCGATCCATACTATGCTGTCCGGCTGAGTCAGCTCGGCCATTTCGTTGATCCAATCGAGCACATACTTGTTGTTTGTCATATATATATCCTCCTATTCATTATCAAAACCCAAATCGGATATATTATATTACAAAACGCGCGGAAATTCAATAGAATTTCGTCGCGCGTTAAAAATTTAACAAATAGTTAAAAAATAGCCGGCTGTTTGGCCCGACTAATCCTTTCGTCGGGCTTTTCCGACAAGGACAGGCGCTTTTACCGTAAGCAGGCGTGCGAGCGGGACCATTATGCAGAAATCCACGACCGCGGCGGCGAGGACCGCCCGGATATCCTTCATCGCTTCCGGGAAATAGGTCTTTAACGCGGAGAGGAAAAAAGCGTGATAGGCGAAAATGAAAAGCGAATTACGTCCCGCCGCGGTCAAAAGACCGCTCCGTTTGAAAACGCGGTACGATAATATCACGAGCGCCAGCACCGTACAGATCAGCGACGGCCAGAATATCCACAGCTTTCCGTAACGGTTTTCGTTCATACTCACCTTGATATTGAAAGTCTGGAGATACGCTCCGCCGGCGGCGAGAAAAGGTACGGCGATGAGGATCAGTTTATTGTCGAGCGCGCGCTTGAAATAAGGAAGGGCTTTTATGAACATTGATCCGAGGCAGACGAACAGCACGGCGCACAGCGCCGCGTCCGCGTGCCAGGGTATATTCTCATATTTACGCGGAGACAGGACCGCGGATCCCACGATCCCGAGCGCAAGCGCGGCGGCGAACACCGCCCACTCCTTTTTGAGCAGACGCTTTATTGCGAACAGCAGGACCTCCGCGAGAAACAGAGCAGGCAGGAACCAGCTCTGTACGCAGGGGAGATCGTCGGTCGTCCCGAGAACAAACCCCTTTAATGCCGGAAGCGGAGAGAGACCGGCGTACATCGACGTACCCGTCCTTATCACCGCTTTAATGACGTAGGAAAACAGATTGACCGCCGCGTACGGCAGAAGCAATCCTTTCGCTTTTTTAAGTACGAACCTTAAAAACGGACCGCTCTCGTCGCGGAAGGTAAGTCCGCTGATAAAGAAAAACAGCGGCATATGGAATGAATATATCCACAGACGCACGGGGTCCCATCTATAGCCGAACGAGTGTCCGAGGACGACGAAAAAGAGCCCTATCCCGCGCAGGGCGTCTATCCATTCTATTCTCTTCCATCCGTCTGCTTTATAAATATCCATGATCCTTTTCCTATCGAGGCCGGTCCAAAACAAAGACAGATCCGACGCCGCCGGATCAGTCCGAAATTATCGCGTTTTTCGCCGCGGCGTTGAGCGCGGAGGCGAGGAGGAGTCCCGAGGAAAGGTCGGCGGAAAAAATCTCTTCAAACTGCGCGAGATCGTTCACGCCGTACGCGGAGGCGAAATGCTCGTAACCGTACCGCAGTTCCCTTTCGTACTCGGCGGGATCGACCGTCACGCCGTATTCGCGCGCGAGGCTGTAGGTGATGAGATCCTTTTTGATCTTTTCCGCGCAATAATCCTCCACGTGCTTCTGATACGCTTCCTGCGAGCCGTAGGTCTGATCGATATACGCCTCCCGGCTGACGCCGTTTATCCCGGCGCGGTTATCGGCGTCCTTCGAGCAAACGCCGGCGTAGTAGTTCCACTCCTTTTCAGGGCGTTTGAGAACGGTACTGCCTTCGTCCAATACGGCGTAGACCGCGTCGCGGATCTTCTGCTCGTTCTCCGCGTCGGCGTTGTTCTGCATAACGCTTCTGACGTGCTCACGGTATCCCGCGACGTCCGAGACGCCGTCTATTCCGAGCGACCTGACGAACTCGTCGTCGAGCGCCGCCGGAGTTATCACCTTTATCCCCTTTATGACCACGGTGAATTCGGCTTCCGTTCCCGCAAGCTCGGCGGAATAATGATCCTCGGGATAGGTATACCTGAATTTGACCGTCTCGCCGACGGTGTGTCCGACGAGATGATCGGCAAATCCGGCGAGATACGATCCGCTTCCGATCAGGATCGAACGTCCCGTCCCACGGTCGATCTCCTTGCCTGTGTCGGGACGGACGCCGACCGCATCGTAGGTCACGGTATCGCCTTCGCGGGCTCCGCGGCCGGTTATATCCTCCGAGCTTCCGGCGCGGGCAAGCGCGTCGGCGATCACCTCGTCGACGTCGGCGTCGGAGACGGTAAGGATATTCACGTTCAGCTTCAGCTGCGAGTGCTCGGGGAGGGATATATACTCCGTAAGATCGTAGTCATACGAAAGCTCGGGCGGGAACGTGGGTCCGGATATCTTTTCGGGCCCGTCGCTGCCGCTCGACTCCGGGACCGACGAGCTGTCGGCGCCATCTTTTCCGGGCTTTTCTCCGCTCTCGCAGGAAGAAAGGCAAAGCGCAAGAGCCGTCAGTATTATTAACGCGGCTAATAAAAATCTTTTCATAATTCCTTTATCTTTGCGATATCTTGCGATATCTTTGCCGTCTACGCGGCGTTTTCAGGATTTATATACCCTCTCGACGCGCTGGCTGATAAGGCAGAGGCACTCGTAGGAGATGGTGCCCGCCGCCTCGGCGAACCTCTCGACGGTATTCGTCCTGCCGAAGAGCTCGACCGTGTCGCCCACCTTTGCGTCCGTCCCGGTGACGTCGATCATGCACTGATCCATGCATATGCGCCCGACTATCGGGCAGTCGCGCCCGCCGAAGGGGACCCCCGCGCCGTTGGCGTAGGCGCGGATAAAGCCGTCGTAATAGCCGATCGGCAGGGTGGCGACCGTCATACGGGACGGAGCGGTAAACGCCGCGCCGTAGCCGACAGTCTCGCCCGCCTCGACGTCGTGGACGTGGGTTATCTTTGTTTTGAGCGACATGACCGGCGCGAGTCCGGCGGCGCGCGCCTCGGGCGAGGGATCGAGCCCGTAAAGGATGATGCCGGCGCGAACTCCGTCGAGATGCATATCGGGATCGAGTATGGTCCCGGCGCTGTTGCAGACGTGGCGCATCTTGAAGGTGACGCCGCGCCCGGCGAGAAGCGCCTCGGTCGCCTTGAACTTTTCAAACTGGCGTCTCGTCATGTCGGACGAGGGCTCGTCCGCGCAGGCGAAATGGGTGAAAAGGCCCTCTGCCTTGAATTTCCCGCACGAGAGCGCCTTTTCTATCTGATCCGCGCCCTCCTCCGTCGCCGGGAAGCCTATGCGGTTCATCCCCGTGTCGAGCTTGACGTGGACCCGCAGCTTTTTGCCCCGCGGCACGGCGGCGGCGAGCATTTCCGCCTCCTCGGAGGAGGCGAGAGCGGCGATGATATCGTTCGCGCAGAGGAGGGGGACCGCCTCCGCGGGGACGACGCCGAGGATGATGATATCGCTGTCGCGGACCGCCGCGCGTATCTCCATCGCCTCGTTCACGCTGGAGACCGCGAAATGGCGGCATCCGCAGCGGTAGAGCGTCTCGGAGCAGCGGACCGATCCGTGCGAGTATGCGTTCGCCTTGACCACGCTGATGACCGGCGTTCCCTTCGCGTACTCGCAGATGCGTTTATAGTTTTCAGCCAGAACGCCGAGGTCTATCTCGGCTCTGTTAAATCCGTAAAAATCCATATATTTTCTCCATACGGAATGTATCTTTTTTCGGGTCAGCCCTCCGCCGCGTTCGCAAATCTGTCTACGGAGACGGCAAAGCTGCCGGAAGGTCCGTCGAACTCGACCAGCCGCGGGACCCCATTCTCGACGGTGACGACCGCCCTGCCTCCGGCGCAGTCCGCCTTTATTTTTCCGGGCTCGCCGTCTTTTTCGGGGATCTCGGCGATAAGGTCTTCATATCCGATCGAAAGCGCCGCGACCACCGCGCGCGCCGGCGCGTCCTTTTCCGCCGTGAGCGGGACTTCAAACCCGCCGCCGTCCGAAAAACCGACCCCCTCCGGGGTGACGTTGAGCGTTCCGCCCGAAAGCTCGCCGTCCGTGAAGATGAGCCTGCCGCTTCCGGGCGAGGAGATCTCGACGGAAAAATGCTCGCCCGCGGGATAAGGATCGGCTCCGCCGTAGGTCAGCGTGCACTCGGCAAAGAGAGGGTAGCGCTGATAAGCCAGCATATCCTTTTTCGCGCCGGAGCAGGACGAGACCGTGACCGCCGCGGCGAAAAGAACGATCGCAGCCAGGAGGCGGGACCGTATTTTATTTACCTTCATATACACAATACCTCCGCATAAATATATGCGGAGATACGGTATATGATGATAGATCGGTTATCTTGCGGTCTCTACGACGACAGTCTTGCCGTTGAGGAACTTCATGACCTTGAGCGCCTTTTCGGTCCCCTCGAAGAAGAGGAGGGTCTTTTTGCCGTTCTCGTCGGTGAAGTAGGCGTAGTAGACGTCCGGCCCCTTCATGGAGGCGACGCATTTTATCGTGCGGTCGGCGGCGTATTCGTCCGCCTCTTTTTTGTACTCGTCACGGTAGGGGTTTATCGCCTCGAGATCGGCGACCTTTACCGAGATATAAGGGATCTCCTTGCGCTTGCCGAGTATCTTCGAGAGGGTGAGCGTACCGCCCGAGACGTCCATCTTTTCCTCGATATCGACGTACTTGAAGGTGAGCGGCTTTACCACCTTGGGCAAAAGGAAGATCCAGATCGGGATAAAGAATATGCCTATGAACGCGATGCCGTTCAGCTTTTCGTTGAAGTCCTCAAGGACCGCGAAGATCAGGAATATAACGATAGGAAGGGTGACGTAGGCCCCTATCATAAGGATCCTCTTCAGAAGATAGACGCCTTCTTTTTTCCTTTCGACCGTCAACTCCGCATGGTTTGTGATCTCGTTCATATTTCCCTCCGGAAAACTGGAATGATCCGATATTTAATTCATTATAGCACAGCGGGTATGAAATATCAAGTAAAAATGAAAAATTCAAAAAAAGTTCAACTGTTAATTGAAAAAAGTTTATCTATTTATTCGGGAAAGATATTGATTATTGCCTGCGATTAGTGTAAGATATAATAGATATTATATTGCTTGAGGTAGCGCAGATGAAAGCTGTAATAACCGTTACCGGCCGCGATACGACCGGGATAATCGCCCGCGTCTCCACCGAGTGCGCAAAGTCGGGCGTAAACATTCTCGACATCTCGCAGAGCGTCATGCAGGGCGAGTTCTTCGCCATGACTATGCTGGTCGACATGAAAAACGCCTCCCTCTCCTTCCCCGAGTTCGTCGACAGGATGAACGCGATAGGCGGCGAGCTGGGTCTGGACGTCCGCACAATGCACGAGGATATCTTCAACTCGATGCACAAGATATGAGGCGCTGATATGGCATTGCTGAATACGCACGAGGTCCTTGAGACGATAAACATGATCAAGGACGAGAACCTTGACATCCGCACGATAACCATGGGCGTATCTCTCTTCGACTGCGTTTCCGACGACGAAGACAAGCTGTGCGGGAACGTTTACGAAAAGATAGTGAGCTCCGCGCGGGACCTCGTCTCCTGCGGAGAAGACATAGAAAAGACCTACGGTATCCCGATTATCAACAAGCGCGTCTCGGTCACCCCCGTCTCGCTTATCGGAGGCCATCTCTCGGCGGACGGGTATATCAAGCTGGCGAAGACGCTCGACCGCGCCGCAAACGCCCTCAGCATCAACTTTATCGGCGGATTTTCGGCTCTGGTCCAGAAGGGCATGTCCGACTCGGCGCGCAGGATGATCTCGGTCATCCCGGAAGCTCTCTCCGAGACCGGGCTGGTCTGCTCGTCGGTTAACGTCGCCTCCACGAAGGCGGGCGTCAACATGGACGCCATAATCGAGATGGGAGGGGCGATCAAACGCGCCGCCTATCTGACTAAAGACAAGAATTCGATAGCCTGCGCAAAGCTGGTCGTGTTTGCTAACGTGCCGGAGGACAACCCGTTTATGGCGGGCGCCTTCCACGGGATGGGCGAGCCGGAGCGGGTCATCAACGTGGGCGTATCCGGGCCCGGAGTGGTCGCGGCGGCGATAGACCGCGCGGGCGACTGCTCGCTTCTGGAGCTCGCCGAGATCATCAAAAAGACCTCGTTCAAAATAACCCGTATGGGTCAGCTGGTCGCCCGCGAGGCGTCGCAAAGGCTCGGCGTGCCCTTCGGCATCGTCGATCTTTCGCTCGCGCCGACCCCGGCGGTCGGCGACTCGGTCGCGCACATCCTCGAAAATATGGGTCTCGAACAGACCGGCTGCCCCGGGACCACCGCGGCTCTGGCGATGCTCAACGACGCGGTCAAGAAGGGCGGGGTCATGGCTTCGTCCTCCGTCGGCGGACTGTCCGGAGCCTTCATCCCGGTATCCGAGGACGCCGGAATGATCGATGCCGTAAAGGCGGGCAGCCTGACTCTCGAAAAGCTGGAGGCGATGACCGCCGTCTGCTCGGTGGGAATAGACATGGTCGCCGTTCCCGGGGATGTCAGCGAGGCGGTAATATGCGGCCTGATCGCCGACGAGATCTCCATAGGAGTCGCCAACACAAAGACGACCGCCGTCCGCGTCATTCCCGCATACGGAAAAAGGGCGGGCGACGAGATAGACTTCGGCGGACTGCTCGGCAGCGCGCCGATAATGAAGATAAACACCATCTCTCCGCGCAGATTTATCGAGCGCGGAGGCAGGATCCCCGCCCCGATACATTCGCTCAAGAATTAGGAGGACGATATGAGATCGACCGAATACATCAGCTCTGTTCTCGAAACGATCGAACGGGCTTCGCAGACCCAGAAGGACCCTATGGCCAAAGCGTCAAAGCTGATCGCCGATGTTACCGAACGCAAAAACAACGTCTGGATATTCGGATGCTCCCACGCCGGGATCATCGCGGAGGAGGCGTTCTACCGCTCCGGCGGCATGGTGACAGTCAACCCCATCTTTTTCCCCGGCTTTATGCTCAACACCCGCCCGGTGACGATGACGAGCAAGCTGGAGAGGCTGCCCGGACTTGCAAAGATCATCTTCGACGAAAACAAACTGCAAAAGGGCGATCTGCTCATCATCCATTCCGTTTCCGGGCGGAATACCGTGCCGGTCGAGCTCGCGCTTGAAGCGCGCGATCGGGGGGTGACGACGACAGCCCTCACCAACGTCGAGTATTCAAAGTCGGTCTCCTCCCGCGCTCCCTGCGGAAAGCGCCTCTTTGAAGTCTGCGACGTCGTTATCGACAACTGCGGATGCCGCGGAGACGCCTGCTGTGAGATAGACGGACTGCCCGAAAAGATCGGCCCGACGTCCACGGCTGTCGGCGCGGCGATAATCAACGCGGTCATCATCGACGCCGTGGAGGAGCTGATCGGCAGGGGGGTCGTCCCTCCGGTTTTCATGTCAGCCAATCTCGACGGCGGACCGGAACACAATGAAAAGATACTCGAAGAGTACAGAAACAACATTTACTATATGTAGATCCCTCGCGGCGGGTCATCCGGAGCGTTTTTGAGCCTTGGACCCGCCCGAATTCGGACTATAACCATCAAGGAGCACCCTATGAAACACTACGTCGCGTTTGACGGAGGCGGAAGCAAGATAGCCGCCATATTGTACGATGAAAACCTGCGCCTTGTCTCATACGCGCTTGGCAGCAGCATGAATACGAGCTCAACCAGCCACGAGCAGGTCGAGAAGAATTCGGAGGAGGTCTGCGCCAAGCTGCTTGACGGCACCGGAGTGACCGAGGTCGAATGCTGTTACGGCGTCTTCCCGCGCATCCTTTCCGACGCGCTCGCCCATACTGTCAGGCTCAACCGCCTTGACGACCGCGGAGGCGAGGGGCTTGTCGGCTTTCTTGCCGCCGGGATCAAGGGCGACAACGCGATAATGACCCTTTCCGGCACCGGATCGGTCATATTCTATAATCACGACGGCAGAGGCGACGAGGCCGGCGGATACGGCTCGGTCGTCTACGACGAGGGCAGCGGATACCATATGGGCCGCATGGCTTTCGCCGCCGCTATAAAGGACTTTGAACAGCGCGGTCCCAAGACGCTCATCTCCGAGGAGCTGTGCAAAAAGATGAACGCTTCCGACGTGGGCGAGGCCGCGTACAAGATATATAACGTCGAGGGCAAGAGCCCGATCGCCGTGGTAGCTTCCTGCGCCGTCTGCGTGGGAGAAGCGGCTCGCCGCGGCGACGAGATCGCCGCCGGGCTGCTGCGCGAGTGCGGCGTCAATCTCGCCGAGCAGACTCTGGGCGTCATCCGCCGCCGCAAGGCGCCGATCGACGTTCCCGTGGTCCTTGCGGGCGGTCACTTCAAAAACGACAGGCGCATATCCGACGCGCTGAAGGAGCACATCGAAAAGAACGATCCCGGAAGAAAGATCATAGTCCCCTACTTCGAGCCGATCGTCGGCGCGGTCCTTGTCAAGCTCATCGCCGAGGAGGACAGGACGCCTACCGCCGAGGAGTGGGAATTCATGAAGAAGGAATATCACGACTTCCGCTTCGTAATAAAAGAATAATATGTTTGAAATACAGATACCCGGGTACGTTGCGCGGGTACTTGAAACGCTCCGGGAAAGCGGAGCGGAGGGCTGGCTTGTCGGCGGGTGTGTGCGCGACGCTCTTCTGGGGCGCGCTCCGCACGACTTCGACATCGCGGTCAGCACCCCGCCCGAGGAGACCATGCGTCTCTTTGAAGGCAAGTTCTACGTCATCCCCACCGGGCTGAAGCACGGCACGGTGACGGTCAACGCAGACGGTCACGACCTGGAGCTGACCACCTTCCGCCGGGACGGAGAGTACGCGGACTCCCGCCATCCCGAGAGCGTCACTTTTGTTTCCGATATCGAAAGCGACCTCTCCCGGCGCGACTTCACAGTCAACGCGGCGGCGTGGTCGCCCGACAAAGGGCTGTGCGATCCCTTCGGCGCCGCAAAGGACGCCCAAAGCCGTCTCATCCGGTGCGTCGGACGTCCGGAGGACCGTTTTGCCGAGGACGCTCTACGCATACTCCGCGCCCTGCGCTTCGCATCCGTTCTCGATTTCGGCATCGACCCGGATACCGACCGGGCGATACGCGGTATGTACGCTTCCCTTTCGGATATTTCAAAAGAGCGGGTCCGCGTCGAGCTGATGAAGCTCATCTGCGGCAAGGGAGCGGTCGGCGTTCTTCTGGGATACAAGGAGGTCGTCGGTCATCTCATCCCCGAGCTGCGTCCCTGCATGGGCTACGACCCCGGCAACCAGCGTCACAAGTACGACGTATACGAGCACTGCGTGCGCACCGCGGCGGGGATAGAGATCCCGTCATACGGTGTGGACAAAGCGGACGAGGCGAACCTGCGTCTCGCCGGACTTCTGCACGATATAGGCAAGCCGGAAAGCGCCGTGGTCTGCGGCGACGGAAAGATACGCTATCCAAGGCACGAATCGGCGGGAGCCGCCGCGGCGGGCGGCGTGATGCGCCGTCTCCGTTTCGACAAGGCGTCCGCATTCTCGGTCTGCCGGATAATAGCGCGGCACGACAGCTATCCGAAACCCAACCGCAATTCCGTCAGGCGCGATATCGCGGAAGCGGGCGAGCGGCTGTGGTGGCAGGTCGAGGCTCTTCGCCGGGCGGACAATCTGGCTAAGGCGGAGGGCGCGTACTCCGACGACTCAAAGTATTTTGAAACCGTGGAGTCTCTGGCCCGGGATATCATCCGGGATCGGGAATGCACCTGCCCCGAGCGACTGCGGATAGGAGGCGACGAGCTCCTGACGCTCGGCGTTTCCGGCGTGGTGCTCGGCGATATAAAACGCCGCCTCTACGACGAGGCGGTCGACGGAAAGATCCCGAACGAGCCCGATGCTCTGCTCGCCCGCGCGAAAGAGCTTACCGAACAGCATAAAAAGAACGCCGGAGCCGATCCGGCGGTTTAAGGAGCATATTATGAAAACTCTGAAAAGGTCGATACTGATAATCCTCGCGGCGGTATTCTGCCTTGCGCTCTGCGCCTGCGGCGAGACCGCCGACGCCGACACTCCCGAGGGTATGAAAAAGGTCGAGTCCGCTTCTACGAGCTATACGATGTACGTTCCGCAGAGCTGGACCGTCGACATGTCCACCGGCGTCGTCAGCGCATACGCAAGTCTGACCGACCGCGCCAACGTCTCCTTCACCGGCTTCGCTCTGGAGGACCGCACAACGACGCTCGACACCTTCTGGGCAACCTATTCCGACGATTTCAAGACCACCTTCGGCGACTCTATGGTATATTTCGACGCGGAAGGCAAGGAGACCTCCGAGCCCTTCGCCGCAAAGACCACGCTCGGCGGCATCGCGGCGAACAAATACGTCTACCGCGCCCGCGTGACCGGCGAGGTCTACAAGTTCATGCAGGTCACCTGCATCGTGGCGGGCAACGTGTATATCCTCACCTACACCGCCGTTGACAGCGCCTACGACGCCCATATCAAGGAAGTCAACGACATCCTCACCAACTTCAAATTCAACTGACGATGGAAAAAATGATCTATCTCGACCGCTCCGCGACGACTCCGCTCTGTCCGGAGGCGCGCGAGGCGATGATCGCGGCGATGGACCGCTTCGGCAATCCGTCCTCCCTCCACTCTCTCGGGGTTGACGCGGAGCATATCGTCACTGAGGCGCGAAAGAGCCTGCTTTCCGCTCTGGGGATCCCGAACGGAGCGCCGGGGGAGCTGGTCTTCACCTCGGGCGGGACGGAGGCGAATTCGCTCGCCGTTTTCGGAACGGCGCACGCCAAGCCCGCCTTCCGCGGGAAGCGGGTGATCACGACGGCGGACGAGCATCCGTCCGTGCTCGAGCCGATGAAGGCGCTCGAGGCGGAGGGCTTCGACGTCGTGCGAATTCCGTGTCCCCGCGGCGTATTCGACTTTGACGCCTTTTACGGCGCGATGAACAAGGACACCTTCCTTATAAGCGTCATGTCGGTCAACAACGAGACCGGCGCGGTCAACGACACGGCGAAGATCTTTTTCGAGGCGAAAAAGATCAATCCCAACGTCGTCGCCCACACCGACGCGGTGCAGGCGTTCGGCAAGCTGGCGGTCAATCCGCGCAGGGGCTTCGCCGACCTCGTATCGGTATCGGCGCACAAGGTCGGAGGTCCCAAGGGGGTCGGCGCCCTCTATATCTCGCCGCAGACCGTCCGCACGAAGAGCATCGTCCCCTTTCTGCTCGGCGGCGGTCAGGAGCGCGGTATGCGTTCCGGCACCGAGAATACGGTCGGCATCGCCGGCTTCGGTGCGGCGGCTTCTCTACTTCCCCGTCCCGACGCGGCGATCGGCGATATTCGCCGGAAGCTCGTCTCGCGTCTGCCCGACGGAACGCGGGTCAACGTCCCCGGCGGCGCGTATTATCCCGGGATAATCAGTCTGACCTGCCCCGGTATAAAGAGCGAGACGATGCTCCACTTCCTCTCCTCGCGCGGCATATTCGTTTCGAGCGGCTCCGCCTGCTCTTCAAACGGCGGGCACACGAGCTACGTCCTCGCCGACTTCGGACTGAACCCCCGCGACGCCGACTGCACCGTACGCCTCTCCTTTGACGGCAGTCTGACTGACGCGGAGATCGACGAGATCGTTTCCGCGATAGCCGACGGAGTCTCCCGTCTGCAGAAGATGAGATGATTTAAATATTTGTATGAAATTATTATTCAATATAACATAAGCCGCCGTGCAACGCACGGCGGCTTATGTTATATTGAAGCTATATCATTTTCCGATATCGTTTACATTCGTCACGAGCGGAGCGCCTGTGATATCCGCGTCAGCCGTAAATATCACGTCAGTCGTCAAGCTCGCGCTTGCTCGCGGTCTCCTCTTCTTCCGTATGCTTGACGCCTATCTCGTTTATACCCGACTCGTCAAAAGTCTTGGGGTTTTTGATAAGCACGAAGTTGATTACGAAGATGAGTATGCCCGCAAGGACGACGATACCCGCCCTCCAGAGTTTTTCGGAGGTGAAGAGCACGGCGGAAAGTCCCAGCAGGGCGCAGATCGAATAGAGCACGGCGACCGTCTGTTTCTGGTTGAGCCCCATATCTATCAGTCTGTGATGCAGATGTCCGCGGTCGGGCGAAAAAGGGCTCTTACCGTGGACGACCCGGCGCAGTATCGCAAAGGTCGTGTCGAACAGCGGCAGGGCGAAGATGGACAGCGGGATGATGAAGGACACCAGCGTGTGGACCTTCAGAACGCCCGAGATGGATATTACCGACAGGGTGTACCCGAGGAAAAGCGCCCCGGTGTCGCCCATAAATATCTTCGCGGGGTTGATATTGAAGGGCAGGAAGCCGACGCAGGCTCCGCAGAGTATGGCGGTAATGATTATCGCCCCGGGGACCTCGCCCATCAGGATGGTGACGAGAAGGAGCGAGAACGAGCATATCGCGCTGACTCCGCAGGAAAGTCCGTCAAGACCGTCTATCAGGTTGATGGCGTTTGTCAGACCGACTATCCAGAATACCGTGAAGAATATCGACCAGCCTCCGAATTGGATGGTGTTGCCGAAAATGGTGATGCTCTCAATGGTTATCCCCTGCCAGACGGCGACGAAGGCGATGCCGATCTGCGCGATGAACTTTATCATCGCTTTGAGACGGAAGATGTCGTCGAGCATACCGACGATAACGATCAGCGAGCCGCCTATGAAGATGGTCCAGAGAAGAGGCGAAACGTCGGTAAAGACGAACGCCGTTATCATAAAGCCGAGATATATGGCAAGTCCGCCGAGACGCGGGATGGGAACGTGGTGCATCCGTCTGTTGTCGAGCGGGATGTCTATAGCCTTCAGCTTATAGGCGAGCACGCGCACGGGCGGCGTAGTGGAAAATGAGATGAGAGCGGCGCAGAGCATAGCCGCCAGCCCGTATACTATTTGTTTGAACTCCATATCAATCTCCTTGCGGGATCAAAGTCCCACGAAACCCACCTTGCGGTAAACCTTGGAAAGCGTTTTGCGCGCGATGTGATTTGCGTGTTCGGCGCCCTCCTTCATTATGCCCTCGAGGTAGGACTTGTCCGCCATCAGTTCCTTGAAGCGCGCCTGGAGCGGGGCGAGCCCGTCCGCGGCGGCGGCGCCGACGGCTTCCTTGAATTCACCGTAACCGAGTCCGCGGAACTCCTCCTCGATCTCGGCGTCCGTCTTTCCGGTAAAGCAGGAATAGATGGTCATAAGGTTGCCGACCCCTTCTTTTCCGGGAGCGCGGCGCACCTCGGTCTCGGAGTCGGTGACGGCGCGGCGGAACTTGCGCATAACGGTATCGCGGTCGTCAAGCAGCGAGATGAACCCGTTCTGGTTGGCGTCCGACTTGCTCATCTTTTTTGTCGGATCGGCGAGCGACATGATTTTTGCGCCCGACTTGGGGAAGAAGCCCTCCGGCACGACGAAGGTGTCGGAATAGGTCTGATTGAAGCGGATGGCTATGTCGCGGGCGATCTCTATATGCTGCTGCTGATCCTTGCCCACCGGGACGAGGTCGGTGCCGTAGAGAAGTATATCCGCCGCCATCAGCACGGGGTATGTGAAAAGCCCGGCGTTGACGTTGCCGGCGTTGCGTGCGCTCTTGTCCTTGAACTGGGTCATGCGGGAGAGCTCCCCGAACATGGTCGAGCATCCCAGCACCCACGCAAGCTCTGCGTGCGCCGGGACGTGGCTCTGCACGAAGATGGTGCTCTTCGCCGGGTCGATCCCGCAGGCGAGGTAGATCGCCAGCGTCTCATAGGTGCGGCGGCGAAGATCGGCGGGGACCTGATGCACGGTTATGGCGTGAAGGTCGACCACGCAGAAGATGCAGTCGTTCTCGTCCTGGAAGTCCACCCAGTTCTTTATGGCTCCGAGGTAGTTGCCTATAGTAAGTATCCCGCTCGGCTGTACGCCGGAAAATATTCTCTTTTTCTTTTCGTTTTCCATAGCAGTATTTCCCGTTTTTTGTCTTTTTAAATCAATTCATTTATTTTATCGCATATTTAATACATTATATAAGATAAAACCGAATATGTCAACCCCGGCGATGTTAAAGAAGTGTTAAGACGGGCGGCGCGCAGGAGATAAAAAAAGTTGTTGAAATATTCATTTTATGTGGTATAATATAATAGTATAAATATGTTCGGGCGCGGACGCGCGGGTAATAATATGAGGATATTTTTCAAAACGATCAAATATATACTTCTTGCGGCGATGGCGATAATGCTCGGCGCGCTGATCTACCTATTGTGGACCGAGCGCGATCCTTCCGCGGTAAGATCGCTTGCGTGGAGCGAGGAGACTGTCGAGCGTTACAAGGCGTCCGAAGACGGATTTCGCGTCATGTCGATAACCGGCTTCGACGGGCGCACCTACTCCCAGGACGGCGCCGTCGGCATCAGCCGGGTCAGTCACGTCGTCGACATCGACGAGTGGCAGATGCTGGTCCGCTACAACGACAGCACCCTCCGCGCGGTAGAGGAAAAGCGCGGCAAGGTAGATCTCGCCGACACGGAACGCTTCATTTTCACCCTTTCTGACGATCTCGGGCACGTTTACACCGAATATCGCTTCCTTACGGCAAAGACCAGCCGCCACAACTATCTGCGGCTCGTCTTCGACGGCGTGCCGCTCGCCTTCTCGGGCGAGGAGACGGGCGAGGACGGACAGACCCGCGCCACCGTCTCCCGCGTGCGTGAAATGCAGCTCAACGTATACTGCCGCGAGGACGTGCGGGAGGGCGAGTATCCCGCTTCTCCCATGTATCACGTCTATGTTTACGCCGGCAACGCCGCGCAATACGACTACAAAAACCTCAAAAACGAGCTCCCCGGCGAGACGCCGACAGAAGGTCTGCGCTCCTCGTCCGAGCTCTTCCGAAAGGATACCGAACAATGATATTAGACGACAAAAAAGTATCGGTCGCCTACCGCTGTCCCTCCTGCGGGAAGGGCGTGATAAGCGTGATCGGCGTTTTCTCGCTCTCCGGCGATATGCTCAAGCTCAAGTGCGGCTGCGGGAAGAGCGAGCTTGTCATACAGCGTTCGGCGGACGGCGGCTTCCGCTTTACCGTCCCATGCTTTATCTGCCCCAATCCGCACCACTACAGGGTCTCGCGCCAGGCGCTCTTCTCAAAGGAGCTTTTCAGCTTCGGATGCACCTACACCGGCTTTGACACCTGCTTTATCGGAGAGCATCAAAAGGTACTCGACGCGCTCGACAAGTCCGCGGAGATGCTGGAGGGGCTCGCCGCCGATGCCGGAGTCGACGATCTCGATATGCTTCATAGGGGCAGTCCCGAGCTCGCCGCCGACGACCCCATGATCGACGAGGTCATCCGCTTTACCATCGCCGATCTGCGCGACTCCGGCGAGCTGTACTGCGGATGCGGTGACAAGGAAAAAGCGGCGTATTTTTACGAATTTCTCCCGCCCGATTTTACCGACCTGCGCATTTACTGCGCGGGATGCGGATACGAAAAAAAAGTCCCGATAACCGGCACGGAAAGCGCGCAGGCTTTTCTCAACGCGGACGAGTTGAGGCTGGAGCCGCCCGCCGGGGGTGAAAAAACAGATGAGTGACGTCATTTCCGCGGTCTCCACCCCGTTCGGACGGGGCGGGATAGCCGTCGTCCGCATCTCCGGCGACGGCGCTTTCGCCGTCGCGGACAAGTTCTTCAAACGCGCGGGCGGAAAGACGGTCTCCGAAATGGACGGACGCACGGTCGCCTACGGCGAGATCTTTTTCCGCGGCGAACGCATCGACGACGGATGCGCGACCGTATTCCGCGCGCCGCGCTCCTTTACCGGAGAGGACACGGTCGAGATAAGCTGCCACGGCGGCGTCCTCGTCACAGCCGACGTTTACGCCGCCTCGCTCGAGGCGGGCGCGCGTCCCGCCGAGGCGGGCGAGTTCACGCGCAGAGCGTTTGTCAACGGGCGTTTGTCGCTCTCCGAGGCGGAGGCGGTGATCGACCTGATCGACGCCGAAAGCGAGGACGCGGTCAAGCTGGCGTCCGGAGGCGCCGCAGGCGCGCTCGGGCGCGAGACAGAAGCCATCCGTGAAAAGCTGATCGCCCTGATCTCCGCCGCGTACGTTCAGATAGACTATCCCGACGAGGACCTTTCCGGTCTGGACGACCGGGGCGCCGCCGACGGGATAGACGGGATAATCCGCGACATCGACGCCCTGCTCGCCACCTACCGCGCCGGTCACGCCGTTATGCGCGGCATCGACACGGTCATCTGCGGCTCGCCCAACGTGGGCAAGTCCTCCCTGCTCAATCTGCTTTTAGGCAGGGACCGCGCGATAGTCGCCCCGGTCGCCGGGACCACCCGCGACACCATCGAAGAAAAATGCGCCGTCGGGCGGGTCACCCTCAATCTATGCGACACCGCGGGGATACGCGAGAGCGACGACGAGGTGGAGATGCTGGGCATCGGACGCACCCGCGAAAAGCTCGAAAACTGCGAGTTGACGATCGCTGTGTTCGACTCGTCGCGCCCTCTTTCCGCCGACGACAATGCGCTTATCTCTCTGCTCGATCCGGCAAAGACCGTGATCGTGCTCAACAAGTGCGATCTGCCCGCCGCCTGTCCCCGCGGCATACCGGGATTTGATCGTCTCGTCCGGCTTTCATGCGTGACGGGAGAAGGCGCGGACAGGCTCAAAGAGGTGATCGAGGGGATGTATATCGACGGCGATATAGACTACTCCCGCGCGACCGTCACCAACGCCCGCCAGAAGGCGGCTCTCGACCGCGCGAGGAGCCTCGCCGCTTCCGCCGCGAGTTCGCTCGCCGCCGGCGCGACCGCAGACGTCGCCGGAATGGACCTCGAGCTCGCCGCCGCCGCCCTCGGCGAAGTGGACGGCAGGAGCGTCTCCGAGCAGGTCGTGGACGGGATCTTCTCCCGCTTCTGCGTAGGAAAATAACATCCGCAAATATACATACATATAAAGAGGAAAGATATGAAAAAGACTATCATTGCGATACTGACCGCCGCCATACTGCTCGTCTCATTCGCTTCCTGCGGGCAGGTCAAAGAGGACTGCTACAAGCTGTACGCCGACGCCGAAGCGAAGACCTCGGCGCTGACCAGATATTCCGCGGGCGTCGAGATGTCCCTGGGCGTCGACAACGGATCGGGAGACGTTATCAGCATGGTCTCCCGCACCGGGATGGACGCCGATCTCACCGCCTCCAAATACCTGCAGAGCATAACCAACACCACGTCGGACGGCGGCTCGCAGAGCGTCACCCTCTACCACGAGGCGGGGACCACATACTTTACCGACGGCTATTCCTCGTACAAGTACGCCGAGGACGACGCCTCCGCCATGACGTCTGTCGGCAACGTGGCTGATTTCGATATCCCCGAGGCCGCCTTCGAGAGCGCAAAACTGACCGAAGCCGACAGCGTGAAGACTATCGAGCTCACCGCCTCCGGCCAGTCGATGAAGTCCCTCTGCGACTCGTACCTCTATCCCGTCGGGATGATCACCGGCTCCGAGAACGCATACGATATCTCCGACGTCAGCATCTCGCTCTCTGTCAACAAGGACGGCTATCTGGTAAAAGCCTCGTTCTCCTTCTCCGCCGGCTTCGACCTGAACGGCAAAAAGGCGTCCGCCGCGGTCGACGCAGCGGTAGAGTATACCGACGTGAGCGGCAAGGCTCCGGTCAACGCGCCCGACGGATATCAGAGCTATCCCGATTACGATCCCAACGCCGCCGCAACGGATACCGACGACGACGGCATGAGCGAGAAGGACGCCGAGGCGATCGACGCCGCCTTCTCTCTCTTCGAGGACGACCACTTCACCAAGGTCGCAAACTACGACGAGCTTTATAAGCAGTACTGCTCCGAATACGGCAAGGAGACGATGGACTCCATCATCGAGCTCATCCTCGCCTTCGGAGCCATAAACGCCGAAGGCAACTGACCCCGGCTTTTCCGGGGAGCGGGG
>JAFSSR010000091.1 GCA_017450885.1 Clostridia bacterium | reverse complement strand
TGAGCTGATTGAATTCCCATAACTTGTCGAGAAAAGGCATTTGTTCAGCCATGATCTCTTCGTCCATGGGATCGTATATCAGACCCTTTACCATTCGTTCGTAATTTGTCATTTCTGTTACCTCTGCAAACCGGAATTTGTCGAATTATCCAACAAATGAATCGTGCGTATACCAAGATGGGATCGTATTTGTCATGTCATCATACCAGGCCAGCACTTCCTCGGCCTGGTTCAGCATCGTGTTTACCTCTGTTTCTCCGTAAGGAATTGCCCAATAAACCGATGAAAGCGTATTACTTGAAATATATAAAGCAAGAAGCTTCCAGAAATCCATCGGCACGTTGCCGTCAAAATAACCGTCCACCATGCCGGAAGCGAAACGATGGGATTTTTGGGCGCACCAAACGATCCTGTTGAACTCTTCCCACGGATCCCCGTAATCGTTTCTGTTGAAATCGATGATGTTAAGCTTCCTGCTGCGGTCAATCATCATGTTTCCGATATGATAGTCGCCGTGCTGATAAGTCTGAGGCCTTCCGTTTAACAAAAGCCGATTCGCGTTTATGTAATCGATGAACGCCTGCCCTTTCGGGTATTTGATTGGACATTCCTCGTATTTTCTGATTTTGGTATCCATCTTCCTGTTAAACCTGACGGCCCAATCCTCCTGTGAGTCCGGCGCGGGAATGGAATGTATCCTGCGCAGGATACGCCCCGCCTCAAGGCCATAGGCATACTGCTCCCGGAACGGAAGCAGCGGTATCAGGCTTTCTGCGCCCTCTCCGTCGATCCAGCTCTGAATGGAGTAAACGCCCTCATCACAGATCCCGAATTCAATTGGCAGACACATAGGTACGCCGAGGGAAGCGACGCGCTGCATCATCGCGAATTCGGACTGCTTCGCGTCACGCTGCTTTATATCGGAAATACGCAGAAAATACCGCTCGCCATTCTCATCGGTGATACAGTATTTTTTGTCGTCCGACCAACCTTCGAGTATCGGTTTTCTGGTTACAATATTCAAAGTTGCCTCCATAAATCCCGATTTGTCGGGATCTCTTTTTGTTTATTCACCGAAATAATCGCATATCTCCTGCATCCTACTCACCTGATTGACGGAGAAGGGACAGCGGTCGTTGCAGTGTCCGCAGCCGATACAGTCGGAAGCGTGCTTTTCAAGCGCGAGGTAGTGTTCCTTTGCCATACCGTCGCCGATCCTTGCAAGATCGTAAAACTTGTTGACCGATCCGATATCGATCCCCATCGGGCAGGGTGCGCAGTGGTTACAGTATACGCATTTGCCGGTCGCTTCCGGAGGAGCGAAGGAGCCGATGATACCGTAATCGAGCGCTTCCTCGGGCTGGTTATAATAATCGAGCAGATAGTCGAGTTCTTGTTCGTTATATATCCCCGGCAGAACTGTCAGCACGCCCGGCTTGTCGAGTGCGTACTTGATGCACTGATAGGGCGTCAGCGCCTGCCCGAAGGGAG
This sequence comes from Clostridia bacterium, assembly GCA_017450885.1. Classification (GTDB taxonomy): domain Bacteria; phylum Bacillota; class Clostridia; order Oscillospirales; family CAG-272; genus RGIG3438. Next base: position 2,799 of record JAFSSR010000091.1, on the reverse strand, counting down.
ACGTTTCCGCTTTTAACAGCTGACCGCCTGAAAAGGGCTTCATAACGGAGATGCCGATCCCGAGGCTTTCGCACCGCTTGTACACCTCTGCCCGCTCGTCCACGCCGCCGAAGGCGTATTCTCCGTGATGCCAGTCATACGCCGGATTGACCGAGAACATCAGCATATCGATTATATCGGCGTCGATGATCTCCTGAATGACCGACGGAGTATGAGAGGACGCGCCGACGTGCTTGACGACGCCCTCTTTTTTCAATTTCAGTATGTAGTCGAGGATACCGTTGTCGCGGTAGTTTTTCCAGTCGCGACTCTCGTCCTGACAGTGGATGAAACCGTAATCGATATAATCGGTTTTCAGATCGCGAAGCATTTTATCTACAGAGCGTTTGACCGTATCAAGGTCGAGCGTCCAGCCGTAAGTGACTTTTGAATAATCCGCGCCGAAGTGGATCTGATACATCGCGCCACTCCGCACGTCGGACAGCGCTTCGCCGAATTTGGCGAAAGCAGTGCCGTCTCCGGCAGCGAGATCAAAGTAATTGATACCGCTCTCATACGCTTTGCGAATGGTTTTTACGGCTTCTTTTAAAGGAGCTTCGACGATATAAGCAGTGCCCATACCGATCTCGCTGATCCTGTCTCCTGTTCTTCTGTTCGTCCTGTATTTCATCTTCTTTTCTCACATTCTTCTTCATAACGGCCAAAACATATGGCACATTGTTTACTGTGATCGATCTATCCCGGAAATCCTTCTTTGCATGAGTCATTCGTTTTTATTATAACTGAATCTCAGAGGAGATTCAACACATTTTTCAAAATCGCACGTTTGAGACGCAACGACCTCCGGGTTATCTTGCTCGCGGCGATGCTGCGAGCAAGCCGCCTTGCGGTGTCCGAAAAACGCCGTCGCTCGACGGAGCTCGCTTGCGTTTTTCGACCGCAGCGGTACTCGTGCCTTCCCTTATTCTCCCACCGGGAGCGGGACGGCACGAGCCCCAACGAGCTGCGCTCGTCGGTCTAGACCCGGGGGTCGTTGGCGTGCAAACGCTACCCAAGCAAAAAAGAACAGAGACGCTTTTGCGTCTCTGTTCTTTTTTGGTTGCGGGGGAAGGATTTGAACCAACGACCTCCGGGTTATGAGCCCGACGAGCTACCAGCTGCTCTACCCCGCGATATAGATATTTGATTGTTGACGACCTCCGGGTCATCTTTCGGCGCTGCCGAAAGCCACCTTGCGGTGCCCGAAATTTCCTCGTCCCTTGGAGCGGGACGCAATTTCGACCGCTGCGGTACTCGCCTTGCCGCTTCATCCTCCACAGGAGGCGCGGCGCGCCGAGTCCCGACGAGCTACCGAGCAACTCTTGCCCGCGATATAGATTGAATTGTGGTGCCGGAGACCGGGCTTGAACCGGTACGTAACTCGCGTTACACGGGATTTTAAGTCCCGGGCGTCTGCCAATTCCGCCACTCCGGCAAACCGTACTCCGTTTCCTGAGGCTCATACAGTATATCATATCCGCCCGTTGTTGTCAACCCCTTTTTATAAAAAAGACGCGGTGCGGCTTTGCGCGGCGGAAGTTGACAAAAGGAGCGGCTTGTGGTAAGATTTCTTCATGCGGAGGGTGTTATGAGTTATAAAATTGAGATCATTTCAAAAAAATGTTTCGGCGCGGGGCACTACCCGTGCAAGTTCGCGGTATCGCGTGACGGCAGGGTGCTGATCCCCGTCAGGTTCTGGGACGACGGAAAACTGCTTCTCTCGTCGTGCGACGGCGGGGCGAGCTTTGAGGAGATACCAATGCCGGACGGCTTGCGCGGCGTTACGTTCCGCGAGCTCTCGGACGGGACGCTTTTGGGGATAGGCGAGAGCAACGTTTATCACCGCGCGATCTGGGATCTTGACGGCGATACGATCCCGTACGGTATCGCGGTGTATCGGGCAAAAAGTATTGACGACGTGATAGCCGGACGTGTCACAACGGAGATCGTTTCCGTTGAAATACCTGGACTTGCCGCGGGCTACGGCGACTCGTCGAACCGCCACACGGGCGACGCTATAAGCTGGTCGGAGCTCTCGAACGGCGACATTTACGTTATGATGTACGGTCAGTTCAAGGACGACACGACGCTCTGCCCGTATTTCAGAGAGCACGGAAAATACGATTTTTACCTCTACCGGACGTGGTCGATCGTATCGCACGATAAAGGAAAGTCCTTTGAATTCGTGACGACTGTCGCCGACTGCCAGACGTACCCGATCGCCGACGTCAACGCGGAGGGGTATTGCGAGGCGGAGACTATCGAGGTCGAGCCGGGTCATCTTGTCACGGTCATCCGCACGGGCGGGCACGAGGTGTATTCTCCTCTTTACTGCGCTCACTCCTACGACTACGGAAAAACGTGGAGCACACCTTATGAGATCTGCCCGTGGGGCGTTCTTCCGCGCCTTCTGAAAATGAAGGACGGGACTCTCGTTTGCGCCTCGGGACATATCCATACGATGCTCCTGTTCTCGGACGATAACGGGGCGACGTGGAGCGAGCCCGTCATCGTCGACGAATGCGACGGCAAGTGGGATAAGAGCACGTCGGGCTATTCCTCGATCTTCGAGCCGACCCCGGGCGTCCTCTCTCTCGTCTACGACGACCCGAAGGAGGGCATCGCCGAGGGGAGGGAACCGGGCAAGGTAAGGCAGGTTTATCATGTGCTTCTGAAGGTAGAGAAGAGTTGATAACTGCTCGGGAGACCCGTTCGACTACGCTCCCCGAGAACCCCAAGCATTCCGATGAATGCTTGAGG
>JAFSSR010000090.1 GCA_017450885.1 Clostridia bacterium | reverse complement strand
GTCGTGCGAGACGACGAGCACCGTGGAGTCGATGTCGAGGAGGAAGTTTTCGAGCCAGGCGATGGTTTTCAGATCGAGGTGGTTGGTCGGCTCGTCCATCAGGAGTATGTCGGGATGCCCGAAAAGCGCCTGGGCGAGCAGTACCTTGACCTTTATCTCGGCGGGCATCTCCGCCATCAGGGTATAGTGATACTCCTCCGGTATGCCGAGACCGTTGAGCAGCAGCGCGGCGTCGTATTCGGCGTTCCAGCCGTCGAGCTCTGCAAAGCGCTCCTCCAGGGCGGAAAGCTCCATGCCCTCCTCCTCGGTCATGTTCTCCTTGGCGTAGTAGACCTCTTTTTTCTCCATTATGTCTACGAGCTCCTCGTTGCCGCAGATGACCGCCTCTATGACGGTTTTGTCGTCGTAGAGGAACTGATCCTGCTTGAGGACCGACATCCGCTGACCGGGGGTCTTCGCCACCGAGCCGCGGCTGGGCTCCTCCTCGCCGGACAGTATGCGCAGAAGCGTGGATTTTCCCGCCCCGTTCGCGCCGATGATGCCGTAGCAGTTGCCCTCGGTGAACATGAGATTAGCGTTTTTGAAAAGCGTGCGCCCGCCGTATTCGAGCGCGAGATCAATGGTTTGAAGCATGGTCTGTCTCCTGCAGTAATGAGTTTTTGGTTTTTAGTTTTTAGTTTTTAGAGGTCGGGCGAGGTAATAAACTTTGTCAATATCTTATTTACTTCGGTACATAAGGAAAGCGCTTCGTTTAATTGGTTTTCTGACATATAACCGATATCTATGCAAAGCAATAACTGCGTTTTTAGGCAAGCATTCAACGCTTTTATAGACGATTTTAGCCAATTGCATAGATTTTTGCCACACAATCAAGTCCTTGCAGCTTTTCCAAGGCATTATATCAGTTCCTCCATTTTCATTTCAAGTTCTAAAAACTTAAAACTAAAAACTGAAATAGTTTTTTGTATTATAATAACAGATATCCTCGATCAGCTTTCCCGCGTATTCCGTATCGGGATACCGACCGGTTTCTATCCAGCAGCCGATCACGTCGCACAGGATGCGGCGGAAATACTCGTGCCTCGTATACGACAGGAAGGAGCGCGAGTCGGTCAGCATACCGGGGAAGCGGCCGAGCGCGGAGAGGGAAGAAAGCGAGATAAGGAAATCGCGTATTCCCGGCTCGTGGTCGCAGAACCACCAGGCGCAGCCCTGCAGACAGCGGGGAAGTCCGTCGTCCGAGCACTGGAAGGCGCCGCAGAGGGCGGCGACCGCCTCGTTGTCGCCGGGATTGAGGGAGTAGAGGATCGTCCTCGGCAGACCGCCGTCCTCGGCAAAGGCGGAAAGCAGCTTTGCAAGGTCGTTTACGCCGGTCTCGGACGAGATGACGTCAAATCCTGTGTCGGGTCCGAGCCGCTTGAATACCGGCTCGTTCACGTTGCGGTAGGCGCCGAAGTGTATCTGCATCACCCAGCCGCGCTCGCGGTACTCGCGGGCGAGGAAGCGCAGAAGAGCGCAGCGGAAGACCGCCGCCTCGCGTTCGGTCGGCTCCGGCTTGTCGGTCGCCGCGCAGCGGGCGAATATCCCGTCGATCTCGCGGTCGTTCTTCGACTCGGCGTATACGACCCCGGTGTCGAGGCCGTGGTCGGCGGTAAGGCATCCGTGCGCGGCGAAGAAGTCGAGCCTGTTCTTTACCGCCTCGCAGAGGGAGCGGAAATCCTTTATCTTGACTCCCGAGACCCGGGCGAGGTTTTCGATATACGTTCTGTAACCCTTTTTGTGACAGCCGAGTATCCTGTCCGGACGGAAAGCGGGCAGCACCCTGACGTCAAAGTCCGGGTCGGCGGCGATCTTTTCGTGCCATTCCAGGCTGTCCGCCGGATCGTCGGTGGTGCAGAGCGCCTCGACGTTCGACTTTTTGATTATCTCTCTGACCGACAGCCCGCCCCCGGCGAGACGGTCGGCTGTAAAGCTCCAGCATTCGTCGCAGGTCGCGGCGGAAAGCACGCCCTCCCAGCCGAAATAGCGGCGCAGCTCGAGGTGCGACCAGTGATAAATCGGATTTCCGGCGAGCTGCGGCATTATCGAAGCGAACGCGCGGAACTTCTCGTAGTCGGAAGCGTCGCCCGTGATATACTTCTCGTCAACTCCGCAGGAGCGCATGGCGCGCCACTTGTAGTGGTCGCCGTACAGCCAGAGCTCGGTGATGTTGGTCGCGCGGCAGTCCTCGGCTATCTGCCGGGGATCTATGTGGCAGTGGTAGTCGATTATCGGCAGCTTTTCGGCGTGTTCGGCGTAGAGCCGCTTTGCCGTATCGGAAAAGAGGAGAAAGTCTCCGTCCATGAATTTTCTCATAGTACACCTGCGAATAAGCAATATTTAATATATTCTACCATATAACCGGGATTTTTACAACCGTTTTTCAACGAATTTGGGACTTGTAAAACAAAAAAAGTATGATATAATAAAAACAGACCTTCGAAAAGGAGATGATCCCGATGTATCTGTGCGACGCGCACCTTCATTCCGAGTTTTCGTACGACGCGGACTCGAAGCTGAGCGACATTTGCGGCAGCGCGACGGCGGCGGGACTCTCGGAGGTCTGCGTGACCGACCACTTCGACGCCAACCTGATCGGACCGGGCGATCCGCCCGAGAGCCATTTCGACGCCGACGCCGCGGAAAAGGCGATAAAAGCTGCCGCCGCGGAATACGCCGGACGGCTGACCGTAACGTACGGCATCGAGCTGGGCGAGCCGCACGAGCTTCCCGACTGTTCCCGCGCGATGCTCGCGGCGCACGATTTCGATTTTATCATCGGATCGCTCCACAACGCGCCGGGCGATCCCGACTACTACGTCGTCCCCTTCGACCGGATGGACGACGAGGAGTACAAAAAGACGATGGACCGCTATTTCGAGCAGAATATGGCTATGCTGGAGTTCGGCGGCTTCCATACGCTCGGACATCTCGGCTATCCGTGGAGGCTCTCGGAGGGCAAGGGACATCCCGCCGATCCCGAACGCCACCGCGCGGCGATAGAGGAGATATTCCGCTTCCTCATTAAGAACGGCGTCGCGCTGGAGGTCAACACCTCGGGGCTTCGCCGTGAAATAAACACGGTACACCCGCTGCCGGTGATGCTCGAATGGTATCGCGCGATGGGCGGCAGACTTATCACCATAGGATCCGACGCCCACTCCGCCGGCGACGTCGGCGCGGGGGTGCGCGAGACCCACCGCCTGCTGCGGAAGCTCGGTTTTACCGAATTCACGGTCTTCCGCGCGGGGAAACCCGAACAAAAGAAATTAGCCCAATAATAAACGGAGGCAAACGAAATGAAAAAGTTACTTCGACTTCTTGAGGAAAACAGCCGTCTGTCCGTGGAGGAGCTCGCGCTCCTTTGCGAGAAGGACAAGGGCGACATAGCCGAAATGATAAAGCAGTACGAGAAGGACGGGACCATACTCGGATACACCGCGCTCGTCGACTGGGACAAGACCGATCTCGAATACGTCAGCGCCCTTATCGAACTCAAAGTCGTGCCTCAGCGCGACCGCGGCTTCGACAAGGTGGCGGAGAAGATCTCCAACTATCCCGAGGTCAAGAGCGTATATCTGATGTCCGGGGGCTTCGACCTCGCGCTCATCATCGAGGGCAAGACCATGAAGGAGGTCGCCTTCTTCGTCGCGCGCAAGCTGGCGGCGCTGGAGGACGTCACCTCTACCGCCACCCACTTCGTCCTCCGCAAATTCAAGGACAAGGGCGTCGTGTTCGGACAGGTACCCAAGGACGAGAGAGGTCACGGAATGTGATGGATTATTCAAAACTTCTTTCGGAAAACGTTCAGTCGTTAAAGCCGTCGGGGATACGCAAGTTTTTTGACATCCTCGACGAGATGGACGACGTAGTTTCGCTGACCGTCGGTCAGCCCGACTTCGTCACCCCGTGGCATATACGCGAGGCGGGCATTGAGTCGCTGGAAAAGGGGAAGACTTACTACACCTCGAACAGCGGACTGATGGAGCTGCGCGAGGAGATAGCAAAGTATCTTGAACGCCGCTTCGGGCTGCGCTACGATCCCGCGCATGAGATTATATCCACCATAGGCGGCAGCGAGGCGATCGACCTCGCCATCCGCGCGCTGGTCGATCCCGGCGACGAGGTGATCGTCACCTCCCCCTGCTTTGTCTGCTACGAGCCGGACGTCGTCATGGCGGGAGGCGTTCCCGTCACGCTCAACACGCGCGAGGAGGATAATTTCAAGCTGACTCCCGAGGCGCTCAAGGCCGTGATAACACCGCGCACCAAGCTGCTGGTGCTCCCCTTCCCGAACAACCCGACCGGCGCGATAATGACCCGCGAGGAGCTTGAGGGGATCGCCGCGGTCCTGCGCGATACCAATATAGCCGTCCTCTCGGACGAGATCTACGCCGAGCTTACATACGGCAGGAAGCACGTCTCCATCGCCTCGATAGACGGTATGCGCGAGCGCACCGTCGTGGTCAACGGCTTCTCCAAGGCGTACGCAATGACCGGATGGCGCATGGGCTATCTCGCCGCTCCGCGCGAGCTCTGCGAGCAGATGCTCAAGCTGCATCAGTTCCAGATAATGTGCTCGCCGACGGTCGGCCAGTACGCCGCGATAGAAGCCCTGCGCAACGGCGACGACGATATCGACTACATGAAAGGCGAATACAACCGCCGCCGGGTCCGCATAGTCAAGGGACTGCGCGAAATGGGGCTCGAATGCTTCGAGCCGGAGGGAGCCTTCTACGTCTTCCCGAACATCGGAGGCTTCGGGATGACAAGCGACGAGTTCTGTGAGCGCCTGCTTTACGATAAGCACGTCGCAATAGTCCCCGGAAACGCCTTCGGCGAGTGCGGGGAGGGCTTCGCGCGCATCTCCTACGCCTACTCGGTCGACCATATCAACGTCGCCCTCGAAAAGATGGCGGAGTTTATTGAAAGTATAAAGTGATATAGGGTACGTAAAACAAGCCGCTCCTTCGGGAGCGGCTTGTTTTACGTGAGAAGAGTTCAAAGTTCAAAGAGAAGTCGGCAGTTTGCGGTCAGCAGTCAGCAGAAGGGATCAGTGCGGGAATGATATGAGGCGCACCCAACTTGTAGGGGCTGACTGTCACGTCAGCCCTAAAACGACGTCGGCTGCTGATCGTATCCTTTAGGGCTGGGGCGGCACCCAGCCCCTACCGGCTGAAGCGTCGTCCGGGATGGACGATCTCAAAGGCGGCGGGGTTAAAACCCCGCCCTACGGAGTCGGGTGCGTTCTTTAATTCAACGCGCCGAATTTCGTTTGCGCACAAACGCTGTCATTGCGAGGGCGAAGCCCGTGGCAATCCGCACCCCAAAAGGATAAAACTGCACCCGATTTCGTATTCGCGCTCCGCGAGCTCCTCATCCGCTTTTTGCAGGCGTTGCCTGCAAAAACCACCTTCCCCCGATGGGGAAGGCGGCCGTTGAAGCGTCGTTCGGGATGGACGACCAAATCTTGTTTGCGGCAAAGCCGCAAACATATCGAATTCGGGTCTGTCGTCTGCAGATCCGAATATATCGATATTCAGCCGCAGGCGAAATTATATCGAATTTCTGCGTCAGCGGAAACATATCGACGCGAGCCACGGCGATCGACCCCTCTTAATTTGCCGGTCCCTCGTCCTCTTTTATAAACTCCCTGCCGCAGTTCCAGCAGCAGTCGTTGTCGGGCTTGATCTGCTTTTTTCCGCAGACGGGACAGATCTGGAAGCCGTAGTCGTCGCGTATCGCCTTGACGGGCGTCTCGGGCTCGGCGTTTTCCGCCGGAGGAACGGTCGTCACGCTCTGCTCCGCCGCCGTGAGGACGGGCTCGCCGCTGCCGCCGCGTTTGATCTCGGCGACCGAACGTGACAGATCCTTTATCGCGCTGTAGATATCGTCGCATTTTTCGTTCGTGTTGGTTATGCACCTGACGATAAAAAACGTCAACAGCGCCTGCGATACCGCGAGAGCCAGCAGTTCGATCACCAGATCAATTCCGGACATATGGTTTAAGAATACCATCGTTATTCCCAAACGCGCAAATTTTGCTATAACGACGCACTCTATAACGAGCAGGATGGTCGCAAGCACTTTTAAAGTTTTTCCGGGTCTTTTATTCATTGTTTTTTCTCCTTGCATTCATCTTTTATATTTGCTTTTTCGATCGTTAAAGACAGGGCGATCAATATGATCTCAACCAGAGCTTTTTCGATGATTATAAGAAATAATATCGGCATAAAAGCGATCCAGTCTCCGCTTCCCGTTTCTCTCGCTTCGAACAGAAAAGAGAATACTCTGCCTATAGTACCGTGCATCAAAACGAACAGGTTGAGAGCTGTCAGAAAAGAAATAAGATATATCAGGCGATTTTTCTCCACGTTTCTTTTGAGAAGACAGACGGCGGATGGGACGCTTGAAAACGCCGTAAGTACGAAAGAGAGCGCAAGCAGACCGGAAAAGGAGAGCTTTTCATAAGCTGTCGAACCGAATACAGTCATTACGAGCGAGACCGTGAGATTTGTGAGGCACGAGTTTGTGACTCCGCACAGTATGG
>JAFSSR010000089.1 GCA_017450885.1 Clostridia bacterium | reverse complement strand
GGGCATGGACTCGGTCGCCTGCTTCAGGCTGGACGAAAAGGGGATACCTCAAAAGCCGGAGATTATCAAGACCGGGTACCGCTTCCCGCGCGATATGAACGTCTTCGCCGAATACGGACTGATGGCGGTCGCATATCAGTTTGACGACAAGCTGCAGATCCGCCGCATAGGGAAGAACGGCGTCCCCGGCGAGGCGATCTCGGAAATAAGCGTCGAAAGCGCCTGCTGTATCACCGATCTTATTTGAAAAAAATTAAAAGGAGATATAAAAAATGAGCGAACTGAAAAAGATCCCCGACGGAGCAAAACAGCACGTCACCGCGGGGCCGTACTCCCCGGTACTTGAAATAGAGTGCAGCAAGCTGGTGGTCATCTCCGGCTCCGCCGCCATCGCGATGGACGGCTCGATAGTCGGTACGACCATCGAGGAGCAGGCGAAGAAAACGCTTGAAAACTGCCTTTTCCAACTCAACACCGCCGGATGCACCTTCGACGACGTATTCAAGGTCAACGTCTTTATGAAGGACCTCGGCGACTGGGGCCGCTTCAACGAGGTCTATAAGACCTTCTTCCCGGATCCCAAACCGGTCCGCACGGCGGTCCAGGTCGGACTCCTGCCCGATCTCCTCTGCGAGGTCGAGCTCTGGGCGATGAAGAAATAATATATCATCCGGGGCGCCGCCCCGTACCCCGCATAAGAAACTTTTGAAAAAGTTTCTTATGTATCTTCAAAACTTTCCCCGTATTGCTTTTCAAGGCGGGAGAAGGGCCCGTTCAGCCGGAGGCTGAACGGACAGGTCATATACGCAGATCGCATCTGCGAGTAAACTCGCAAGGGCGATCTGCGTATATGACCGTCTGTCACGCTGCGCGTGACCTTCTCACCGCCGCGTAATGAGCGCGTCGGAAAAGTTTTTCGGGGGTCAAAGGGGGCGGTTTTTCAAAAAAGCCCCCTTATCAAAACGAGATCGGAGGCAAAAACAATGTTTGAGAGAATAAGAAAGATCGGCATCGTGCCGGTATGCGTACTTGACGACGCGAAGGACGCGGCGAAGCTGGGCGAGGCGCTCTGCGAGGGCGGACTGCCCTGCGCCGAGGTGACCTTCCGGACGGCGGCGGCGGAGGAGACCATCCGCGTGATGGCGAAGGAGTTCCCCGATATGCTTGTCGGCGCGGGGACGGTCCTCACGCGCGAGCAGGTCGACCGCGCGGTCGGCGCGGGGGCGAAGTTCATCGTCGCGCCGGGGCTCAATCCCGACACGGTGAGCTACTGCATAGAGAAGGGGATCCCGATAGTACCGGGCGTGCAGACCCCTTCGGAGATCGAGCGCGGGCTCGCCTTCGGGCTGAACGTATTGAAGTTTTTCCCGGCTGAACCGGCGGGCGGACTCAAGATGATAAAGGCGGTCGCGGCTCCCTACACCACGGTCAGCTTTATGCCTACGGGCGGCATAAGCGCCGCCAACGTGCGCGATTATCTCGCCTACGACCGCATCCTCGCCTGCGGCGGGAGCTGGATGGTCAAGAAGGACCTTGTAAGCTCCGGCGATTTTGCAAAGATAAAGGAGCTCACCCGCGAGGCGGCGGACATCGTAAAGGAGGTGCGCGGATAATGAAGCTCGACCTCAAGTCCAAATCGGAGTGCCGCTACGACGCGGTATCTCTCGGCGAGATAATGCTCCGCCTCGATCCCGGCGAGGGGCGCATCCGCTGCGCCCGCGAATTCCGCGTCTGGGAAGGCGGGGGAGAATACAACGTAATGCGCGGACTGCGCCGCTGTTTCGGAATGCAGACGGGCGTGATCACCGCGTTTGCCGACAACGAGGTCGGCAAGCTCATGGAGGATCTCATCCTGCAGGGCGGGGTCGACACCTCGCTCATCAAGTGGTGCAAGACCGACGGTATCGGCCGCACCTGCCGCAACGGGCTCAACTTCACCGAGCGCGGCTTCGGCATCCGCGGGGCTGTCGGCTGCTCCGACAGGGCGAACACCGCGATATCCAAGATGACCCCTGACGACTTCGATTTCGAGTACATTTTCGGAACGCTCGGCGCGCGCTGGTTCCACACCGGCGGCATCTACGCCGCGCTTTCGGAGCAATCCTGCGAGACGGTCATCGCCGCCATCAAAACGGCGAAGAAGCACGGGACTGTCGTCTCCTACGACCTCAACTACCGCCCGTCCATGTGGTCGGCGATAGGCGGGATCGACAAATGCCGCGAGGTCAACCGCGAGATAGCCAAGTACGTCGACGTCATGATCGGCAACGAGGAGGACTTCACCGCCTGCCTCGGATTTGAGATCGAGGGCAACGACGAGGGGCTGAAGAAGCTCAATATCGAGGGCTACAAGAAGATGATAAACGAGGCGGCGGCGACCTATCCGAACTTCAAGGCGGTAGCCACCACCCTCCGCACCGTCAAGACCGCGACGGTCAACGACTGGTCGGCGCTCTGCTGGGCTGACGGCGAGATCTATAAAGCCGCCGATTATAACGGACTCGAGATACTTGACCGCGTCGGCGGCGGCGACTCCTTCGCTTCCGGACTGATCTACGGGCTCATGACGACGGGCGACGCCGAAAAGGCGGTCAACTACGGCGCGGCGCACGGCGCGCTCGCCATGACCACCCCCGGCGACACCACCATGGCTTCGCTCAAGGAAGTCGAGAGCCTGATGGCGGGCGGCGGCGCGCGCGTCAAGAGGTAAAAAACGCAATACAAAAAACGCGGCAGGAATGACTTCCTGTCGCGTTTTTCAATATCCTTTTGCCGCTATACGCCCCTTGCCAGTTCATAAACCTTTTCCGACCAGCGCCAGATATCGAGATCTCCTTTTTCAAAATAGCGTATTCTTGACCGCAGCGCGTCGGGAACGTGCGGATCGAGCGCCTCGCGGTATTCCTCCGGCGCGACGATGACCGTCGTCCATTCGTCAAGCGCGACCCCGTCCCGAACCTTGACCGGCAGAACGCCGTCGAAGACCGCGTTCGGGTGCCGCGCTATTTCCTCGTACCTGAAATAGAACCTCACCCCGGGGGTGAAACTTTCAAGCTCAAGCTCTGTCGGCGCTCTCCCCAGCTTGCGCTCGGTGACCAGCCTGTCGCCCGCCTGACAGTTGCCCCAGGCGAACATGACGTAGTCAAAATAGTCCGCCGGGTCGCCCGCCGCGTTCCTCGGCTCTCGCCGCAGCTCTTCCGCGCTCTTTTTACGCGCAAGGACGGCGGACAATAAGCGCCCGCAATCAAGTATCGCTATTGCATCCTCAAGCGACGACGTGTGACAGACCATGTCGGTCAGACAACCCTTATACTTCGGACAGGCGGTGCATTCGGCGATCCTATCTGGCGGGTCGACGCGCCGCCCGGATTCATAGACCGGCCTGTACGCCCGGAGTTTTTCAAGTATCTCTTTTTCCGCCTCTATCTCGCAGGAACGGCCGTTCGCTTCTTCATAACTAATGAAATCAAGCAGGCTTTGCGCCTCCCACGCGGTCAGATCCGGATAGCCCGAAAGGTTTTTGTACAACACCCCGTCCCAGCATTCGGTATAATCGAACCTGCCTATCTTTATCTTCATCGCACCTTACAGCACGATTTCAAGATACTCAAGCTGCTCGTCGGTCGTCGCCCAGCTTGTCGCAAAGCGGACGACGGTCGAACTGTCGTCATACTTTTCCCAGTAACTGAAGCCGACCTTGTCTTTCAGTTCATCCAGCTTGGAGTTTTTTAGGATGACGAACTGCTGATTTGTCGGCGAGTCGATAAAGAAGGGAAGACCCTTGCCGCGTAAAACGGCCTTCAGCTTTTCGGTCATTTCGATGGCGCGTCGGCCGATCTCGAAATAGAGCCCGCCGGTGAAGAGCGCGTCGAACTGCACGCCGATAAGCCGCCCCTTGGCGAGCATCGCGCCGTGCTGCTTGGTCAGGGTGACAAAATGCTCGGGCGCGGGCATGCCGCAGAAAACGACCGCCTCGCCGCAGAGAGCGCCCACCTTGGTCCCGCCGATATAGAATACCTCGCAGAGCCGGGCAAGCTCGGGAAGAGTTACGTCGCACTCGCGGCTAGCAAGCCCGTAGCCGAGGCGCGCGCCGTCGACGAACAGCGGTATCGAATAGTCTCGGCAGACGGCGTGCAGCGCCTCAAGCTCGCGCCGTGAATAAAGCGTCCCGTACTCGGTGGGGTATGAGATATACACCATCCCGGGGAAGGGCATATGCTCGTGGTTCTCGTCGGCGTAGAAGCCGGAGATATAGTCGCGCACCGCGTCGGCGTCAAGCTTGCCCTCGCGCGACGGCAGCTCCATGACCTTGTGCCCGGTGAACTCTATCGCCCCCGCCTCGTGGACGGAGATGTGCCCGGTCTTGGCGGCGATAACGCCCTCAAATCCGCGCAGGACGGTCGAAATGACCAGTTGATTGGTCTGCGTCCCTCCGGCGACGAAGAAGACTTCGGCTTCCGGGCATCCGCAGGCGTCGCGGATCTTCTTTTTTGCGCTCTCGCAGTAGGCGTCCGTGCCGTAGCCGGAGAGCTGTTCAAGATTTGTTCGGACAAGCGCGTCGAGCACAGCCGGGTGCGCGCCCTCAAGATAATCGCTTGCAAATGAGATCATATCATACTCCGTATTAATAAGGTTTTCGACTGATCCGGAGAGGTCATTTTGACAGCCCGTCAAAGAATTTCAGGGCTTTTTGTATCTCGACGTCCCAGAATTCCCAGTTGTGTATCGCGCCCTCGGTCTCGCCGTACTCGACGTTATATCCGTTTGCCCTGAGCATATCGCGCATACTGCGGGAATGGGTGATAAGGCTGTCAGACGTGCCGCAGGAGATGTAGAAGTCGGGCAGGGGAGCGCCGCTCCTCGCAAGGCGGGGCGCCATCACGCGGATATCGTTTTCCGAACCCTCGAAGTCGTCTGTCGGTCCGAAAATGTTTACGAACATCGGATCGTCCCTGTGCTTTGAAAAGGTTATCGCCAGATCGGCGTGCGGCGAGAAGCAGGCGGCGGCGCGGAAGCGTTCGGGGTAGAGAAGCGCCCCCTTCGCGGCGCCGTAGCCGCCCATCGACAGGCCGGCAATAAAGTTGTCCTCGCGCCTGTCGGAAAGCCCGCGGAAGAGCGACCGCGCGACGGCGGGAACTTCAAGAAAGATGTGATCGGCGTAGCGGTCCCCGGTCTTCATATTCGTATAGTAGCTCCGCTCGGCGTTGGGCATTATCACCGCCATATTGTAACCCGCGGCGTATCGCTCTATCGAGGTCCTGCGCTGCCAGATGGTGTGGTCGTCGGACAGTCCGTGCAGCAAAAGCAGCGTCCTGTAGGTCTCGCCCGCGCTTCCGCCCATGCCTATTTGAGTGGACGCCTCCTGCGGCAGCAGTACCTTCATGGATACCGCGTGCCCGAGGACGTCGGAATGAAAATCAACGTTGAGAAGAACCATGATTGCCTCCTTACGGGAAATACGTCTATATTGTAGCACATCACCGCCCGTTTGCCAACCGTTTTTTTCAATTCCCCGTTGAAAATAGATTATTAATATGGTATACTTTTAAAAGAAAATAAAAATGATAAGGGTGCGTATGAAAAAGTTCCTGAAATGGCTCGATAATTTCTGGTACCACTACAAGTGGCCTGTTATAATCTTTACGGCTTTCGCCGTCTTTGCGATCATAATGACGGCGCAGTTCTTTTCCCGCGCGGAATTCGATCTCGATCTTTTATACGCGGGGCCGCTCAACCCGACTCCCAATCAGCTCCGGGACGCCGAGACGGAAATATCCAAGCTGATATCGGACGACCTGAACGACGACGGAAAGAAGAACTGCCAGATAACCCCGTTTTATCTGCTCACCGACGAGCAGGCGAAGGCTCTTCAGGCGGAGTATGACGCAAAGGAAGAGCTCTTCTTTGTCGACCGCGCAAAGCTCGCCGACACACAGCAGAAGTTCACCACACAGATCTCGGCGGGCAACTCCGCGCTGCTCATACTCGACCCGGCGTGGTATACGCTCCTGCGCGAGCAGGATCTCATCATCCCGCTTTCCGAGACGGAGGGGATAGCCGGCACTGAGCTTGAAAATCTTTCGGCAGACGGTTATTCCTTCAGGCTGGCGGACACGCCTTTCGCGCAGTTCTTCACCGCCGTTCAGGTCTTTCCGGAGGACACCGTTATCTGTCTGCGCCGTATTTCGACCGCTTCCGCTTTCATAGGCAAGAAAGAGGCGGAGGAGCAGCTCGCGCTCGCAAAAAAGACGCTCCGCGCCATGGCAGCCTTCGGGGAAGGACAATAATAATCGAATGATTAAAAACCGTACGCGGCACAAGCCGCGTACGGTTTTTATGTTTAGATGATCAGTCAAGTGCGATGTACTCGCCGTACAGACCGGTGTAATACGCTATTGCGGCGTCGAACAATTCGGAGTATGAAGCGCCGAACGCCTTTTCCGGGAGAACGCCGTTCAGATAGGCGTCTATCACGTTATCGGCGCCGTAGACTGCGGCGAGGTATTCGTACATTACCGCCGCCTCGGGGTATGAAAGCGCGTTGCCGTCGGCTTCCTTCTTCCCCGCGGACATCCCGCGCTTGTACGCCACAGACTTGTCGTACATAACTCTTTCCTGACTGCGTTCTATCTTTCCGAAAAGGAGAAGCGAGCTTATGCCGTACGCGCGGAAATACGC
>JAFSSR010000088.1 GCA_017450885.1 Clostridia bacterium | reverse complement strand
CGCTTGTAAGGCGCAGACTGCTTGAACTCATATCGAAATAGAACAGATCACCGATCGGCTATACGCTTTATGCCGGAAAACGATCTCAAATGCGGTCCGTTAGAACGCTTTTCTCTTGTCAAGGCTTTCCGGCGACCGGCGATCTGCGACCGGCGACCGGCGACCGGCGACTCGAAACTTTTTAAGCTATTTTTTAAGTTATTTATTAAAATATAAATAAATATACCATATGGAGGTACAAGCACAATGAAGAAGAAACTGACGACAGTCATGTTTCAGGGCACCAAGGATCAGGAAATGCGGCTGATCGACGTATGCAAAAAGTACCGCGACGTTCAGGGCAATATGATGCCGGTGCTCCAGCAGGCACAGGAGATCTACGGTTATCTTCCTGTAGAGGTCATGCGCATAGTCGCGCGTGAACTGGACGTATCCCTCGAGGAGGTCTACGGGGTCGCGTCCTTCTATTCTCAGTTCTCCCTTAATCCCAAGGGACAGGTAGCCATCGCGGTCTGCCTCGGCACCGCTTGCTACGTCAAGGGCTCTGGCGCCATCTCGAAAGGATCACGCAGAAGCTCGGACTCGCCGCCGGATCCACCAGCCCGGACGGAAAGTACTCCCTTGAAGCCACCCGCTGTATCGGCGCATGCGGACTTGCTCCGGTCATGACCATCAACGGCGACGTTTACGGCAGGCTCAAGAAGGAAGACGTAGACGGCATACTTGAAAAGTATAAATAAAAAACAAAAGTGAAAGAACTGTCTTTGAACATTCTTGACGTCACCGGTAATTCGGTAACGGCGGGCGCGAAGAATATCGGCATCTCTCTCACGGAGGACGCCGACGGGATGCTCACCCTTCAGATAACCGACGACGGCTGCGGGATGAGCGAGGAGGTAGTCGCGCGGGTCACAGATCCGTTCACAACCTCACGCACCACCCGCAAGGTCGGATTAGGGCTTCCGCTCCTCAAGCTGGCAAGCGAGCAGACGGGCGGACAGATGGAGGTAAGATCAAAGCTGGGCGAGGGGACCACGGTCACCGCCACCTTTGACACCAAAAGCATCGACTTCACGCCGGTGGGAGACGTCATATCGACGCTGGTCACCCTGATAATGGGCAGCCCCGATATAGACTTCCTCTTTACCGACCGCACGCCGGAAAGGGAAGTGCGTCTCGATACCAAAGAGCTCCGGGCTGTTCTCGGAGACGAGGTGTCGCTCGGCTCTCCCGACGTCATTGCGTGGATAAAAGAATATCTTTCGGAACAATATAATTCTACAGGAGGACAAGATCAATGAAAACATTGGCAGAACTCGCAGCAATAAGAGATAAAATGAAGGATAAGGTCGCCATCCGCGAGGGCGACGACCAGACCCGCGTCGTAGTCGGAATGGCTACCTGCGGTATCGCCGCCGGCGCGCGTCCCGTTCTTGCCGCTTTCGTCGAGGACATAGCCAAGGCAGGCCTCACCGATAAGGTCATGGTCACCCAGACCGGATGCATCGGCATCTGCCAGTACGAGCCGGTCGTCGAGGTGTTCGAGGCGGGCAAGGAAAAGACCACCTACGTAAAGATGACCGCCGAAAAGGCTCAGCGCGTCGTTGAAGAGCACATAAAGGGCGGACGCGTCGTCGAGGAATACACCATCGGCGCTATCGCAAAATAAGGGAGGATAAAAGGACAAATGATTCGTTCACACGTAATGATCTGCGGCGGCACCGGCTGTACTGCCTCCGGCAGCATGAATGTCAAAGCCGCCCTTGAAAAAGAGCTCAAGGCAAAAGGCCTTGACGAAGAGATCAAGATCGTCCAGACCGGATGCTTCGGACTTTGCTCCGTTGGCCCCGTCATGATCGTATATCCGGACGGGACATTCTATTCTCACGTCACCGAGAACGACGTCCCCGAGATAGTCGAGGAGCATCTTCTCAAGGGACGCCCGGTCACCCGTCTCATCCACGAGGAGGAGAACGACGAGGGCAAGAAGGAGCTTGCCGCGTCTCTCGCCGATACCACCTTCTACAAGAAGCAGAAGAGAGTCGCGCTTCGCAACTGCGGCGTTATCAACCCCGAAGTGATCGACGAATACATAGCCATGGACGGCTATCAGGCTCTCGGTAAGGTCCTCACCGAGATGACCCCCCAGGATGTCATCGACGTGATCTCGGCTTCCGGACTCCGCGGACGCGGAGGCGGAGGATTTCCGACCGGCCGTAAATGGAGCTTCGCCGCCGCTCAGCCGGCAGGCAAGAAGTACGTCGTCTGCAACGCCGACGAGGGCGACCCCGGCGCGTTCATGGACCGTTCGGTCCTCGAAGGCGACCCGCACGCGGTCCTCGAGGCTATGGCGATAGCCGGTTACGCCATCGGCGCGGATGAAGGTTATATCTACGTTCGCGCGGAGTACCCGATCGCCATCCACCGTCTTGAGATCGCTATCGGACAGGCCCGTGAATACGGTCTGCTCGGTAAGGATATCTTCGGTACCGGATTCAACTTCGACATCACTCTCCGTTTCGGCGCCGGCGCTTTCGTTTGCGGCGAGGAGACCGCGCTGCTCACCTCCCTCGAGGGCAACCGCGGCGAGCCGAGACCCCGTCCTCCGTTCCCGGCGGTCAAGGGTTTGTTCGGCAAGCCTACCATCATAAATAACGTCGAGACCTACGCCAACATCGCGCAGATCATCCTCAAGGGAGCCGACTGGTTCGCCTCCATGGGTACCGAGAAGTCCCGCGGAACCAAGGTTTTCGCTCTCGGCGGAAAGATCAACAACACCGGACTCGTCGAGATCCCGATGGGGACCACCCTCCGCGAGG
>JAFSSR010000087.1 GCA_017450885.1 Clostridia bacterium | reverse complement strand
GTCAGGACAAGCTGATCCGCGCGCTCGCGCTCTGCTCCGACGCCGACCGCAAGCTGAAGTTCACCTCGATAGACGGCTACGTCATAATCTACCGTCTGCTCGCCTCGCTTGCCGCCTTGTGAACTGAATGAACGGGATGAAGGATAAACTGAAGATCTCCCTGCCGATCATAGTCGAAGGCAGGTACGACAAGATAAAGATCGAGAGCATCGCCGAGGCGCGGGTGCTCACCACCGACGGCTTCGGCATATTCAACGCCGCCGAAAAGCGCGCTCTCTTCCGCAGACTTGCGGAAAAGGGACCGGTGATACTGCTCACCGACCCGGACGGAGCCGGACGGCTGATCCGTTCCCACCTGCGCGGCGTCCTGCCGCCCGACCGGATAATCGACCTCTACGTGCCGGAGGTAAAGGGCAAGGAGAGGCGAAAAAAAGAGCCGTCCGGATCGGGACTGCTTGGGGTCGAGGGAACGGACGCCGACCGTCTCCGCGCGCTGCTCGCGCCGTTCGCCGACGGCGGGACGGTCCGGGCGGGAGAGCGGATCACAAAAGCCGATCTCTACGCCGACGGGCTGTCGGGCGGAAAAGGCTCCGCCGAAAAACGCGCCCGGCTCGCTCGCATCCTCGACCTGCCGGCGGAAATGTCGGCAAACTCGCTCATAGCCGCGATAAATCTCATCTGCGCGCCCGGCGACTACCGCCGCGCAGTCGAAACGCTTAATAAGGAAGAAGAAAATGGGTAAAAAGAACAAGAAAGCCGAAAAGCCGGAGCTTACCGAGCGCGAAAGGCTCAAACGGGAACGAAAAATGGAGTTCCTGCGTTACCTGATAACAGGTACCGCCACCACCGTCATCAACTGGGGCGTAGCCGCCCTGCTCAAAGAGCTTCTCAATATTTCGGGCGGTCTCAACTCGGTCATATCCTGGATAGTCTCGGTCGTGTTCTTCGCCTTCTGGGGGTACAAGCTCTTCGTCTTCAGAAGCAAGACGATGGAAAAGAAGACCGTTTTTTACGAGTTCATCGGCTTCGTCTCCGCCCGTCTGCTTACCCTCTTCGTCGAGTGGGCGTTCATGGAGATCTTCAATAAGGCGCTCGGCTTCGACCAAACCGTCCGCATCGGCTTTACACGTCTGGTCGACGGCGTCGAGACGGGAAGTCTCGCCTTCAACGTCGGCGAGTTCTATATCTGCAAATTCTTCGCCACCGTGCTGGTCACCATACTAAATTACATTTTCAGTAAACTGCTGGTGTTCAGCAGAAACAACCCCTTCCTCAAACACATCGGCCATAAGCTCGCCGAGGGTGGCGAGGACGAGGATCAAAGCGAAAGCGAAAGCGGAAGCGGGAACGAAAGCGAAAGCATTAACGAGAATAATAGCCGAAACAATAATAATAGCCGAAACGATAACAAATGAAAAAAGCCCGATCGGGCTTTTTTCATTTTATTTTGATTCCCAAACGAGCTCGTATCCCCCGCCCTACGGTGCTGGGTGCACCGGAGCGGCATTTACGGTCGCCTTCCCCCTCGGGGGACCCGTTCCCCACGAAGCTCGGCAGGCTCGCTTCGCCGGGGACCCTTAGGGGCGATGTCGCCGAAGGCGACGGATGAGGAGCTCGCGGAGCGTGAAAACAAAGTCGGTTGCTGACTGTATCCTTTAGGGCGGGGGTGGGACCCCGCCCCTACCGGTGGAAATGGCGTTTGGGCGGGCCGACCTCGCAGGCAGGAAACCGGATTGCCGCGTCGTGCCCTCGGCACTCCTCGCAATGACAGCGTTGAGGTGCGGCGACACCGTAGGGCGGGGTTTTAACCCCGCCGCT
>JAFSSR010000086.1 GCA_017450885.1 Clostridia bacterium | reverse complement strand
GCCGCCACCTGCATAGGCGGCGCTATAAGAGATCCGCTTTCCGGCAGATCTTACGTTTACGCGGCGATGCGCGTGACGGGCGCTTCCGACCCGACCGTTCCGATCTCCGAAACGATGGAAGGCAAGCTCCCGCAGAGAAAGCTTACGACCACAGCCGCGGCGGGATACAGCTCATACGGCAACCAGATCGGTCTTGCCACCGGGCAGGTCGACGAGCTGTATCATCCGGGATACGCGGCAAAGCGTATGGAGATCGGCGCGGTCATTGCCGCCGCTCCTCAGGAAAACGTAAGAAGGGAGAGACCCGTTCCGGGCGACGTGATAATCCTTCTCGGCGGAAAGACGGGACGCGACGGATGCGGAGGGGCGACCGGATCGTCTAAAGCGCATAACGTTTCCTCCATCGAGACCTGCGGGGCTGAGGTACAGAAGGGAAATGCCCCCGAAGAGAGAAAGCTGCAGCGTCTCTTCCGCGATCCAGAAGCGTCCAAACTGATCAAGAGGTGCAACGATTTCGGCGCGGGCGGCGTCTCGGTCGCTATCGGCGAGCTCGCCGACGGCATAAAGATAGATCTTAACGCCGTGCCCCGTAAGTACGACGGGCTTGACGGCACCGAGCTCGCCATAAGCGAGTCGCAGGAGCGTATGGCGGTCGTCGTAGCTCCCGGAGACGCGGATAGATTTCTTAAACTGTCCGACCGTGAAAACCTCGAGGCGACCGTGGTCGCCGTCGTTACGGAAGAAAAGCGGCTTGTAATGAGCTGGAACGGCGTGGATATAGTAGATATCAGCCGCGAATTTCTCGATTCCAACGGCGCGCCGAAGCATATCACCGTCCATTGCAAGGACGCGGACGGATTTGAATATAAGCGTTTTGAGAACAAATCGTTCAGGGAGCTGCTTATCTCGACGGCGTCCGATCTCAACGTCTGCAGCAAGCGCGGACTTTCCGAGCGTTTCGACTCCACCATCGGAGCGGGGACCGTGCTGATGCCGTTCGGCGGAAAATATCAGCGTACGCCGTCTCAGGCGATGGTAAATAAGATCTCGGTCGAGCACGGAGACACCGATACCGTTTCGGCTATGTCCTGGTGTTACGATCCTTATTTAAGCGAGCAGAGCCCCTACCACGGCGCGTATATCGCGGTCATGGGGTCTATCGCAAAGCTGATCGCTTCCGGCGCGGAGTACAAGGATATTTATCTCACCTTCCAGGAGTATTTTGAAAAGCCGATGAGAGATCCCGAACGCTGGGGAAAGCCCGCGGCGGCAATTCTCGGCGCGCTTTCAGCTCAGCTCGACCTCGGAGCCGCAGCTATAGGCGGCAAGGATTCGATGAGCGGAACTTTTGAAAAGCTCGACGTTCCTCCGACTCTTGTTTCGTTTGCCGTCACGACCTCGAGTATCGCAAGGATCATCTCGCCCGAATTCAAAGCTCCCGGCAATAAAGTCTATTTCATTTCTCCCGAGACGGGGAAATACGGGTATCCGGACGCGTCCTCGTTCGTTGAGACCAGCAAACGGGTAGCCGGGCTCGTCGGAGAAGGCAAGATCATTTCCGCCTGGACACCGTGTTTCGGCGGTATTTCCGAAGCTGTCATTAAGATGTCGATGGGCAACGCAGTAGGATTTTCTTTCGACGGGTCGTTTGACGCCGAAAAGCTCAACTCTCTCGCATACGGGACATACGTCGTTGAAGCAAATTGCGATCTTTGTGGAAAAGGCGTCTCGATCCTCGGCTCGACAACGGACAAAAAGGCTATCGCTCTCGGATCCGAGACCGTTTCTCTTGACGAGATCTGCGAAGCGTACGAGGGGCGGCTTGAAAGCGTATTTACCTGCAACAACGTCCCGTCCGTTGAAAACGTCAAGGAGTTCAACTTCCGTTCAGAGACGAAAAGATCCGCGGCGATACTCTGCGCAAAGCCGCGCGTTCTGATCCCGGTCTTCCCGGGGACCAACTGCGAATATGACTCTGTAAAGGCGGTAGAGAGAGCGGGCGCGTCGGCGGAGACGGTGGTCATCAATAATAAGACCCCGGCGGGGATCGCCGACTCGGTAGAGTATTTCGCATCACGCATCGACCGATCCCAGGCTATATTCATTCCGGGCGGATTTTCCGGCGGCGACGAGCCTGACGGCTCCGGAAAGTTCATTACCGCGTTCTTCCGCGGCGAAGCCGTAAAAGAAGCCGCGATGCGTCTTCTCGAATGCCGCGACGGATTGATGCTCGGTATATGCAACGGCTTCCAGGCGCTGATTAAGCTCGGACTTGTTCCGTACGGAAAGATAACAGACGCCGACGCCGACAGTCCGACCCTCACCTTCAATACGATAGGAAGGCACCAGTCCAAGATCGTCTCCACGCGCGTCGCGTCAAATAAATCGCCTTGGCTTTCAAGAACAGAGCCGGGCGAGGTCTACTGTGTGCCTATATCGCACGGCGAAGGCAATTTCGTCGCTTCTGAAGAAACGGTGCGAGCGCTCGCCGAAAACGGTCAGATCGCAACGCAATACGCAGATCTTGAAGGAAAGGTCTGCGGCTCGATCCAGTTCAATCCAAACGGCTCGGTATACTCAATAGAGGGTATAACCTCTCCGGACGGACGGGTGCTCGGCAAGATGGGCCACTCCGAACGTATAGGAGAAGGTTTATATAAAAACGTCCCCGGCAACTACAATATGCATTTATTCGAAGCAATGACAGATTATTATAAAATTTGAGAGGAGAACACCATGTACAAATCCGATATCGAGATAGCGCAGTCTGTCGAAACACTTCCGATCACCGAGATCGCAAAGAAGGCGGGCATAGACGAAAAGTACATAGAACAGTACGGCAGGAACAAGGCGAAGGTCGATCTTTCGCTTCTGAATGAGAATAAAAACGAGGACGGCAAGCTCATCCTCGTTACCGCCATAACTCCCACTCCCGCGGGAGAAGGGAAGACCACGACTACGATCGGGCTTTCCGACGGTCTTTCACGCATCGGAAAGAAGACCTGCGTCGCGCTTCGCGAGCCGTCTCTCGGACCTGTTTTCGGCATCAAAGGCGGCGCGGCGGGCGGCGGATACGCGCAGGTCGTACCTATGGAGGATATAAATCTTCATTTTACCGGCGATTTCCACGCTATCGGAGCGGCAAACAATTTGCTCGCGGCAATGCTCGACAACCATATCTACCAGGGAAATTCTCTCAATATAGATCCCAGGCGAATAACCTGGAGACGCTGCGTCGATATGAACGACAGGCAGCTCCGTTTCGTCGCCGACGGCCTCGGCGGAAGAGTCAACGGCGTGCCCCGCGAGGACGGCTACGACATAACCGTCGCTTCCGAGATCATGGCTGTGCTGTGCCTCTCGTCCTCTATAGACGACCTAAAACAGAGGCTCGCTTCGATCATCGTCGGATACACCTACGATGAAAAGCCGATAACAGCCGGCGATCTGAAGGCGCAGGGAGCTATGGCGGCGCTTCTCCGCGACGCGCTCAAGCCCAATCTCGTACAGACGCTCGAAGGAACGCCCGCGTTCGTGCACGGCGGCCCGTTCGCAAATATCGCCCACGGATGCAACTCGGTTATGGCGACCCGTATGGCTATGAAGCTCGCCGACTACACCGTAACAGAGGCCGGATTCGGCGCAGACCTCGGCGCCGAAAAGTTCCTCGATATAAAATGCCGTTTTGCTGGCCTGAAGCCTAACGCGGTAGTGATAGTCGCCACGGTGCGCGCTCTGAAAATGCACGGAGGCCTCCCGAAGACCGAACTTGCAAACGAAGACCTTGAAGCTCTCGAAAAGGGCATACCTAATCTTCTGCGGCACGTTTCGAATATCAAGGACGTTTACGGGCTTCCGGCGGTCGTCGCCGTTAACCGCTTCCCGACAGACACGGACGCGGAGATCGATCTCATAATCAACAAATGCCGCGCTCTCGGTGTTAATACTGTTCTGTCCACCGTCTGGGCGGAAGGCGGCAAGGGCGGGGAAGAGCTCGCCCGCGAAGTCGTCCGCCTCTGCGAAGAAAAGAGCGAATTCCGTTTCTGCTACGAGACTGACGAGCCTCTTGAAGAAAAGATAAGGAAGATAGTGACCCGGATCTATCACGGCTCGGACGTATCGTTCCTGCCCGCCGCAAAGAAGCAGCTCGACAAACTGACCGCTCTCGGCTATTCAAACTGCCCGGTCTGCATGGCGAAAACGCAGTACAGCTTTTCGGACGACCCCACCAAGCTCGGAGCGCCGGAGGGTTTCACAGTGACCGTTCGCAACGTCAAGATCTCCGCGGGAGCGGGCTTTGTAGTCGCCCTGACCGGCGATATCATGACCATGCCCGGCCTTCCCAAATCTCCCGCCGCGGAGCGTATCGACGTTGACAGCGACGGTAAGATAAGCGGATTGTTCTGATAGTCTCGATTAATTGACAGCATACGTTAAAACCATGTATGCTGTCAATTTTTTTGTTGACTTCAAATATTTTTTAGATTATAATTATATTACGAAGTGACAAGAGCAAGGAGGTGAGGAAATATTAATACTACAGACGTTCAGACAGGTGAAACCGTCATACGTACGGATAAACCCGAAAAATCAAAAACAAAGTATAAGGTACTCTGTTTTCTGTTTGTATTTTTGCTTATAATCTCCTTTTCTTCTTTGCTGTTTTTCGGTGAAGGCAACAGGGAACCGGAAGTCAAAACTTTTCCGCCGCCTCCCGATGCTTTTGACGCTACAGCGGAGAGCGGCCCGGTAAGAAATATAATACTCAATCTCGGAAAAGATCACACCTCGCGTAACATCACTTGGTCGAGCACGGAAGAATGTGATATGTACGTCGAGTGGGTCAAGACTGATATCGTAAAGAACGCTGATTTTTCAGTCGACGTACACCGATCCAAAGCGGAAAGAAGCAGCCGGGATCAATTTAATTATACTTTCAGGGCAAAAATAGACGCTCTTGAAGAGCATACCTCGTACGCGTATCGTGTCGGAGGAGACGAATGCGGCTGGAGCGACGCCTACCTGTTAAAGACCGCCGACTTTTCTGACGGGGTGTTTTCATTTGTTTTTGTAGGTGACCCGCAAATAGGCGCGAGCGGAGAGAATAATATCGACAGCGAGCGTTGGAACGGCACGCTTGAAAAAGTGCGCGAGTGGTTCGGCGACAGGATCGAATTCCTGCTGTGCGCCGGTGATCAGATAGACGACAGCTTCCGTGACGAGCAATTCAACGGTTATTGCAGTCCGGGACTACTTCGCTCTCTGCCTCAACTCAACAACGTCGGAAATCACGACTCCGGAGCGTCATACAGCGACCACTTTACTTTTGACGATGCGGATCAGGCTACCGCGGGCTCGTCCGGGGCTTACGGAGGAGACTATTGGACGGCATATGACGGGATTTTGATCATATCTCTGAACACCAATACGCTTGACACGGCTCTCCATATAGATTTTGCCAAAAAAGCGATCGAAGATTACAAAACAAAATACGGCGAGCCGTACTGGAAGATAGTCACCTTGCATCATTCATTTTACTCCGCTAATGCTGACCGCTTTAACAACGGCGGTGATTCCCGCAGTGATTTATCTCCCGCTTTTTCAGAGATGGGTATCGACGCTGTCCTTATGGGACACGATCATATTTATACCAGATCTCTTCTTGAGTACAATGATCTGCCTATAGACGACCCCGATCTTTACACTGAAGTTGCGGATGATATGTTCGGAAGCGTCGTCGATCCCGCCGAAGGACTTGTCTTCTATCTGACCGTCAATTCTTCGTCAGGCAGCAAA
Source organism: Clostridia bacterium (assembly GCA_017450885.1). GTDB lineage: Bacteria > Bacillota > Clostridia > Oscillospirales > CAG-272 > RGIG3438. Next base: position 7,347 of record JAFSSR010000086.1, on the reverse strand, counting down.
TATTATAATATGTACAACGAATATCTTCCGTACGTTGCGTGTAAAAATCAGGAGAACGTTCCTAATTTTACGAAGATCGACGTCACCCCGGACAGTATTACTTTCCGAACATATCGCTCTATGGTAAATAACGAGATAGGCGACGTTGTGGATTTCTTTGCGATCCGAAAGACCGGCAGGTCAGAGACGGATGCTGTCGCTCCTCATCTCGACGTTCCGTCAGACTCTGTTTTCCGTTCGGACGAATTGTTCGATCCGCTCGAAGGCATTTTTGCCTATGACAACGCGGACGGCGATCTGACCGGAAGTATCGTAGTTTCCGGAAAGCCCGACCCGTGTAAAAAGAGCGTTTTGAAATATTCCGTAACGGATTCTTCCGGAAATACCGCCGTGGCATACAGAACGCTCAGACCGCAGATCGGAACGAATACAGTCGACAAAAACACCAAATGGAAGTACCTCGACAGCGGAGACGCGCCGTTTTGCGATGCGGAGGATTTTTCGGAATGGACTCTCTCCGGCTTTGATGACTCGGGGTGGAAGACCGGGAGCGGATCCTTCGGCTCTGTCGGAGGCGAACACGGTTCTCATTGCGGTAAAACTGACGACACGCTCATCAATTACGTTTTTCCGAAAGGATCGGAAGAAGAAGGAAACGTAATACCCAACTATTTCTTCCGCACGACTTTTGATTTGGACGACCCGTCCTCGATAGACAGTATTTCAGGAAGATTGTTTTACGACGACGGATTTGACGTGTATATCAACGGAGTATGCGTAAGGTCCGTAAACACTCAAACGGCGTCCGATAAGATAGGCTATTGTTCAAACAACAGCGGAGGCGACGCCTCCGGCGACGGCTTTACCATAAATGATAAATCATTTATTTCGTCGCTCAGGCTCCGAAAAAAAGGCAACGTCCTTGCGGTCGAGCTTTTCCAGTCGAGCGGATACTCGGACGATATCTTTTTTGAGTTCGATTTTCTTAATATGACGCATAACCTCAGGGGTATGCCGTTTACAGACGTCGAGGAAAACAAATGGTATTATACCAATATCGGTAAAGCTTATTGCAGGGGGTTGTTTGCGGGAGTATCGAAAACTACATTTGCTCCCGGAGAGCCTTTTACGCGCGCCATGTCTTGGACTGTGCTGGCTAAAATGGCGGGCGCAAAACAGGCTCGCGGAGACAAGTGGTATTCCGGTCCGCAGACATGGGCCGTTGAAAACGGGATCTCCGACGGGACAATGCCCAACAAAAAGGTCACGCGCGAGCAGCTCTCTCTAATGCTCTACAACTATGCGGGGAAGCCGGAATTCGACGGAGATATATCTTCGTTTACCGACTCGGATAAAGCGGCAAAATGGGCGAAAAGATCGCTCGCCTGGGCGGTAGAGAACGGACTGATCTCCGGAAGAGGAAACGGAATTCTTGCGCCAAAAGCAACCGCAACTCGCGCAGAAGCCTGTACGATCATTATTAATTTCATCGAAAGAATAAAAAAATGATCAAAGCTTTTGTCAAAGAACATAAAAACTCAATAATAACCGCTTCGATAATCCTTATCGTTCTCGCGGTGGTACTATTGATATGGCGTCTTTTTCCCGTAGAATACTCTTTATTCAAAAACAAAGGCACAACATACGAAAAGGGAAGAGTGGTCTCGGTAAACAGCCAAACGCTTGAGGACAGCAAGGATACACCCGGCAGAAATATCGGCATACAGAATATTACGGTCGAGTTTACTGAAGGCGAGTACAAGGGCGAAAGCGTCACATTTGACAATTATCTATCGTCAGTCCACTCGATAGAGGTCGTCAAAGGGACACGAGTTGTTGTCAAGTGCGACAGACCGGATGGAGTCGCTCCGTATTATTCTCTTTATCAGTACGACAGATCAAGCGGCATAATAACGATATTGATCATTTTTGCCGCGCTTCTTATCATCGTCGGACGTAAAAAAGGACTAATGTCCGGTCTTGCTTTGTTTGTCTCGATCATGATAATAGGGTTTGGATTGCTGCCGCTTATCTATAACGGTTTTTCACCCATACTCGCGTCTTTGATCGTATGCGTGATGATAACCGTCGTAACTCTGCTGCTTTTAAACGGATTTTCAAAAAAGACGCTGATCGCATTACTATCCACATTTACCGGACTTTTTGTTTCCGTCGGAGTGTACGCTTTGACAGCAAAGATCCTTAATGTGACCGGATATAATATCGAGGAGACGGAAAGCCTTATTATGGTCTCACGAGAGACGGGGCTTAAGATCTCCGAGGTTATTTTTTCCGGCATACTTCTCGCATCGCTCGGGGCGGTGATGGATACAACGATGTCCATATCCTCCGCGCTGTATGAGATAACCTGCGTAGATGAAAGAGTATCAAAAAAATCCCTTTTCAAGTCAGGCATGAATATGGGCTCCGACATGATAGGGACTATGTGTCAGACTCTCGTCCTTGCGTTCGTAGGCAGTTCTATCGCCTTGCTGTTGGTCGTTTATTCTTACGGGACGCAGCTCTCACAGTTTCTCGCTTCGGAATACTTTGCCGTCGAGCTCTTCCAGTCTTTGACCGGATCGTTCGCCGTAATATTAGCCGTTCCGATAACGAGCTGGATGTTTTCAATGCTTTACAAGAAAAAAGGATAGATCATACTCTTCGGAGAGAATACAAAAAACGAGCGACCAAAGGTCGCTCGTTTTTTTGGAGCTGCTAGGCAGAGTCGAACTGCCGACCTCATCCTTACCAAGGATGCGCTCTACCTACTGAGCCATAGCAGCAAAATCAGCCTTTATATAATATCAAATTATAAGAGATTTGTCAATACTTATTTGCAAATTAGTGAAAATTTTTTGACACTATTTGACCGATCAAAATATTGAGTTTCCTTTTGGGTCGACGCCGACGTAAAGCGGAAATTTGTCAAAGGTCAGCTTTTTTACCGATTCGCAGCCGAGGTCGTCAAAGGCTATGACCTCGAGAGAGACGACGCTCTTTGCGGCGAGCGCTCCGATACCTCCGAGGGCGGCGAGGTATACCGCTCCGTTGCGTCTTATCGCCTCGATAACTTCAGGAGATCTCGGGCCTTTGCCTATCGTTGCCGCAAGCCCCATATCATAAAGAGTCGGCGCGTATACGTCCATTCTCGAAGAGGTGGTCGGTCCGCACGAGCCGATGACCTTTCCGGGCATTGTCGGCGTAGGTCCCGCGTAGTATATAGCCGAGCCTTTGACGGAAAAGGGAAGGGGATCGCCGTTTTTTATCAGTTGGAATATTCTTTTGTGCGCGGCGTCCCTTGCGGTATAAACTACGCCGGAAAGATATATCCGGTCGCCCGCCCGAAGGGAGAACGACCGGGATAAAAGCTCATCTGAATATATTTCTATCATGATCTCTTGGAGCCTTTGACGGCGCGGCGGATGTCCTCTATGATGGAGGCGCTCCGCGCGCTGATCGACTGCTTGACCTTATTGACGTCGGCGGTGCGGCGCATCTCGATCTCGCCGGCGGTCTTTTCCGCGACCTTTATTATTCGCTGCGCCTCTCTTTTAGCGTAGTCGAGTATATCGTCTATCTTCGCCGAGAGCGAGTCGAACGAGCGGGCCTTGTCTAAAAGAGCGTCGTCGACTACTACGGTCTCCTGCAGGGAGGGAGCCTCTTTTGTTTCGGCCTTCATCTGCGCTATAACGGCTTCAAGCTCAGCTATACGCGCGTCTTTTTCCTCAATAGTCTCCGCCGTGAAAATCTCGTCGTCTTTTTCCGCGGAAAGCTCCGCGATCCTTTTTTCAAGCTCGCTGATCTGTCTGTCTTTCGAGTCGAGGTTTTCCTTATAATCTTCGATAAGGCGGTCCTTTTCATCCGATTTTGCGATCAGCTCGGAAACGGTCTCTTTTTGCTTATCGACTTCGTCGTGCAGAGTGTTGAGATGCTTTTCGCTCTCTTCGAGAGCCTTCTGCATCTCGTCGCGCATTTTGGTGAAGCGCTTGTTTTCCTCGGCTATGTAATTGTTGACGTCCTTTTTATTGTATCCGCCGAATTTTCCGCGGAACGCCTTCTTTTCGGAACTCATGATTTAGTACTCTCCGTAATTGAATTCAGCCTCTCGCCATAAGGATCTTTTCGACCATGACAAGGTCGTCCGGCGTGTTCACGCCCCAGAGCTCCTCGTCGTCGGTGGAAATAAATGCGCTGACCTTTTTACCCATACGGGCGATAGCCGGGGGAACGTCCGTAAGGTAGTATTCGTGCGCGTTATTATTGCAGTTTATCTGCGCGAGACCTTCTCTCAGGGCGTCGGCGTTGAAAACGTACGCGCCGGAGTTGAGCTCTTTGATCTTCTTCTCCTCCTCGGTGCATTCCTTTTCCTCGCGGATGTCGATTATATTGCCGTCGGCGTCGCGTATGATGCGCCCGTAGGGGAGCTTGAGATCGGTGACGTTCGCGAGAAGGGTACACGCCGCCTTCTCTTGCTTTTGTATTCTGCAAAGACCGGCAACGGTGGAAAGATTTGTGAGCGGAGAGTCGCCGTTAAGAATTATGATATTTCCATGATAGTCGTCAAACTGCGCGTCCTTAAGTCCGCACATTACTGCATATCCGGTGCCGTATCCGTCGTCGCCCTGCTTAATAAATCGGACGCCCGTATCGGCGAACTCCTCTTCGACCATCTCATGCATAAATCCGGTTACGACGGTGATGTCGCAGTTGTCTATTTCGGGCAGCATATCAATAACGTAGGACAGAAGCGCTCTGCCGTTTGCCCGGCGAAGCACCTTAGGCATGGGATGCCCCGCCTCCTGCAGACGCGTTCCTTTTCCCGCCGCCATGATTATCGCTTTCATATATTCCTCCAAAATATTGTAAAAACGTTTATATTTAATTCAGTATATCATATTTTTTACATATTGTAAACATCACTTGACATTTTTTTATTTTTTAAAAATATTGATAAAAGGTATTGCATTTCGCAAAAAGGTGTGATATAATAATCGAGCACGACAACGGGGGCATAGCTCAGCTGGTTAGAGTGCATGCTTGACATGCATGAGGTCACTGGTTCGATTCCAGTTGTCCCCACCAATGACCGTACTTGATTTATCAAGTACGGTTTTCGATTATAATGAAAGGAAGAGCTGAAATGATTAAGAAACTGATCGCTGTTATTTTATGCGTCATCACCGTCTTCTCACTCACCAGCGCATATTATGCAACCGAACAGCTTTTGCCGTTCAAGGACGTCAAAGAAGGCCACTGGTCTTATAAAGCTGTCAGGTACGTTTACGAAAGTAAGATCATGGTGGGCGTTTCCGACGATATTTTCGGCAGGGACGAGAAGGTGACCAGAGCGATGTTCGCCGTCATCATCGCAAAGATCGCCCGCGGCGAAGCGACAGACAAGAGCTCTTCCGCATTTCCCGACGTAAAGCCGAATAAATACTATACCGCCGCCGTAAACTGGGTCTCGGCAAACGGGATCATGGTGGGCGACGACCTCGGCAATTTCCGTCCCGACGATCCCGTCACCCGTCAGGACGCGTATCTCGTCATCCGCAAGGTGGGAAAGTATCTCGGATACGACGTAAGCTATGAGGACGGCAATCAGCTCCTTCTGTTTTATGACGAGTGGATGACATCAAAATACGCGAGAAAAGCCCTGCAGTGGGCGACCGACTACGGGCTGGCATCCGGATACGGAGGCGCCATCAGACCCAAAGACAGCATTACCCGCGCGGAGATGGCGGCGGTCATCGCCAAATTCGCTCAATACCCGTCGCTTACTCACATAGATCCGCCGGTGATCCATTTTGTCAAATTCGTAAATTATGACGACACAGTTCTCTCGCAGATATACGTAAAGCATGGCGGAAAGGCTGTTTACAGAGCGTCCGTTCCGGTAAAACCGAGCGAAAAAGAGTATGTCTACAGCTTTTCCGGATGGGATAAGCCTCTCGAGCCTATAGAAAAGGATACCACCTTCAAGGCTCAGTTTACGAGAAAAGACCGTTATTATATCGTATCGTATGTGAATTGGGACGGAAAGCTGCTCTATAAAGACAGCGTGAAGTATAACGGGACGTCAAAGTATAAGGGCGCGGCCCCCGACAGACCGCAGGACGAAGCGTATACCTATTCCTTCTACGGATGGGATAAGCCCCTCTCTCCGATAACCGCCGATACAGTCATCACCGCAAAGTATGAAAAGAACGACAGGTATTATTGCGCTACTTTTGTAAACTGGAACGGCGAGGTACTGTTCACCGAGAATTTCAAATACAGATCTACTCCCGTATATCACGGCGCCGCTCCCGAAAAACCGGACGATAACGATTATTCATACGTGTTCGACGGCTGGGATAAGGCGCTCGCTCCGATAACAAAAGACATCACCTATACTGCTAAATTCAAGCAGACGGAGAAGGGAAGAAAGATAGATCCCACAAAGCCGATGATCGCCCTTACATATGACGACGGGCCGGGAGTCGGTACAAAGACCATTCTCGATACGCTTGAAAAATACAACTCGGCTGCGACCTTCTTTGAACTCGGACAGAACGTGGCGAGAAACGCCGACGTGATAAAAAGGGAAGCGGCGCTCGGATGCGAGGTGGCAAGCCACTCTTACAGCCATCCGAATATGAGGAACCTTAGCGACGCGGAGATCAGAAGCGAAATAGATAAAACGAACAACGCTTTCCGGTCTGTTCTGGGATACGCTCCCGAGCTTATGAGACCTCCTTACGGCGCGACGAACGATCATATCAACAAAGTGATCAATATGAAGATCATACTGTGGTCGGTCGATACGCTTGACTGGAAGTACCGCGACGCCGACTATGTATACAACTACGTTATGGAGCACGCATACGACGGGGCAATAATCCTTATGCATTCGATACACGCGACCACCGCGGCCGCATCGACCAGGATCATTCCCGCGCTGATAGCCAAAGGATATCAGCTCGTGACAGTAAGCGAGCTCGCAAAGTACAAGGGTTATCAGATGGTAAACGGAGGAAGATACACCAGCTTCCCGAATAAATAATGAAATACCGCCGGGAAGGCAACAACGCCTTCCCGGATGAAAATTATATCGAATTATATAAAATGCAAATTTTATGTAATTTAGGGAAGGCTCCGGCAAGGAGGAGCTGTTGACCGCGCTTTTTTATATAAATGAATGTATTATCGCTTTACGGTTCGTTCCGTTCGGATATTGCAAACCCGGCGCGTTGGTGGTATAATTCTTTATACTTGATTACTTTTATTTCGAGGTCGATATGTCTCATTACGTTATCGGTATAGATTTCGGCACTTTATCCGGACGCGGCGTGCTGTGCGACG
>JAFSSR010000085.1 GCA_017450885.1 Clostridia bacterium | reverse complement strand
CGGTCTTCTGCGCGGTGCGCAGCGGGATCCTCGGCAACCGCTTCCAGAATATGCTCTTCGGCTTCAATCAGCGGCTGCCGGTCGTCGGCAGGCTGATGGACTTCTTCACGCAGGACTATCTCGACGACAGCAAGGCGTACAAGGACCTGCATATCTTCGCGCAGAGGGAGCTGATACGCGACAGCTTCGAGAAAACTCTGGCGAAGTGGCTCGATCTGGACCGCAGACGTGTCGCCGGGATGTGGACGATGCAATTTCGCGCGGACGCGCTTTCGATACTGACCGAGGCTCTGGTCTACGCTCTCGTGGCGGTCAAGGTCATGATAGGCTCCCTCGGGGTGGGCGACTTCCTCAAATGCGCCACGGCGGGCAACGACCTGCTCAACTCGCTCGGCGCGACCGGGAGCATCGCGACCGGGCTGCACAACAACGTCAAGTATCTCGACAAATTATTCGAGTATCTCGACCTGCCGACCGAGATGTACTACGGCACGATACCGACCGAGAAGCGCAGCGACGGAAAATACGATATCGAATTCCACGACGTCAGCTTCAGATACCCCGGCAGCGACGTTTACGCTCTGAGACATCTTTCGTTCAAGATGAAGGTCGGCGAGCGCGTGGCTGTCGTCGGTATGAACGGCAGCGGCAAGACGACGATGATAAAGCTCCTCTGCCGTCTCTACGACCCGACCGAGGGGTACATAACGCTCAATGGCATCGACGTCAAAAAATACGACTACGGGGATCTTCTCGCCCTGTTCTCGGTAGTGTTCCAGGACTTCCGGCTGTTCTCCTTCTCTCTGGGCGAAAACGTTTCCTCGAACGTGGAATACGACGAAGAACGGGTCGCTCAGTGCCTCAAAAAATCGGGCATGGGCGAAACTCTCGCCCGCCTGCCCGAAGGAACGAAGACTGCGATATACAAGGATTTCGACGAGAACGGCGTGGAGATATCCGGCGGCGAAGCGCAGAAGATCGCCCTCGCCAGAGCGCTTTACAAGGACGCGCCGTTCGTGGTGTTGGACGAGCCGACCGCCGCGCTGGACCCGATCGCGGAGGCGGATATCTACGCCCGCTTCAATGAGATAGTAGGCGACCGGACGGTGATCTATATCTCGCACCGCCTGTCCTCCTGCCGTTTCTGCGACAGGATCGCCGTGTTCCACGAGGGCGAGCTGGTCCAAACCGGCACCCACGACGAGCTGCTCGCGGACGAGGGCGGGAAGTACCGCGAGCTGTGGACCGCGCAGGCGCAGTATTATACGATCAGCAATGCGCAATGAGCAATGCCCTATCAAATGTGCTTACCTGCTGCCTGCTAACCGCTAATTGTATCAGCCTTCCGCGGTCCTTTCGACCGTTATCGCGGGCGAGTAGTATTCGCCGTCCGCGGAGTATTTCTGTATTATCAGGCTGTCGTCCGTGACCGTTATCTCGGAGACCGTAAGCGTGTTTGACGCGACCGCCGGATCGCTGCCGGAATAGCCGACATAGCCGCAGTTCATATAAGTGAAATTGAGTTCGACCTCCTCCTTCGTGCCGCCGAGCAGCATCGTTCCGCCCTTTCCTATATAATTGACCGCTCCGCCGATATAGTCGTCGTGATCGCCGCTGTGGTTGTGGCCGAAAAGGAAGACGATGTCGAGTTTGTCGGCGGACGCCGAGACGGCGTCGAATATATATCCCGCGTAGAGGTTGTCCGTCCCGTCGCCGCGGTCGGTGTAATGAAGGGGCAGGTGAGTGACGATGAACACCGGGCGCTTCTCGCCCCTGTCCGCGAGCTTTTTCAGCGCGTTCGAGAGAATCCCGGCGGTGAACCTCGTGAGCTCGCCGCGGTCGGGCCAATCGTTGTGCCGCCAGGGGTTAAGCGAGTGGTCGATGACTATGACGACGTAATCGTCGAACTCGTACAGTCCGGAGCGGTTTATCAGAAGCGAGCCGAAAAGCGGGTCGTGGTTCCCCTGCGCGAAGATATAGCTTATGCTGTTGTCCTCCCACCTCTCGGCGACGATGGACTTTATCTCCCTGATGCCCGCGTCGGACGCGAAGGCGTCCGCGCTGTCCTGATAGTCGCCGCCGCCGACGACGAGCCCGGGGTGCGTGTCGACCGTCGCGAGGATCGCTCTCAGTCTGTCCGCACGCAGGTCGTTATCCTTGTCCGCGTTCTGGTAATCGGACAGAAACATGACCGTCTCCGCGTTGTCCTTCGGCTGCGCCGGCGTCGTCCACAGAGTGAGCGTGAACAGCTGTACTATAACGACGAAAACGGCGATCACTGCTTTGAGTTTCTGCATTTTGCCCTCCGGGGATACGTGTTTTTAACTTTAATACATTCTATAACCGCGGAAAGGAAAAGTCAAATATGATTTGCCGTTCCGTAAAAAACGAAAAAGCGCGAACTGTTGACTTTTGCGTAAATATATAGTATAATATTTTAAATATTTAAAATAAAAGGGATATAAGTCATGTCAGACGAATTCACAGACGGCGGCAGCGTCGGGCAGGGCCCGGCGGACGATACCGAAGGCGGTAAGTTCGAGCACGCCGCGGCGGCGAGGCTGATAAACGTCGAGATAAACAACGAGATGCGCAAGTCGTTTCTCGATTATTCCATGTCCGTCATCACCTCGCGCGCTCTGCCGGACGTAAGGGACGGTCTCAAGCCCGTTCACCGCCGTATCCTCTATAATATGTTCGAGAGGGGACTGAGCCCCGACAAGGCGTACCGCAAATGCGCGGATACGGTCGGTTCGGTGCTCGGCGCCTACCATCCCCACGGCGACGCCTCGGTCTACGACGCGATGGTCAGGATGGCGCAGGACTTTTCGATGCGCTATATGCTCGTCGACGGTCACGGCAACTTTGGCTCCGTGGACGGCGACCCCCCCGCCGCGTACCGTTACACCGAGGCGCGGCTGTCCAAAATCTCCGCCGAAATGCTCCGCGACATCGACCGCGATACCGTCGACTGGGACCCCAATTTCGACGAAAACCGGAAAGAGCCTCGCGTACTCCCCGCCCGATTCCCCAATCTGCTCGTCAACGGCTCCTCCGGTATCGCCGTCGGCATGGCTACCAATATCCCCCCGCATAACCTCAAAGAGGTTATCGGCGCGTGCGTGTGCGTACTCGATAACCCCGACGCCACGCTCTCCGACCTCATGCAGCATATCAAAGGCCCCGACTTCCCGACACGCGGAATCATTATGGGACGTTCCGGCATTCGCGCCGCCTACGCTACCGGACGCGGACGGATTCTTATCCGCGCCCGTCACGAGTTTGAGGAGTTCGGGCGTGACCGTACAAGAATCGTCATTACCGAGTTGCCGTATCAGGTCAACAAGCGTCAGCTCATACGCAATATCGCCGAACAGGTCAAGGACAAGCGCCTTGAGGGTATCTCCGACCTCCGCGACGAGACTGACCGCAACGGTATGCGCGTCGTTATCGAACTCAAAAAGGACGCAAATCCGCAAGTCGTGCTGAACCGTCTGTTCGCGCAGACCGCCTTGCAGTCCAGTTTCGCCGTCATCATGCTGGCGTTGGTCGATAACCAGAAACAGCCGAAAATTCTATCCCTCCGGCATATCATCGACGAGTATCTGACGTTCCAAGAGGATGTTATCGTCCGGCGAACGCGCTACGACCTCGCCAAAGCCCAAGAGCGCGCCCATCTGCTCGAAGGCTTGCTTATCGCGCAGGAGAATATTGACGAAGTCATCCGGATTATCCGTTCCAGTTACGATAACGCGAAAGAAAACCTCATGACCCGCTTTGAGCTTGACGAAACCCAAGCGCAAGCCATTTGCGATATGCGCCTTATCGCCCTGCAAGGCCTTAACCGCGAAAAGTTGCAGACCGAGTACGACGAACTCGAAAAGCAAATCGCCTACTTCCAGCGGGTT
>JAFSSR010000084.1 GCA_017450885.1 Clostridia bacterium | reverse complement strand
TAGTTTGTCAAGAAAAAATTAACCGATAAAGCGACGCAAAATCAACCGATAAAGCGACGCAATAAAAAAGCTCCCTCCCCCGCGGCGTAGCCGTGGGGAGGGGGAGCTGTCGCCGCAGGCGACTGAGGGGAGGGGATCCGTTCGCGGCTTCGCCGCGAATCTCGTTTGCGCCGCAAGGCGCAAATCTCGTTTTTGCGGAAGCAAAAATCTCGTTTCACCGCAGGTGAAATCTCGTTAAAATCGTCGGCGAAGCCGACACCGAAATTATTCATTATTCATTTTTAAGTCTTCATTGCGAGCGAAGCGAGCCTTACCCCTCCCCTCACCCGGCTCCGCCGGGAGCTCCCCCTCCCCGCTTCGCGGGGGAAGGAGCTTTTCGATAGCGTCGCCGCAGGCGACACCGAAATTCCTAATTCCTCATTCCTAATTCCTAATTTTTCCGGCCCGCCGTTCACCTTTTCTTCAGCGCGATGAGCAGCACCGAGATATCGGCGGGAGAGACGCCGGAGATACGGGAGGCGTCGGCGAGGGTGGCGGGGCGGGCTTCTGCGAGCTTCTGGCGCGCCTCGATGCGCAGTCCGAGGATGGAGGCGTAGTCGAAGTCGGGGGGCAGCCTGACCCCCTCGAGCCTGCGGTGGCGTTCCGCCTCGGCGAGCTGGCGCTTGATATAGCCGTCGTATTTTATCTCGATCTCGGCGGTCGTCCTGACGCGACGGTCGAGCGGCTTGCGGTCGGGATCGACGGGGGCGAGGTCGTCGTACGTTATGACGGGACGCCGCAGGAGGTCGCCCAGCTTCGCGCCTGTAGAGATCGGCTGTTCGCCGTGAGCCTCAAGGATGGGATTTGCCGCCGACGGAGCCACGTTGACGGCGTTGACCCGCCCGATCTCGCGCTCGACGGCGTCGCGTTTGGCGGCGGCGAGCTCGTACTGCCATCGCGGCAGCAGCCCGCAGGCGCGGCCGAACTCGCAAAGGCGCGTGTCGGCGTTGTCCTCGCGCAGGAGGAGGCGGTATTCGGTGCGGGAGGTCATCATTCGGTATGGCTCGCGCGTGCCCTTGACGACCAGGTCGTCTATGAGGGTCCCGATGTACGAGGACGAGCGCGGCAGGATCAGCTTTTCCCCGCCCGTGACGTACGCCGCGGCGTTGACGCCGGCGACAAGGCCCTGCGCGGCGGCTTCCTCGTAGCCGGACGTGCCGTTGAACTGACCGGCGCCGAACAGCCCGCGTATCGACTTGAATTCCAGCCCGTGATCGAGCTGGGTGGGGTCGATGCACTCGTACTCGATGGCGTAGGCGGGGCGCATGACCTCGGCGTGTTCAAGTCCGGGCACCGAACGGAGCATTTCGAGCTGGACGTCCTCCGGCATGGAGGATGAAAATCCCTGCAGATAGAGCTCGTCGGTCGTGCGGCCTGTCGGCTCGAGAAAGAGCTGATGCCGCGGCTTGTCGGCGAAGCGCACCACCTTGTCCTCGATCGAGGGGCAGTAGCGCGGCCCCGTGCCGCGGATCTCGCCCGAGTAGAGGGGCGACCGCCCCAGATTGTCGCGTATGATGCGGTGGGTCTCGGCGCTTGTGTAGGTGACGTAGCAGGGGAGCTGTTCGATCCCGGAAAAGGCGGACTCGTCTGTGCGGCGGGAGTAGGGACGGATCACCGCGTCTCCCGGCTGCAGCTCCATCGCACAGAGGTCGACCGAGCGGCGGTTGATGCGCGGGGGAGTACCGGTCTTGAAGCGCATGAAGCGCACCCCCTGACGCGCGAGATCGGCGCAGAGCCCATTGGACGGCAGCATGCCGTCGGGCCCCGACTCGCGGGAAAACTCGCCTATTATCACCCGGCTGTCGAGATAGGTCCCGGTGCAGATGACGCACGCCTTGACCGCCCAGAAGGCGCCGAGCGCCGTCTCCACGCCGCTGACCCTGCCGTTTTCTGTGTGTATCCTGACTATCTCCGCCTGCATAAGGCGCAGACCGGGCTGCTTTTCCAGCGTCTCTTTCATTATCTGACGGTAAAGCGCGCGGTCGGCCTGGACCCGCGTCGAGTGGACCGCCGCCCCCTTGCCGGCGTTGAGGATGCGGCTCTGCAGGGTCACACGGTCGGCGGCGTAACCCATCTCGCCGCCGAGGGCGTCGATCTCGTGCACGAGCTGCCCCTTGCCCGTCCCGCCTATCGCGGGATTGCAGGGCATGTTGCCCACCGCGTCCAGATTGATGGTGAATACCGCGACCTCGCACCCGAGCCGCGCGGCGGCAAGACCCGCCTCTATCCCGGCGTGCCCCGCTCCGATTATCGCTATGTCCGCGTTTCCGGCACTAAACTTCATTTTT
>JAFSSR010000083.1 GCA_017450885.1 Clostridia bacterium | reverse complement strand
TTCGATGCAGATCTACCGCGGGATGGATATAGGAACCGCGAAGCCGACGGCGGAAGAGATGCGGGAGATCCCGCACCGTATGATAGATATCGTCGATCCAGACGAGGACTTCACGCTCGCCGATTTTGTCGCAAGGGCGAATGCCGAGATAACTGAGATCGCCGGAAAGGGAAGCCCCGTCATCCTCTGCGGAGGAACGGGGCTCTATCTCGATACGCTGCTGCGCGGGGGAGGACTTGCGCCTGACGTGCCGGACTCGGCTTTTGACGGATTGGACAAGCTCGAGGTCGACGCCCTGCACGCCGAGCTCGAAAGGGCGGACCCGGACTCCGCGGCAGCGATACACAAAAACAACCGCCGCCGCGTGGAGAGGGCGATAGCCATATTCCGCGCCACGGGCGTGACAAAAAGCGAGTGGGACAGGCGTTCCCGCGAGGCGGATCCGCCCTATGACGCAAGGATCATCGGGCTCGACTACCGCGACCGCGAGACGCTTTATCGCCGCATCGACCGCCGGGTGGACGAGATGTTCGACTCCGGGCTGGTCGACGAGGTGAGGCGCGTCATGCCGCGCAGGGATTCCACGGCGGGTCAGGCGATAGGGTATAAGGAGATACTCGACGCCTTCGACGGGCTCTGCACGATCGACGAGGCGAGGGATCGCATCAAGCAGGCGACCCGCAATTACGCCAAGCGCCAGCTCACCTGGTTCCGCAGGAACAAGGCGATTTTCTGGATCTATCCCGACGGGGAGCCCGATCTTGCCTCAATAGTCGAGAAAGCGGAACGGTATATCTCGCTATGACCGCTCCTCATCGTCCGGAGGAAGTCGTCGTAGCCTTCCTCCCGGGCGGGACTGTCGCCGGGTGTCGTCTCGGCTGCGTCTACGATATCGGCGGCGATACCGGAGATCTGTCCGTATACCGAAGCGTAGTCCGCGCCGGCACCGATCTTCCCGCGTCTGAACCGCTCGCAGACGGTGTTGAGTCTGCTCTGCAGCTTGCCGGCGTCCATCTTCGAGGAATATGTCTTGACCAGACTCTTCGCCAGCCTGCCGACGTCGCGGTAGCTCGGGATCCGGTCCGGCTCGACCGTCAGAGCGTGAGACAGCGCGGATATCACCGCCTCCTGCTTCTCGCTCTTCTTCTCCAGCCGCGAGACCTTCTCCCTCTCGCCGGCAAGCTCGCGCTCCAGCGCGTCCAGCTCCGCCGGATCCTCGCCGAGCTGCTTTTTGGTCTTGACAAAATCATTGTCCGATGATATAATGTCACCAGATGCAGAATTTGAGGGCAAGCCCGCGTTACCGTTTTCGGTAGAAATCTTGCCGGGTGCAAATTCTGCATCTTTTGTTTCAAAGATAAATTTGCTCCCGTCAGGCATTAAGACAGCGTGAGTTTTATATCTAAGCTTTCCTGTTTGTTTGATGATAACACCCATATTGCCGCGAACTCCGTTGATAACGACAGGCGCGGCAATAGTTACAGTCGTAAAACCTTTCCCTTTATGATTTTGATCCACGTCGAGGATTATTCCGCGTTTGATGACTTTCGGTAAAGCTTTGAAAGCAGCGAACCCGGCGTCGTCATGAATATATGAAAGTGCATCTTTTATTTCATTTTCCCCGACTAAAATCTTTCCGAAGCCTTCACGTTCGATATACGGACCATACTGTTTGAGATCTGACATAACAGACCTAACTTGATCACCGGCTCTTAGCCCATTTATACCTTTGCTTTTCACATCGGCAACAGGATCTATAGCTCTAAGGGTATCGTCGTTATCTTTGAGAACGCGCTTAATGGCGTGTTCATTTTTTTGGAATTTCACGCCGCTTTTGTCGGCGTTCATCGTCTCTAAGTCCGATTCGACGTACCCGCGGTAGATCTCGTTCAGCTTCTTTCCGGCTTCGAGGAATTTGTCGACTATCTCGCCGCAGGCGTCGGCCTGCGTCTGCAGGTAGATCCCCTCGCGGGTGATCGCCGTTCTGCCGTACTTTTGCCTGACCTTCTCAAGAAGATTTTCAAAGAACCTTTTCAGCTTCTCGAAATATCCTTTGATGGTATCGAGGAGCGTTTTTGTTTCCTTTACGCTGTAGCCGTCCTCCTTTGCAAAGCGTATGAACTTCTCGGCGTACCCGGGATCGTTCTGGAAGGCGTCGCCCACGGCGTTGGCGATTACCTCCTCGATCGCGTCGTCGGTGTCGAAGTCGCGTTCGCCGTCGTGCAGCTCCAGCTGACGGTCGATCAGCTCGTCGAGATCGGCGCCGCTGCGCTCGAGCGCGTGAAGGACGATATCGACGAGCTTGTCGTACTGTCCGGATTTATCCATGGAGTCCATCGCCCGGAAGAGGTGGACCACCTCGTGGACGGCGGTCGATATCGGGTTCGGGCTCTCGGCGGAGATCTTTATCGACCGCAGATAAGACGCGATCTCGCCGAAGGCTCCTTCCGGGAGAGAGGCGACGTAGGTTATATCTACGCCGAACGCCCGGGCGAAGAGCCCGAGGACGGTCTTTTCTTCAGCTGTAAGCTTCCCGGTAAGATCTTTTACCTTCGGGTCGGAGATCTTCCGCATAGAAGCGTCGAAGTCCGCCGATCCTCTCCTTGTCTCTCTCTTCGACAGAAGATCCGCCAGGCTCACCTTCGGCGGCGTGCGCGTTGTTTCCGCGGCGACATTTCCTGAAAGCTCCTTCCTCCGGCTTGCCGGGGAGGGGGAGCTGTCGCCGTCAGGCGACTGAGGGGAGGGGCTCTGTGTCCCCTTGACACCCGGCTCGTTCTGTGATACAATATCAGCAGAAGCAGAGGCAAGGTGCGTTTCGGGCGTAAGTCTTCGGTCGTTTTTCGGCAAAGACTCTTGCCCGCTTCTTTTTTGTGTAGTGAAAGCGGTTTTTATTCTCAGGGTTTTTGCTTTCGAGTCTGCAGCAACAGTACCGACAATATATGTTCCATCTATCTTCTTTGAAATAGCAAGCACTACGGAAGGCTTATTGTCTTTGCTTTTGTACTGATAATCGTAGGCTCTTTTTCCATTTTGCTGATAGGCGTAGTCAATATCGTCAGCATTAGCCAATACATATCCTACCCGTGCAATATCTCTGTCGTCGGACATTGTTTCATTGCTCGTATGGTTTCCAACGTCGTGGCCGTTTTTTATATGATGAATCGTTTCACCGTTAATTATAATTTTATAATCTTCGACATCGAACCCAAGCAACTTTTCGGCTTTTTTATAAATGCTTTCAGGAAGTATCTGCCCAAAGTCTCTGTGCATATATTCGAGGCGCTTTTTGTCTGTCTCATTAATCGAATCCTTAACGAATCCGAGCAGCCCCTCATCCACGGCGTCAAGATAGCTCTGTATGCCTCTCTGCTTCTTCAGGGAATATGCGGACAGATCCTTGCCCAGGGTGATCGACGACGTCGAGGCGTCATATTTGCCGGTCTCTTGCGACTGGCGACTGGCGGCTGACGACTTTCGTCCCGCCTCAACAAGCCCCGCTTTATACGCCGCGAGCTGAGCTTCCTGCGGGACCGCGGCAACAACACCGGCAATAAACGAAATAGCGTCTTTTTACTTGCAATAATCATAATAATATGATATAATATCATTTCAGTAAATCAAGGAGGGGGACTATGCGTAAAAAGATCATAGCCAACGTATTCAAATACGTCGCGTCGGCGCTCGTTTCGCTCGCCGTTATAGCGTATATAGTCTACCACCTTGTCATCAGCTTCGGCACCTCGGTGGAGACCACGCCGGCGCAGCTTGT
>JAFSSR010000082.1 GCA_017450885.1 Clostridia bacterium | reverse complement strand
GGAATGGCGGGCTGTGTGATCTGACGGAGGCGACGATCGCCTGTCGACAGTCGCCAGTCGCCAGTCGCCGGCGTGGCCGGACCAAAACCGTGTATATCGACTCGTGCGAACACAAACGCCCGATATGGTATTCGAAGCGCCTTATTAACAACAAGCACCCCAACGCTGTCATTGCGAAGCCCCGAAGGGGCTGTGGCAATCCGTACCCTTGAACGACAGATCGGCAACCGACTTAACGAGATTTAACCTTCGGTGAAGCGAGATTTTCGCCTTGCGGCGCGAGTGGTCCCCGTACGCGGGAACGAAGCCGTTTTTCAAAATCATATACGATCAAAAACAACATATAAGCCGTCCCAAGAAAGGAACAAATCAATGAAAAAAATCGTAAGTGCAATCCTTCTCATCACCATGCTTCTGACCGCCCTGCTTCCCGTGACCGCGACGGCGGAAGACGGCGCGGACGAGTCGGGCTTCATCGACGTCGTCCCGGGCAAGTGGTACTGCAAGGCCATCGGGTATTGCGTCAGCCGCGGGATAATGGCGGGCACGTCGGCGACCACCTTCGAGCCCAACGCTCCGCTGACCCGCGCCATGTTCGTGACCATGCTCGCCGCCTACGACGGCGCCGACACGAAGGAGCTCAAGCAGACCTCTCCCTTTGACGACGTTCCCGCCGGTAAGTGGTACACGGGCGGCGTCGCGTGGGCGGCGCGCGAGGGCATAGTCGCCGGGACCGGCGCGGGCAAATTCTCGCCCAACGCCGTCATAACCCGCGAGCAGCTCGCCGCCATGCTCCGCGCTTACGCCGAATACAAGGGTCTGTATACCCGCTATATCGAAAGCGATTTCGAGAACTTCGGGGACGTCGGATCGGTCGCAAAATGGGCGAAGACCGGCGCCCGCTGGGCTGTCGGCTACGGACTGATAAGCGGTATGGGCGAGGTCGAAGGCAAGCCGAGCTTTGCCCCCAAGGGAACGGCCACCCGCGCTCAGGCGGCTGTTATGATGATGAAGCTCGACCTCGGCGCCGAAGCCGAAAAGACCTTCACCATAGCCGGAAACGATATCTCTCTCTACCGCGTGGTCATTTCGAAGGACGCCGTCAAGAACGGCGATCTCGAATTTCTGCTCGACACCGCCGAAGCTTTCATCAGGTTCGTCAAGGATGCGTACGGCGTCGAGCTCCCGCTCGTCCGCGACAGCGAGGAGCCGACCGACTTCGAGATCGTCATCGGGCGCACGACCCGCGAGGACGCGGGACTTGTCACCGTTGAGGTCGAGGATGAGTTCGACATCGGCTACACCGTCAATATCCAGGGCAGCCGCCTTGTCATATCCGGCGACGTCGACGGCGATATGCGCCGCGGCTCGCAGTACGGTATGTACGATTTCCTCGAGGACGCGCTCGGCTACCATATGTACAACGACGACTGCATCGTCCGCGACGACGTGTCCGTCGCCCTCCCCGCCGGCTACGTTCTGACGGGCGAGCCGGGCATCAAGGACCGCGTGGTCTATCTGACCCGCGGATGGGACGACGTGCTCTACAACGACGAGTACTACACCTGCGCCAGCCTGACCCACGAGCTGCCAAGGTGGATCGACCCCTCCCTCGACTACAGGTCCGCGACCCCCTGCCTCTCCTCCGAGGAGAACATACAGAAGGTCATAACCTACATCCGCAATAAGATAACCAAGAAATATCACGACACCATATATCTCTGCTGCGGCGACAACGAGACCGGCTACTGCAAGTGCGCCGACTGCGTCGCGGCATACCGCGAGGACGGGACGACCGCCGCCACCCTCGTCCGGCTCGCCAACCGCGTCTGCGAGGCGCTGCGCGACGACTTCCCGGACTTCAAGGTCAAGCTGATGGCGTATCTCTACACCGCGGCTCCCCCCAAGGTGACCAAGCTGGACGACCATATCATCGTCTACTACTGTCCCATCCACGCCTGCGTCTCCCACACCTTCGACGACCCGGACTGCCAGATCAACAAGAAGATCCGTCAGGAGGCGGAGGGCTGGAGCAAGCTGGCGAGCGAGTTCTACGTCTGGGACTACTCGGTCAATTTCGACTATCTCTGCTGCCCGCTGCCCAACTTCTCCGTCCTGCTCGACAACGTCCGCTATATGTACGGACTGGGCGTGCGCGGTTACTTCAACAACGGCGTCTCCGCCAATATCGGCGAGTTCACCGAGCTGCGCTCCTATCTGCTCACCCGCATCTACCGGGATCCGCAGATGACCGACGAGCAGTACGAGAAGCATATGAACGGCTTTCTCGCCGCCTGGTACGGCCCCGGCTGGAGAAAAATCCGCGAGTTCATCGACCTGATGGACGAATATTCCGAGTCGAAGAACTTCAAGTGCGGCGCCCGTCCGTCCGTCATGTTCGAGCTGGACAAGATAGCCGCGAGATCGAACTACATCCTCTCGCTTTGGAAAGACGCCGCGGAGAAGGCGGAGACCGACGCTCAGCGCGAGCACGTTCTCCGTTCGAGCGTGTCTATGTACTTTATTCTCCAGTGCGCGCTCTACGACCCGATGGTGACCAACGGCACCGACGCCCAAAAGCAGGGGTATTACGACGCAAATCAGGCGCTTTACGACCTGATAAAATACACCGGGGTCAGATGGAACGAGGACGTAAAGGAGACCCCCTTCAATATTTACGTATCGCCGGAGAACTGGTGATCCCGCCGGCGTGACGTCGCCGCGCCCAAACGCTGTCATTGCGAGGACGCCTGCGGCGTCCGCGGCAATCCGTTTCCCCGCCTTCGAGGTCGTCCCACCCAAACGCCATTTCAACCGGTAGGGGCGGGGTCCCACCCCCGCCCTAAAGGATACAATCAGCAACCGACTTCGTTTTCACGCTCCGCGAGCTCCTCATCCGCTTTTTGCAGGCGTTGCCTGCAAAAACCACCTTCCCCCGAGGGGGAAGGCGACCGCAAATGTCGCTCCGCCGCGCCCAACCCCGTTGGGCGGGGGCTATCTACCTTATAAGCGCCCTTCGTCGCGAAGCGATGAGGGGAGCTGTCGCGCGAACAGCGCGACTGAGGGGAGCAAATCCCCCGCCGCCTTCGACGTCGTCGCACCCAACCCCGTAGGGCGGGGTTTTAACCCCGCCGTTCCCAAGGAAACAGTCCGCACGATTGCTCATTTCAACCGTCCGCGGCGGCGTTCACGGGAAAGCTCCTTCCCCCGCGGAGCGGCGAGCGAGACATACGCCGAAAGGTAAAAACCATGTTCTTCAAAAAGAAAAAAGAAAACACCCCCGCCTTCCGCCGCGAAACGGCGAAAAAGCTGGACGGCAAGGCGGTGAAATACGTCACCGAGCGCACGCCGGAGGGCGAGACCGTTATCGGGAGAGAGGGCGCCCTGATCGTCAAGGGCGATCAGCTTCTCGTCTTCTCCTCCGCCGATGTCGTGTTCCGCTGCGAGATCGACTCTATGACCGCCGGCGAGCTGATGAGCCTCGGCGGGGTCATCATCACCGCGCCCGACCTCGAGCGCGGCGGCGAGGTGCGGACGGTGACCGCCTACTATACCCATTATTGAGCGAAAGGATAAGCGATGAAACTCGAATACGCTGTTTTTCCCGAGACGCATAAGCCGGTCCGCGGGACCTACGTCGTCTGGAACGCGGAGGCGACCGCCGCCGGAAAGAAGGAGCTGACCGCCGTTTGCGGACGGGGCGGCGCTGTCGCCGCGCTGATCGCCGTCTCCCCGCGCGACACGGATATAATCGTAAATCTCTCCGGCCGCGCGCCGGCGTTCACACATCACCGCGGGGCGGACGGCCGCGCGCTGCCGACCGTGCGGATCGAGCCGCGCATAACGGGCGGGGCGCTCGGCGCGGCGCGCTTCTCGATGAACAACGTCCTTTTCCACCCCTGCGACGACGGGTTTTTCCGCGGCGACGCGCTCGATACCGACCCGGTGCAGATCGTGAAATGCGGCGATACCGGCTGGGTGTGGGTCGAGGCGGAGATAAGCGGGGACGCGGCGCCGTCCGACGGACCGATCGAATACCGGCTCCTCGAGTCGGAAATGTTCGGCGCCGAGCGCGAGATCGGCTCGGTGACGATTCGCTGCGAGGTCTTCGACCGCGCGATCCCGCGCAATATCGACCTGCCCTTCCACCTCGATATCTGGCAGCACCCGACCAATATCGCGCGCGCCCACGGGGTCGAGCCGTGGAGCGACGCCCATTTCGCGGTGCTGGAAAATTACGTCGCCTCTCTCGCTGAGCTTGGGCAGAAGTGCGTGACGCTGATCGTCTCCGACTGCCCGTGGAGCGGCCAGTGGTGCCACTCTGAACACCGCCGCCCCGCCGATCTGTACGAGTATTCGATAGTCTCTCTCACGCGCGAGGCGGACGGGAGCATCACGTACGACTTTACCGCGATGCGGCGGTATATCGACCTGTGCGCCAAAT
>JAFSSR010000081.1 GCA_017450885.1 Clostridia bacterium | reverse complement strand
GACATCGAAGGCAGGATCACGGATTGCCGCGTCGTACCTTCGGTACTCCTCGCAATGACAGCGTTTGGGCGCTTGTTGTTAATAAGGCGCTTCGAATATCGTACCGGGCGTTTGTGTTCGCACGAGTCGGTATACACGTTTCGGCTCCGGCGCCCCGCCGGTGACTGGCGACTGGCGACTGATAGTCGACACCGAAATTCCTCATTCCTCATTCCTAATTCCTAATTTTTCCGGTCCGGCCCCGCCGGCAACAAAATGCGCGGTCGTTCTTGACAAACCTATGAACAATCTGTTAAAATAGATTAAATATATATACGTACAACGCAGGGTAAGACCTGAACAGATACAGGGAGGCGTCGGCTTTGAGATCATTCGGAAAACAGGCGGACAACACGGAAAAGGCGGGACAGCTTTCCGGTTACCTTTCCACGACGGGGATATGGGCGCTCAGCTTCGGCGCAGCCGTGGGCTGGGGTGCGTTCGCCATGCCGGGGAACGTGTTCCTTCCGGCGGCGGGGCCGCTGGGGACGGCGCTCGGACTGATAATCGGCGCGCTCGTCATGTTCATCATCGGCGTCAACTACCACTATCTGATGTCCGACCGGCCCGACGCGGGCGGAGCGTACGGCTACGCCAAAAAGGCGTTCGACTACGACCACGGATTTCTCGCGGCGTGGTTCCTGCTTCTGACCTACATAGCCATCCTCTGGGCGAACGCAACGGCGCTGTCGCTCTTCGTCCGCGCCATATTCGGCGACGTTTTCCAGTTCGGCTTCCACTACACGATAGCCGGCTTCGACATCTACTTCGGCGAGACCATGCTCTCGGCGCTCGCCATCCTGCTTTTCGGATTTATCTGCGCCTTCTGCCGCAAGACGGCGAAGTGGATACAGATAGTGTTCGCCTTCACGCTGATAATCGGCGTCGTCGTCAGCTTCGTCGCGGCGCTGGTGCGCAACGGATTTACCCTGCCCGGATTTGAGCCCGCGTTCGCCGCGGAGGGCAGCCCGGCGGGTCAGGTGATAGCGATAATCGCGCTGGCGCCCTGGGCGTACGTCGGCTTCGAGTCGGTCTCCCACTCGAGCGAGGAATTCACCCCCAAGGTCAAGCGGAACAAGCTGCTGCGCACGCTGGTCGCGGCGCTGATCACGGCGGCTGCGGCGTATGTGCTGCTCGAGCTGCTGGCGGTCACGGCGGTGCCCGAGGGCTTCGCCGACCGCGAGGCGTACCTCGCAGGCAAGGACGCGCTGTCCGGCACGGCGGCCATCCCCACCCTCAACGCGGCGCGGACCGCGTTAGGCGGGACGGGCACGATAATCATCGCGGTCACGCTGCTCGCCGGGATAATCACCGGGATCATCGCCAACTACATAGCCGCGTCCCGCCTGACCTACGCTCTGGCGCGTGACGGACTGTTCCCGAAGGCGCTTTCAAAAATCAACTCCGCGGGCGTGCCCGGAAACGCGGTCGTCGCCATCATGATCTTCTCGTTCTTCATCCCGTTCCTGGGCAGGACGGCGACCGGCTGGATAGTCGACGTCACCACCATCGGCGCGGCTGTCGCCTACGCCTTCGTCTCGCTCTCGGCGTTCAAGCTGGCGGGCGGGGAGCGCAAGAGCCGCCTTGTCCGCGCGACCGGACTTGTCGGGCTCGTCATCTCGCTTTTCTTTCTTGTCTACTTCCTCGTTCCCGAGATCGGGCGCAAGTACGTCCTCTCCAACGAGTCCTACCTCATACTCATCACCTGGAGCGTCGTCGGCATCATTATCATCCGGCTCATCATCGGCAAGGATAAGACCCAGCGCACCGGCCGCTCGGCGGTGGTCTGGGTGTCGCTGCTGGTCGTGATAATACTGATCTCCATGCTCTGGGTGCGCCAGTCGATAAACAACACCACCTCCGAGGCGATAAGCGAGGCGGCGGACAAATACGAGCAGATGATCGACGCCATCGGCGCCGACGGGGACGATCCGCGCATCACCGAGGCGGAGGAGTACCTCGAGGATCAGTTCAACAGCGTCCGCGCGCGGGTCGTCCGCGACAACTTCATACAGATGGGCATCATCATAGTCTCGCTCGGGTGCATCCTCGGCATCTTCACGATCGTCCAGAAGCGTCAGCGCGAGACCGAGGCGGAAAAGATTCGCGCCGAGCAGACCAGCAAGGCGAAGTCCACCTTCCTCTCCAATATGAGTCACGATATCCGCACCCCGATGAACGCCGTCATCGGCTACACCACCATCGCGATGCGGGAGCCCGATCTGCCGCCGCGCGTGACGGAATACCTTGAAAAGATCGACTTCTCCAGCCGCCATCTGCTGTCGCTCATCAACGACGTGCTCGATATGAGCCGCATCGAAAACGGCAAGATGGAGCTCCAGCCGGAGCCGGCGGACATCGTGTCCACAATGGATAAGATACGCGACATCTTCCAGACCCAGATGGAGGAGAAGGGAATAGTCTACACGGTCGACGCCGGGGCGGTCGCCCACAACTGCGTCTCCTTCGACGAGAACCGCTTCATGCGGGTCCTGCTCAACCTCATCTCCAACTCCTTCAAGTTCACCGAGCCGGGCGGGAGCGTCGCCGTCACCCTCGCCGAGACCGGCTTCGACGGGACCGACGTCTCATACGAGATGCACGTCAAGGACACCGGCATCGGCATGAGCCCCGAATTCGCCGAGCACGTCTTCGAGGCGTTCGAGCGCGAAAGGAGCAAGACGGTCAGCGGCATCCAGGGCACCGGACTCGGCATGGCGATAACCAAGAACTTCATCGACCTGATGGGCGGGACCATCGAGGTCGCGACCGAGCTCGGCAAGGGAACGGAGTTCACCGTCCGCTTCGCCCTGCCCGCCTGCGACGAAAAGGAGCTCGCAGCCAAGGCGGAGAGCGAGAAGCAGGCGGAGGAAAAGATGGATTTCACCGGGAAGAAGCTGCTCATCGCAGACGACAATCCGGTCAACCGCGAGATCGCCTGCATGCTGCTTGAAAACGTCGGCTTCACCTTCGAGACCGCCGAGAACGGGAAAGAGGCGCTCGATAAGATCGCCGCGTCCCGTCCGGGCGACTTCGACGCCGTCCTGATGGACGTCCGTATGCCGGTGATGAACGGCTACGAGGCGACGATCGCCATCCGCAGTCTCGACAGCCCGGTCTCCCGCATCCCGATCATCGCGATGTCGGCGAACGCCTTCGCCGAGGACGTGCAGGAGGCGAAGGACGCCGGAATGAACGCCCACTCCGCAAAGCCGATCGAGATCGAACACCTCCTCGCCACACTGCGCGACCTCATAGGGCAGTAAATTCTTATCGGCAGTAAATTCTTATTGGCAGTAAATTCTTATCGGCAGTAAATTCTTATCGGCAGTAAATTCTTATCGGCAGTAAATTCTTATCGGCAGTAAATTCTTATCGGCAGTAAATCCTTATTGGCAGTAAATTCTTATCGGATTATTATAATAAACCGCTTCATTGTTCAGGGCAGGGTCAAACACCCTGCCCTGCCGATTGAGGAGCCATTCACGCAAAGCTCCTTCCCCCGCGAAGCGGGGAGGGGGACCCATTTCCCCACGAAGCTCGGCAAGCTCGCTTCGCCGGGGACCCCTTTCGGGTCCGCTGTCGCCGCAGGCGACTGAGGGGAGGGGCGGGGCTCGCTTCGCTCGCAGTGAAGACTTAAGAATGAATAATGAATAATTTCGGTGTCGGCTCCGCCGACGATTATTTGGAAACGTAAGGGCAGTAAAACGATATCAGGTGCGCCGAATAAACAAAACGCACCCAACACCGTAGGGCGGGGGCTATCTACCTT
>JAFSSR010000080.1 GCA_017450885.1 Clostridia bacterium | reverse complement strand
TATAATGCGGCGATAAAGGGATAGCCACTCGTACGGCAAAGCCGTTCGAGCGGCAGGCGTGAGGACGGATAAGCCGCTCCCGAAAGCTCGCTTTCGGCGACGG
The DNA here is from genome assembly GCA_017450885.1 of Clostridia bacterium. GTDB lineage: Bacteria > Bacillota > Clostridia > Oscillospirales > CAG-272 > RGIG3438. The sequence continues at coordinate 3,306 of JAFSSR010000080.1, read as the reverse complement.
CTTTCCGCTCACGCCGACCGTCACGCGCTTACAGAGCGTGACTTCCCTTTTTCGCCTATGTTTGACGGCGTAAGGATGTTTGGTAAAAGTTTTTGAAAAGGTCCAAGGGAAAACTTTTTTCAAAAAGTTTTCCCTTGAAAAATGACGAACGATAATTCAGAACGAAGGACCCTCCGGGACCCCTCATTCGTCTTCGGCTGACGCCGAAGCCACCTTCCCCCATGGGGAAGGCAAAACGCGGGTCACCTCTTGGAGAGGACGTCCTTTTCGTACTTTTTGACCTCGGAGATCCACTCGGCGCGTTCGCCGACGCCGGACTTCATGCAATAGTAATCCCAAACCGCTCCGAAGGGCATGGTCTTCTGCTCTTCGAGGAGGGCGAGGCGCTCGGTGAAGTTGCCTTCGGCTTCGAGCTTCTGGAGGTGAGCGGTAGGCTCGAGGCAGGCGGCGAGGAGGGCTTTACGCATATTGCGGGTACCGATGACCCAGGCGGCGATGCGGTTGATGGAGGCGTCGAAGTAATCGAGTCCGATATGGATCCGCTTCTCGAAGCCGCCGCGGACGATCTCGGTCGCGATGGCGCGGAGCTCGTCGTCGAGGATGATAACGTGGTCGGAATCCCAGCGCACAGGGCGGGAGACGTGGAGCAGCAGGTCGTTGAGATAGAGCATGACCGCGGAGATCTTATCGGAGATGACCTCGGTGGGATGGAAGTGACCGGCGTCGAGGGTGAGCAGCTTGCCGCGGGAGACGGCGTAGCCGAGCGCGAACTCGTTGGAGCCGGCGGTAAAGGACTCCACGCCGATGCCGAAGACCTTGCTTTCGACGGCGTCGAGGTCGTACTTCTTGTCGATCTCCTCGGCGGCGAAGATCTCGTCGAGAGATTCCATCAGGCGGGTGCGGGCGGCGAGGCGGTCGACGGGGATATCCTTATATCCGTCGGGATACCAGTAGTTGGTGACGACGGTGTCGTTCATCGCCTTGCCTATTTCGCCGGCGATATGGCGGGAAGCGATGCAGTGCTTGATCCAGTAATCGCGGACAGCCTTATCGGGGCTGGTGACGGTCAGGCCGTCTTTCATTTTGTCGCTTGAGAAGCAGGTGGGGTTGAAGTCGATGCCAAGATCGCGTTCCTTAGCCCATTTTACCCAGCTCTCGAAGTGCTTATACTCGATCTCGGTGCGGTCCACGGGGACGTCGCTGTCGAGGTAGATTGCGTGGAGGTTGATGCGCTTTTTGCCGGGAATAAAGGAAGCGGCCTTGTCGAAGTCCGCGCGGAGCTCGGCGATATTGGTCGCGCGTCCGGGGTAGTTGCCGGTGGTCTGGATGCCGCCGGTCAGGCCGCCCTCGCGCTTCTCGAAGCCGATGACGTCGTCGCCCTGCCAGCAGTGCATGGAGATCGGTATACTGTCCGCCTTGGCAATGGCGGCGTCAACGTCAACTCCGATAGAAGCGTAGATCTCTTTTGCAAGCTCGTAGTTTTTTTCGGTATTCATGAGTATATATCCTTTCGTTATTATTCAGACACTATATAGAATTATATACTAAACGGCATAATTTTTCAATGTAAAAACGTAAAAAACGCAATGAATTTTTTTAAACATTTTCCGATACGCCCTCGAAAGAAGATACGGGCCGCCGCGAGGGCGACCCGTATACGGTTTTTTCGTCGGTTCATTCGACGCAGAGCTTCCAGATGGTCTCGATGCTCTGGACCCTTGTGCAGAAAGCTTCGGGAAGGAACCGTTCGCCCTCGATCCAGAAGACGAGGCCGTTGTTTTCCGCCCAGATTATGGCGCGGCGGAAGACTCCCTTTTCCGGGATATCGGTGAAGGCGGAGAGGTCCGCGCCGGGCTCGAGCGAGCCGGCAGCGCGCCAGAGGAACAGGGCGAGCTGCGAGCGCGTACACTCGGAGTCGGGAGCGAAGAGGTCGCCTCCGACGCCGGCGGTTATACCCTCTTCCGCCGCCCACATGACCGCTTTGTAATAGTACTTGCCGGGCTTGACGTCCTTGAAGGAGATACCGCTCTCGGTCGGCTCGGGCGAGCCGGCGGTGCGCCAGAGGAAGGTGACCAGCTGGGCGCGAGTGACGTTGGCGTCGGGCGAGAAGGTGGTTTTCGACGTTCCTCCGGTGACTCCGAAAAGAACGGCCCAGTCGACGGCGTCGTGAGCGTCGGTGCCCTTGGGCGGGATATCGGTAAAGCGCGAGCCGGGACAGTCCTCCTCGGGCAGCCTGTCGATCTTCCTGCTTTGTCGCGAGATCTCTTTTCCGCATACGACGCAGCAGACGACCTCGTCGTAGCTGCCTTCTTTTCCGCAGGTCGGCTCGACGCGGTTTTCCTCGACCGGCTGACCGGGGGTGTGCCCGTTGGGTTCGCCGTACTCGAAGGTATCCTTGTCGCTCGCCGCCTCGCAGCGCGAACAGCTCTTGTAGTAGACCGCCGCTTCGGTGCAGGTAGCCGGGGTCTTCCGGTACTTGTCGCTGTGATCCGTGACCGTGAAGGAGTGGCCGAGCGGATCGCCGTAGCTGAAGACGTCGGTTTCCTTGTCGCTCGCCGCCTCGCAGCGCGAGCAGCTCTTGTAGTAGACCGCCGCTTCGGTGCATGTAGCCGGGGTCTTCCGGTACTTGTCGCTGTGATCCGTGACCGTGAAGGAGTGGCCGAGCTTGTCAATCGCCGCGGGCGCTTCGATCTTGTTCGTTCCGTCCTTGTCGGAGAAGAGCTTATTGCAGACTGAACACTTCCAGTATTCCTCCGTTCCCGCCGTCTCGCACCCCGGATCGACCTTGGGCATATGGGTCAGACTGTGAACGGAGCGACTGAAGGTGACGGCGTATTCGGTCGGTATGAGCTGTCCGTTGATTGGAAGCGTTTTGATCTTCAATTCCGTCTCCGTCGCCTTCAATTCGACTGCGGCGGTCGCTCCGGTCGGGATGCTCGGATAGTTGGAGTTAGCGTATCTGTAGGTCAGCGAGCCCGCCTTGAACTGCGTCTCGTCGAGCCGGAGCTGATGTCCTTTCGTCACGTCGAAGCTGACCTCGACCTCGCCTACGCCGCATCCGACCGTGTCGGTATAACTTAAGATCTTGGTCTTGAATACCGGATCGAGCGTACCCTCGCTTACTGTGAGAGACGCGAGCCCCGTGTATATTTTTTCGCTGAATCCGACTTTGAGCGTTACGTCGCTGTCCGGCATGATAAATTCGACAGGGAGCATATCGCCGTGATTTTTATCGTACAGAACGTTTTCGACCATTCCGTAAGCCAGGCTGACGAGCGCGATCACATAGTCATCGTCCGGCTCTAT
>JAFSSR010000079.1 GCA_017450885.1 Clostridia bacterium | reverse complement strand
GGAGTAAAAAATGCCTGAATTCGATCTTGCAAAGGAACTGGGCAGGAAGGTGCCGTTTTCCGCGGAGGCGGAGCAGTCGGTGCTCGGGTCGGTGCTCATCGACCCCGACTGCTTCAACCGGTTGACGGGAATACTGACCGAGAGAGACTTTTATCTTGAAGAGCACCGCCTGATGTTCGCCGCCATGCAGAGCCTGTTCGCCGAGAGCCGCGACATCGACCCGGTGACCCTCATCAACGCCGTGGTCCGCGAGTCCGCGCTGGAGGCGGAAGCCGCGGCGCGGTCTCACCGCGACTATCACGCGGTGGACGCGGAGGAGGCGGGACGGTACGTCCGGCTGATCGCGGAGGTCGTGCCGACCGCGGCGAACGTGATGGAGTACGCGCGGATCGTGCGCGACCACAGCAAGCTCCGCCGTCTGATCGACGTCTGCGGAGAGATCACCGACGACGCCTTCGCCCAGACCGACCGTCCGGACGTCATACTCGGCAAGGCGGAACAGCTCGTCTTCGAGCTGTCGCAGGGCCGCGACAACAAGGAGTTCGCCCACATAAAGGACGTGCTGAAGGCGACCTTGAGCAATCTGAAGGTCGTGCAGAACGAGGGGATCAACGCCAACACGGTCGCCACCGGATTTTCGGTGGTCGATACAAAGCTGGTCGGTATGGGGACGAGCGATCTGGTCATCCTCGGCGCGCGCCCCGGTATGGGCAAGACCTCCTTCGCGCTCAACATTGCGACGCAGGTCGCGCGCGGCTTCGCCAATCGCGAGGAGGACCGCGACAAGGCGGTCTGCATCTTCTCGCTGGAAATGTCGCGCGAGCAGCTCGCCACCCGTATGCTGTCGAGCGAGGCGATGGTGGACAGCCACACCCTCCGCTCCGGCAAATTCAACGACGCCGACTGGAACAAGCTGGCGGCGGCGGGCGTGCTCCTCTCACGCTGCAATATCTTTATCGACGACACGCCGGGCATCACCGTCTCGGGAATGAAGTCCAAGCTCCGCCGCCTGGCGAGCTCCCACAACACCCCCGGGCTGATCGTCATCGACTACCTCCAGCTTATGGACTCCGACAAGCGCATCGACAATCAGGTGCAGAAAATATCGGACATCACCCGCAACCTGAAAATTATGGCGAAGGAGTTCAACGCGCCGGTCATCTGCCTCTCGCAGCTCTCCCGCGGCCCCGAGGAAAGCGGCAAGGGCCGCCGCCCGGTGCTCTCCGATCTGCGAGACTCCGGCTCTATCGAGCAGGACGCGGATATCGTCGTCTTCCTCTACCGCGAAAGCTATTACAAGGAGACCCCCGAAAACAAATCCGCCGTCGACGTCATCGTGGCGAAGAACCGCCACGGCGATACCGGTACCGTCCGGATGACCTGGATCGGCGAATATACCAAATTTGTCGTCACCGAGGACAGGGAGCTGTAGGGAAGCTAAATCGCGCCTGCGGCGCGGCTAAATCCGCCTTCGGCGGGCTAAATCGCGCCTGCGGCGCGGCTAAATCGAAAGCCTCCGGCTTTCGGCTGAAAAGCTTTTTAGCCCGAGCGCCAGCGAGGATTTAGCCCGGCGCCAGCCGGATTTAGCCCACGCGCCAGCGTGGATTTCGCCCACGGCTTTGCCGTGGATTTAGCCGCCGCAACGCGGCGATTTAGCCCGGCGCCAGCCGGATTTAGCCCACGGCTTCGCCGTGGATTTAGCCGCCGCAACGCGGCGATTTAGCCCGAGCGCCAGCGAGGATTTAGCTTAAAAAATGGGCATCAACGAAAAAATCAGATCAGCCGTCGCCGACTACAATATGCTCGGCGGCAAAAACAAAAAGATAACCGTCGCCTTTTCGGGCGGGGCGGACTCGTCCGTCCTGCTGCACTGGCTGCGCGCTCACGCCGGCGAATACGGCGTGAGCGTCGAGGCGTTCCACCTGAACCACATGATACGCGGGGAGGACGCCGACCGCGACGAGGCGTTCTGCCGCCGGATCTGCGAAGAGCTGGGCGTCCCGTTCGAGTCGGTCCGCCGCGATATCCCCGCCCTCGCCCGCGAATGGGGCTGCGGCGAGGAGGAGGCGGGCAGGCGGGCGCGCTACGAGGCGTTCGAGCAAGCGCGGTCGCGCCGCGGCTCCGACGCCGTCGCCACCGCGCATCACGCCGACGACAATCTCGAAACGGTCATTTTCGATCTGGCGCGCGGCTCCGGCTCGCGGGGGCTCGCCGGCATACCGCCGGTGCGCGGACGGATCGTCCGCCCGCTCATCTACTGCACCCGCCGCGAGATCGAGGAGTACGCCGCCGAGAACGGCGTCCCCTTCGTGACCGACCGCACCAACGCCGACGAGACGTACAGGCGCAATTTCATCAGGCGCAATATCGCGCCCGCCCTGCGCGAGCTCAATCCGCGGGTCGCCGAGACGGTGACGCGCATGTCGGGTCTGCTCCGCGCCGACGACGAGTGGCTCTCCCTCGAGGGGAAGCGGCTGCTCGACGCCGCGAGAAAGGGATCGCCGGTCGAGGGAAGATACTCCTGCGCCGTCGTCGCGCTCCATCACCGCGCCGTCGGCTCTCGCGCCGTCGCCGCCGCCGCAGAAGAGGCGGGCGGCAGGATCGACCTCCTCGCCGCGCTCGACGCGGTCGCCGCCGGAAAAGACACACGGCTGTCCGTGGGCGGCGGGCTGGCGCTGGACATCTACCGCGGCGCCTTCGCCTTCATCCCCGACCGGCGGGGAGAAGAGCCGCCCGAATTTGATATCCCGCTCGAGCCGGGCGTTCCCGCGTCCGTTCCCGGGACGTGCCGGACGGCGGCGGTCGTCACCGACCGGGGCGAATTTGAAAATTTGAAAAAAATCCACATCGGGTTCACATATACTTCACTTGACCGCGGTACCATAAAAGGGACCGTCCGCGTGCGCAGCCGCCGTCCCGGCGACAGGATCCGCGTGCGCGGGATCAGCCGCACGGTCAAGAACCTGCTCCAGGAGGCGGGCGTACCCGCCTGCGAACGCGCCGGGCTCCCCGTATTCTGCGACGACCGCGGACCGCTTTGGATCCCCGGTATCGAAGCCGGGGGAAAAGACGGCGGCATATGGCTCTGCGCGTGGAAGGACCAAGCGGGAAAATGAGGCGCAGCCCGCCTTTTCCCGACGGGAATGGCTCCGTTCGCGCTTTGCCGCGATAATCGCCCCCCACCCGTTCGCGGCTTTGCCGCGAATCTCGCTTGCGCCGTAAGGCGAAAATCTCGCTTTTGCGAAAGCAAAAATCTCGTTTCGCCGCAGGCGAAATCTCGTTAAGATCGTCGGCGAAGCCGACACATCGTTTCAGCACCCAAGCGCTGTCATTGCGAGGAGTACCGAAGGTACGACGCGGCAATCCGTGATCCTGCCTTCGAGGTCGTCCCACCCGAACGCCATTTTAACCGGTAGGGGCGGGGTTCCACCCCCGCCCTAAAGGACACAGTCAGCAACCGATTTCGTTTTCCCCTCCCCTCAGTCGCCTGCGGCGACAGCTCCCCCTCCCCACCTGCGGTG
>JAFSSR010000078.1 GCA_017450885.1 Clostridia bacterium | reverse complement strand
TTCTTCCGTATGAGCGCCTACGCCGACAGACTGATGAAGTATATCGAGGATCACCCCGAATTCATCGAGCCGGAGTCCCGCAAAAAAGAGATGGTCAACAACTTCCTGAAGGCGGGACTGCAGGATCTCTGCGTTTCCCGCACCTCCTTTAAGTGGGGCATCCCGGTCACCTTCGACGACAAGCACGTTATCTACGTCTGGATCGACGCGCTTTCAAATTATATCACCGCCCTCGGCTACGACGTGGACGAAAAGGGCGAGCTTTACGGCAAATACTGGCCGGCGGACGTCCATATCATCGGCAAGGACATACTCCGCTTCCATACCATATACTGGCCAATAATCCTTATGGCGCTGGGCGAGCCGCTACCCAAGAAGGTGTTCGGACATCCCTGGCTGCTCTTCGGTCAGGATAAGATGAGCAAGTCGAAAGGCAACGTCCTTTACGCCGACGATCTCGTAAAGAAGTTCGGCGTAGACGGCGTCCGCCACTACGTCCTCGCCGAGATGCCCTACAACGCCGACGGCAGCATCACCTGGGAGACCCTCATTTCCCGCTACAACAGCGATCTCGCCAACAACCTCGGCAACCTCGTCAACCGCACCGCCGCTATGACAAAGAAGTATTTCGACGGCGTCGTGCCGGAGAAGGGGGAGGAGGACGAGCTTGACAGGAGCCTCCGCGAGACGGTCGAGAAGGCGAGGGAAGACTACTTCGCCCAGATGGACGGCTACCATATCGCCGATGCGGTCGAAAGCGTATTCAGCGCCCTCCGCCGCGCGAACAAGTATATCGACGAGACGGCTCCCTGGGTGCTCGCCAAGAGCGAGGAGACAAAGCCGCGTCTCGCCTCGGTCATTTACAACCTGCTCGAGACCATCCGCCTCTGCGGAACGCTCCTCGCACCCTTTATGCCCGGCACCGCGAAGTCGATCGCCGCGCAGATCGGATGCGGCGATCAGTCCTATGAATACGGCGCGCTCAAGGCGGGTACGGTCCTCGGCGAGTCATCGCCGCTCTTTGCCCGCATCGACGAGGCGAAATTCTACGCCGAGCTTGAAGCGGAGAAGGCAGAAGCCGAAAAGCAGGCTGCCGTTCCCGAAAAGCCGGAGGGGCTCGCTCTTATCGGAATAGAAGACTTCATGAACGTCGAGCTGCGTACTGCGCAGGTGGTGGAATGCGAGCCGGTCCCGAAGGCGAAAAAGCTGCTCAAGCTGCAGCTCGACCTCGGTTACGAAAAGCGCCAGGTCGTCTCGGGCATCGCCAAGTTCTACACCCCGGATCAGCTTATCGGCAAAAAGATCATCGTGGTCGCCAACCTCAAGCCCGCAAAGCTCTGCGGAGTCGAGAGCAACGGCATGATCCTCGCCTCCGGCGAAGAAGAAGTCCGCGTCGTCTTCCTCGACCCCGAAACGCCTTTGGGCGAAAGGGTACGCTGATGGGACTCGATATCATCGACTCCCACGCTCACTACGACGATAAAAAGTTTGACGATGACCGCGACGCGGTCATCGCCTCACTTTTTGAGAGCGGCGATATCTCGGCGGTTATAAACGTCGGATGCGACGTCGCGACTTCAAAACGGAGCGTGGAGTTCACCGAAAAATATCCGAACTTTTACGCATGGGTGGGCATACATCCGGAAGAGTGCGGAAAGATAGACGATCCCGACGCCGCGCTCGCCGGGATCGAAGCCATGCTCTCCCATCCCCGCGTCGTGGGCATAGGGGAGATAGGACTCGATTTTTACTGGGACGATCCGGCGCGGGATATACAGGAAAGATGGTTCCGCGCGCAGATGGAGATGGCGAAGCGTTCAGGCAAGCCGGTGGCGATTCACGACCGCGACGCCCACGGCAAGTGCATGGAGGTCGTCTGCGACTATCCCGGTGTCCGCGGGATCTTCCACAGCTACAGCGGCTCCGCCGAGATGGCGCGCGACCTCGTCCGCCGCGGATGGTATATTTCGTTCTCCGGGGTCGTGACCTTCAAGAACGCGCCTAAAGTACGCGAGGTCGCCGAGGCGGTCCCGCTCGAACGTATGCTGATCGAGACCGACTGTCCCTACCTTTCGCCCGAGCCGATGCGCGGAAGGCGCAACGACTCCCGCAACCTCGTCTATACGTCCGCAAGGCTCGCCGAAATAAAGGGGATGGATCACGCCGAGTTCTGCCGCGCCGTTTCCGATAACGCGAGAAAACTGCTGGGTATATGAACACGCTGAAAATCCAACGTCTCTTTAATCTTTGAACTTTGAACTTTGAACTGATACAAAAAGAACACCGTTGCGAAACGGTGTTCTTTTTGTATGTACTGTAAATTACTTGTCTTCATTCTTCTTGCCCGACAGCATGATGTTGGTCAGTATGCCGAGGATGAGCGCGCAGGCGATGGAGGTGATGGTGACCTGACCGAAGGTGAGAGCAAGACCGCCTATGCCGGAGACCAGGATGACCGAGACGACGAAGAGGTTCTTGTTGTCCTCGAGGTCGACCTTCTGTATCATCTTGAGACCGGAGACTGCGATGAAGCCGTACAGAGCCATGCAGACGCCGCCCATGACGCAGGAGGGGATAGAGTTGACGAATGCGACAAAGGGAGCGAGGAAGGAGATGAGGATAGCTCCGATCGCGGCGGTGAGTATGGTGACGACCGAGGCGTTGCCGGAGATGGCGACGCAGGCGATCGACTCACCGTAGGTCGTGTTGGGGCATCCTCCGAAGAAGGCGCCCGCCATGGAGCCTACGCCGTCGCCCAGCAGGGTCCTGTGGAGGCCGGGATCCTTGAGCAGATCCTTCTCGATGATGGGGGAGATGTTCTTGTGGTCGGCGATGTGCTCGGCGAAAACGACGAACGCAACGGGAACGTAAGCGACCGCGATGGTGCCGAGGTAGCCCCAGTTGGAAGACAGCTCCTTGAAGCCTTCCTTGGCGGTGATGAAGGTGAAGGTCGGGAAGGTGAAGAAGGTCTTGACGCCTACGCCGTCAGCTACGAGATTTTTGAGGGGAGTGAAGTCAACGACCTTGAGCGCGGCTGTATCGGTAGCGTTGCCGATGGCGGTCAGGATGGCGCCGAAGATATATCCGGCGAGGATACCGATTATAAAGGGAATGAGTCTGAACATGCTCTTGCGCTTAGCGTAAACGGAGCAGACCATGGTGACGGCGAGAGTAACGAGACCTACGAGGACCGCTATTCTGTAGTCGCCGCCGGCGGGAGCGGTCTTGAGATCGCCCACGGCGTTGCCGGCAAGGGAGAGTCCGATGATCGCGACGGTGGGTCCGATAACGACGGCGGGCATCAGCTTGTTGATCCACTCAACGCCCGCGGCCTTGACGATCAGAGCGATAACGACGTAAACGAGTCCCGCGAAGACTGCGCCGATGATAAGTCCGAGATAGCCGAGCGCCATCGAGACGCCGCCTGCGAAAGCGGCTGCCATGGAGCCGAGGAAAGCGAACGACGAGCCGAGGAAGACCGGGCTGCGGAACTTGGTGAAGCAGAGATAAACGATGGTTCCGACGCCTGCGCCGAAGAGAGCGGCTGCGGGCTCCATATCGTGACCGACGATGATCGGCACGACGAGGGTGGCGGCCATGATGGCGAGGAGCTGCTGGATGGCAAAGACGATCGTCTTGCCCACGCTGGGCTTGTCCTTGATGTTGTAGATGAGTTTCATTCTACGTCCTCCTAAATACTTGCACTCACGGGTGCAGTTTAATTTATGAAAAGCGGCTCTGCCCGACATCAGCTAACGCCCATGCGAACTGCTCCGTTTTTTCCTGAATATTATATTATTTAATATCTATCCTATCTAATTCGCCGTCTTCGACCCGGCGGATCACAACTTCCTTTACTCCGTCAACCTCGGGGACGCGCACGCAGATGAGCTCTTTGCGGGAGGTGGGGACGTTCTTTCCCACGTAGTCGCCCCGGATGGGAAGCTCGCGGTGTCCGCGGTCGACAAGCACGGCGAGCTGTATGCACGCCGGACGTCCGAGCGTGATCAGCGCGTCGAGAGCGGCGCGGGCGGTGCGCCCGGTGTAGATCACGTCGTCGACGAGGACGACCGCTTTGTTCTGGATGGGGAAGTCGATGGTCGTTCCGTGGACCTCCGCCTGCTCGTGGATCTCGGTGAGGTCGTCGCGGTAGAGGGTGATGTCCAGCTTGCCCACCATGACCTTGATGTCGGAGAAGGCGGAGATATATCCCGCTATCTGCTCGGCAAGCGGCACGCCGCGGCGCTGTATGCCTATAAGGCAGAGCTCGGCTACGTCGGGATTGCGTTCTATAATTTCATGCGAAATGCGTGTAAGCGCGCGGTCGATCGCGCCGGCGTCCATCAGCTTTTTTTCGTCAGCCATCACAAACCTCACAAAAAAATACCCCGCCGTAAGGCGGAGCAAAAACGTCATTTTTATTATCATTCCGGCGTCTTTGCGGCCTCACGGGACCGAATTAAAGAATTACCGTGGATATAATACCACAATATATGGTATTTGTAAAGGGGGAAAATACAATTTTTTGTGCTTTTTCGATTTTATTTTTAAAAGATGAATTTTTTTCAAAAACCCCTTGAAAAGTGATGCGTTTTATGATATAATCTTTGTAATTGTGAATTGATAACTACAATTGACATAAAAATCTTGTAAGGAGACACAGAACAATGAAGAACGGTATTCATCCCGAATATAAAGAAACTGTTATCAAGTGTGCCTGCGGCGCTGAGTCCAAGACCAGGTCCACCAAGGGCGGCGAGATCAGAGTTGAAATCTGCTCCAAGTGCCACCCCTTCTTCACCGGCAAACAGAAGTTCGTTGACGCCGGCGGTCGTGTGGACAAGTTCAAAAAGCGTCTGGAAGCAGTACAGCAGAAATAAGTTTTCTTGCGAATTCGGGTGAGAGATGGATATCATTTCTCACCCGTTTTTTGTGGCAGGTCCGGAAAGAAAAAGCGCAGTCGGAAAACACGCAAAGAACAACCGTGTTAGGCGAACTGTTAAAAAAGGCTCCTTCCCCCGCAAAGCGGGGAGGGGGAGCTGTCAGTGAAGCTGACAGAGGGGAGGGGAAATACTTATGAGTAGCGAAAAGAATATCTTTAAAGAAGAATCGCCGGAGAGGGCGGCGCTCTGCTCGGTCATTTCGAGGGAGCGCGACGAACGCGAGGTCGAAGTCTCTCTCGACGAGCTGGAAAGACTGCTCGACACCGCGGGCGGAGTCGCCGTTTTGCGGCTGACCCAGGCGAAGGACAATCCCGACCCCGCCTCCTATCTCGGCGCCGGAAAGCTTACCGAGCTCGCCGAGGCGTGCAGGAACAACGACCTGACGCTCGCCGTCTTCGACGACGAGCTTACCCCCTCGCAGATACGCAATATCGAGGACGAGCTCGACGGTGTACGGGTCATCGACCGCACGATGCTGATCCTCGACATCTTTGCCGCCCACGCCGTCACCTCGGCGGGCAAGCTGCAGGTCGAGCTTGCGCAGCTCCGGTATTCGATACCGCGTCTTATCGGGAAAGGGAACCAGCTCTCCCGTCTCGGCGGCGGGATAGGGACCCGCGGACCCGGCGAGAGCAAGCTGGAAAGCGACAGACGGCACATAAACCGCCGCATCCTTGCGCTGAAGGAAGAGCTCGCCGACCTCGAACGCACCCGCGAAACGCAGCGCCGCGCGAGTGAACGCTCGGGCGTCTCCCGCGTGGCGATTGTCGGCTACACCAACGCCGTGAAATCCACCCTGCTCAATACGCTGACCGGGGCAGGCATCCTCGCGGAGGATAAGCTGTTCGCTACCCTTGACCCGACGACCCGCAAATACAGGCTCCCCTGCGGGCTTGACGTCCTGCTCACCGATACGGTGGGATTTATCCGCAGACTGCCCCACCATCTGGTCGAGGCGTTCAAATCGACGCTCGACGAGGTCAAATTCGCCGACGTGATAATCGTCCTTATCGACGCCTCCGACCCGGAGGCGGGCGCGCAGCTCGAGGTGACTCACAAGCTACTGTGGGATATGGGCGTCCACGGTAAACCCACCCTGTACGTCTACAACAAGTGCGACAAGGAGGCGCCCGACGGACTGCAGATCCCGCCGCGGCCCGACACCATATTCATCTCAGCGAAGACGGGCGAAGGGCTTGACGATCTTATCCGCGCGCTCGAGGACGCCGCGACCCAGGGCAGCAGCATCGTGACCTTCGAGTTCCCGATGAGCGAGACCCGCCACCTCGACAGGCTCTACCGTCAGGCGGTAGTCTCGGACGTCAGCTACGATAACGGCGTCTGCCGCGTACGCGCCATAGTCGACGCCAAGACGAGGGGCGCTTTGCGCGAGTACATAGTCAAGGGGGACGCAAAATGAGCGAGATCACCTTCTCGACCCTCGCCCGCGAGGGACACGCCGAGCTGATCGAAAAGCGGTCGCGGTTCATCGGTCACGCCCGCCCGGTAAAGACCGAAAAAGAGGCGCTCGACTTCATCGCCCGCATACGGCACGAGTACGCCGACGCCACCCACAACGTCTACGCCTATATGCTCAAGGACAACAACATCGCCCGATACAGCGACGCCGGAGAGCCGCAAGGAACCGCGGGCATCCCGGTGCTCGAGGTGATAAAAAAACTGGGCGTCACCGACTGCGTCGTGGTCGTCACCCGGTATTTCGGGGGGATACTTCTCGGCGCGGGCGGGCTTGTCAGGGCTTACGGCGCATCCGCGAAAGCGGCGTGCGACGAGGCGGGGACGGTGGAGTTCGCCGAGTTTGTCGAATTCACCGTCGAGGCGAGCTATTCCGACTTCAATAAGCTCCAGCCGGTGCTTGCGAGGTTTGAGCTCAAAACAGACGGTACGGACTACGCCGAAAATGTCATCCTTCGCCTCGCAGTCCGTACCCCCGCCTTCGATGAAGTCCGCGCCGCGGTGGTCGAAACGACCGCCGGCCGCGCGTCCGTCACCGAAACGGGAAGACGTGTCGATTTTTAAAAAATCCTCCCATATCGGGGGGATTTTTTAAAATAATCGCGTATTTAGCAAATGATATGAGAAATTATGACAACGATCTGTTAAAAGTCCGCTATCTCGGCGGATATTATAACGTAAGATTAAAAAAGAACAAATTATATCTGGCGGAACGCGACCCGGTGTTCGGCCTTTTGCGGATAACCGACGAGCTGGGCGAGGAGACCGGCTTCGAGCCGGACGAATTCGAGGTCGTCAAGGTGCTGGAAAGAGGAGGTATGCCCGATGACGGTGAGAGAGATGATATATGAGCGGGAGGAGACCACCCTTTCCGAGTTTGCGACCCTTTCGCGCAACACGCGCGGCAGGGACGTCTACGTCGAGCCCTGCACCCTCCGCACCGACTTCCAGCGCGATCGCGACAGGATAACCCATTCCAAGGCGTTCAGGCGGCTTATGCACAAGACGCAGGTCTTTTTGTCGCCGGAGGCGGACCACTACCGCACCCGTCTGACCCACACCCTTGAGGTTGCGCAGATAGCGAGGACGATAGCCCGCGCTCTGCGGCTCAACGAGGATCTCGCCGAGGCGATAGCCCTCGGTCATGACCTCGGCCACACCCCGTTCGGGCACGCGGGCGAGCGCGAGCTGCAGCATTGCTACCGCGCCGATTTTACCCACAACGCCCAGAGCCTGCGCGTCGTTGAAAAGCTGGAAAAGCTCAATCTGACGGTCGAGGTCCGCGACGGGATACTCAACCACGGCTGGAAGATGAAAACGCTGACTCCGGAGGCGGCGATAATCCAGTACGCCGACCGAATAGCGTATATCAATCACGATATCGACGACGCGGTTAGGGCGGGGGTACTCGAGGAGAGCCAGCTTCCCGAAAGCCTGCTCAACGTGCTCGGACACACCCACAGCGACCGCATCAATACTATGGTCACCTCG
>JAFSSR010000077.1 GCA_017450885.1 Clostridia bacterium | reverse complement strand
CGACGGACCGATCGAATACCGGCTCCTCGAGTCGGAAATGTTCGGCGCCGAGCGCGAGATCGGCTCGGTGACGATTCGCTGCGAGGTCTTCGACCGCGCGATCCCGTGCAATATCGACCTGCCCTTCCATCTCGATATCTGGCAGCACCCGACCAATATCGCGCGCGCCCACGGGGTCGAGCCGTGGAGCGACGCCCATTTCGCGGTGCTGGAAAAATACGTCGCCTCGCTCGCTGAGCTTGGGCAGAAGTGCGTGACGCTGATCGTCTCCGACTGCCCGTGGAGCGGCCAGTGGTGCCACTTTGAGCACCGCCGCCCCGCCGATCTGTACGAGTATTCGATAGTCTCTCTCACGCGCGAGGCGGACGGGAGCATCACGTACGACTTTACCGCGATGCGGCGGTATATCGACCTGTGCGCCAAATACGGCGTCGACGGCGAGATCACCGTTTTCGGACTGGTCAACGTCTGGTGCGACACCGTCGGCGGCTTCGGCAGGCTCTCGCCCGACCATCCCGACGGCGCAAAGATCCGCTGCCGGAACGCGGCGGAGGGGAGGTACGAATATCTCACCGACCCCGCCGAGATCGACGGCTACGTCTCCGCGCTCGAAGGGTACTTTATCGGCGAGGGCATGATCGACCGCGTCCGCCTGATGGCTGACGAGCCGGGCGACGTCGAGGCGTACAGGCGCTCGATCGACCGCGTAAGGGAGGTCGCCCCCCGCTTTGTCCTCAAGGCGGCGCTCAACCACTCCGAGTTCATCGGCGAATTCGGGGATCGCGTCTGCGATTTCGTCCCGTCGCTCGAATGTTTGACCGGCGAGTACGACAAAATAGAGGAGTACAAGGCGACCATGCCGGGCAAGCGTTTCCTCTGGTACGTCTGCAATATGCCCTCCCACCCCAACACCTTCCTCGCCTCCGACCTCGCCGAGTGCTTCGCCATCGGCGCCGTCACCGCCCTTTTCGGGCTTGACGGCTTCCTGCGCTGGGGATATACCGTCTACACGGACGACCCGGTAAAGGACAACCGCTACTTCAACTGGCCGGCGGGCGATCTCAACCTCGTATATCCCGCTCGCGGCGGCGGAGTCCTGCTCTCTCTGCGCTGGAAGGCGCTCAAAAAGGCGGTCTCGCTCGCGGGGCTCTGCGCCGATTACCGCGAAAAACACGGAGCCGCCGCCCTCGCCGCCATCCTCTCGCGGGTCATACTCGAGCCGGATCCGAAAAAATGGTTCGAGCCGGGCGTCCTGCCCGACGGGACGGCGCGCCGCCTTCCCATCCGCAAAGAAAAGCTCTTCTCCCTCGACCGTTCGGACTGGCAGGCGGTCGAAAAGGAGCTGCTCGGGGGATGAAAACGGGCAGTCCGCAAAGGGTATTTTCGGGCGTCGGGAAAAATTCACAAATTAAGGGTTGATTTTCAGCCGCAAACTATATACAATATCAATTATCTAAATTTCCGAAGACAAAAGGTGACAACTATGAAGAGGAAAGACACATTCAGAAAAGCTATCGCGGCGGCGCTGTGCGCGGCATGCGTTTTCTCGTTCGCCGCCTGCAACGGGACGTCGCAGGACGAGGAGACTTCCGGGCGGAACGAAGACCCGAAGGAGGTCTATCTCGACGACCTTCCGGATCTCGATTTCGGCGGCGAGAAGATAAACGTGTTCTACTGGAACACCAGCTTCCTGAACAACGAGCTGACCGCGGACGGGCACACGGGCGACGTTGTCGATCTGGCGATCAACAACCGCAACATCTCCGTCGAGGACCGTCTGAACGTAAGCATGAACTACATACCGGGCGAGATAGCCGCCGAGATATTCATGTCGGTCGCGCGCGACGAGATACTGTCCGGCTCGACCGACTACGATCTGATCGCCGGCGCATACTACGAGGCGGCGAAGTCGGCGCAGATGGGCGTTTTCCGCGACATGGCGGGGAGCAAGTATATCGACCTGTCGAAGAAGTACTGGAACAATGACTACATAGACCAGCTCACCCTCCGCAACAAGCAGTATATGCTCGTCGGCGACCTTTCGCTTTCCGGCGTCAAGAGCGCCGCCACCATGACCTTCGACGTTGAGCTGTTCGAGAAGACCTTCGGTCCGATCGACGAGTTCTACGATCTGGTGCTCTCCGGCGACGGCGATAAGGGCGGCTGGACCTACGATCTGCTTTCAGACTACTCCCGCCGCGCCTACGTCGATCTGAACGGCAACGCTCAGCGCGACAACGGCGACCAGTACGGCTTCGAGGTCAAGCACTCCAGCTCGATCTTCGACGTCATGACCTACTCCTCGGGAGTGTCCTTCTCCCACCGCGACGACAACGGCGACCCCGTGATCGACGTCAAGAACGAAAAGGTTTACGACTTCTTCAGCAATTTCTATAAGATGTTCAGGGAGAACATGGGCATCCGCATCTCCGGAGCGGACGAGGACGACAGCGACACCACGGTAAGAGACGTCTTCTCCTTCGGCACGATGCAGGATCTTGTCGATATGCGCGCAAACGAGCGCGACTTCGGCGTCACCCCGTATCCCAAGTACTACGCCGACGATACCCAGTATCACGCCTCGACCGCGCCCTACACCTTCTCGGTCCCGGTCACGGTGACTGACGACCGCGCCGAAATGATCGGTGCCGTCCTCGAGTGCATGGCGTCCGAGGGAGGCAGACTCTGCGTGCCCGCCTACTATGAGATCGCCCTCAAGGATAAGTACACGCGCGACGACGTGTCTATAGATATGCTTGATATCATCCACGACGGCGCGACCACCGACTTCATCTCGGCGTACAGCGAATGTCTGGGCGGCATCGGACACTTTGTCGGCCATCTGATAAGCTATGAAGAGCCCAACCTCGCCTCCTGGTACGCGGCGAAGGAGGGCATGGTCAACGCCAAGCTCGCCGAGCTGCTCGAGGCGTATGATAAAAATACGGCGGAGGATTGAGGGGACTAGCCACCAGGCGTTAGTCACCAGCCACTAGCCACCAGGCATTAGGCGTTAGGCGTTAGGCATTAGGCGCTTGTTAATAGGCATTAGGTATTAGGCACTAGGCGTTAGTTAATAGGTAAATAATTTATAATTAAAAAGCGGGAGCCGCGGAT
>JAFSSR010000076.1 GCA_017450885.1 Clostridia bacterium | reverse complement strand
GTCGTGCGAGACGACGAGCACCGTGGAGTCGATGTCGAGGAGGAAGTTTTCGAGCCAGGCGATGGTTTTCAGATCGAGGTGGTTGGTCGGCTCGTCCATCAGGAGTATGTCGGGATGCCCGAAAAGCGCCTGGGCGAGCAGAACAAGAAGAACGAGCAGAAGATCGCCGAACTGCAGGCCTTCATCTCCCGTTTCTCGGCGAACGCCTCAAAGTCAAAACAGGCGACCAGCCGCAAAAAGCTGCTCGACAACCTGGAGCTCGCTCCGGAAGAGGTGTCCTCGAGGCGCTTCCCCTACTTCGATTTCAAGCCCGACCGCGAGATCGGCAACGAGGTGCTGACGGTAAGCGGGCTTTCAAAGACGGTCGGCGGACGCAAGGTGCTCGACAACGTATCCTTCATCATCCGTCCGCACAACAAGGTCGCCTTCGTCGGCGACGATTCGCTCTCCCGCACCACCCTTTTCCAGATCCTTATGGGAGAGGTCGAGCCGGACGAGGGCACGTTCAAATGGGGGGTCACCACCTCGCAGGCATACTTCCCGACCGACAACTCCGCCTTCTTCGACGGAAGGAGCGAGAACCTCTGCGACTGGCTCTGCAATGAGACCGGGCTTTCCTACGAGGCGGACGCCCGCGGCTGGCTGGGACGCCTGCTTTTCTCGGGCGACGAGGTGTATAAAAAGGTCAGCGTCCTCTCCGGAGGCGAGCGCGTGCGCATGATGCTCTGTAAAATGATGCTCTCCGGCGCGAACGTGCTCATCCTCGACGAGCCGACAAACCACCTCGACCTTGAGTCGATCGCCTCCCTCAACGAGGGCCTGATCCGCTTCCCCGAGACCATGCTGTTCACCTCGCACGACCACCAGTTCGTGCAGACGATAGCCAACCGCATAATCGACGTCACGCCCGGTCACTTCCGCGACAAGGAAACGACCTTCGACGAGTTCGAGGAGCTTATATGAAAACACGGACCGGTTTTTCCGGTCCTTTTTCAGTCGGGGGCGGGAAGCCGAGAGGTCTCTCCGGGACAAAAAACTCTGATTTTTATCTTAAAGATATATTGATTTTTTCTTAACAATGTTTTATAATAATTATAATTAGTCTAATATCGGCATTTTTATATAAGAAACGAGGACACGAACAATGAAGAAGATCACCAAGGCAGTAATCCCGGCGGCGGGTCTGGGGACCCGCATGCTCCCCATCGCGCGGACCGTCCCGAAGGAGGTCCTGCCGATAGTCGACCGTCCGGTCATGGACTATCTGGTACGCGAGGCCGCCGACAGCGGCATCACCGATATACTCATAATCACCAACCGCGGCAAGGGCGCCATCGAGGATTACTTCGACTATTCGCCCGAATATGAGCAGAAGCTCATCGAAAAGGGCAAGACCAAGGAGCTCGAACAGCTCCGCGAGCTGGTGCAGCGCGTCAACGTACATTTCATTCGTCAGAAGGAGCCCCGCGGTCTCGGTCACGCCATAAGCTGCGCGCGCGCGTTCACCGGCGACGAGGCGTTCTGCGTGCTTTACGGCGACGACGTCGTTTATTCCGACGTCCCGGTCTGCCGCCAGATGATGGACGCTTACGAAAAGTACGGTCTCGCCGTCGCCGCCGTTCAGCCGGTCACCGACGAGCAGATCGTTAAATACTGCTCTCTCGACGTCGAGCATATCGAGGGGCGCGAATACCACGTCAAGGACATGATAGAAAAGCCGAAGCCGGAGGAGAAGTTCTCCAATCTCTCCATCCTCGGGCGCGTGCTCCTCACCGCCGATATATACGACATTCTCGACAACACCGCTCCCGGCGCCGGAAACGAGATACAGCTCACCGACGCGATGAAGGAGCTCGCGCGCACAAAGGGCATGAGCGCCGTCGAGTTCATCGGCAAGCGCTACGATATGGGCAGCAAGATGGGCTTCCTTGAGGCCAACATCGAATACGCTCTGCGCGATCCCGCCCTCGGTGAGGATTTCCGCGCATACCTCAAAGAAAAGGCAGCTACGCTCTAAAAATCTACATAAAGGACGTGAAAGATCATGCCGAGAGTATCAAAGATCAACTACTACCTTGACATCGCCGAGACAGTAAGCGAACGCTCGACCTGTCTGCGCCGCCGTTTCGGCGCGATAATAGTCAAGGACGACGTAATCGTATCCACCGGCTACAACGGCGCCCCGCGCGGCCGCACCAACTGCAGCGACATCGGCGAATGTATGCGCGACCGTCTGGGCATCCCCCACGGCGAGCGCTACGAGATGTGCCGTTCCGTCCACGCGGAGGCCAACGCGATAATCGCCGCCTCATATCAGCAGACCCAGGGAGCCACCCTCTATATGGCGTGCACCGATCCGGCGACCGGCGATATCGTACCGGGGATCTGCTCCTGCGCCATGTGCAAGCGCATGATACTCAACGCCGGCATAGCAAAGGTGGTCGTCCGCGAGGACAAGGAAAAGTACACCAAGTTCAACGTACACGACTGGATAGTAAACGACGACAGTCTTTCCGGGAATTTCGGATATTGATGGAGACGGTAAGGCAGGTCAATGATATAAGCGTCAGCCCCTTCCCCGCGTTTCCGGAAAAGACAGAGGATCGCCCCCTGCGGGTGCTGTTCGTCTGCACGGGCAACACCTGCCGCTCGCCGATGGCGGCGGCGTGGCTCAACAGTCACGGAAAGGCGCACGGGATAGAAGCGTCCTCCGCGGGACTCTTCCCCGCGCCGGGTTCGCCTATCTCGCCGAACGCGGTCGAAGCGCTGAAGCTGGCGGGCGTCGAGCCCTCGCCTGACGACAGGTTCGACCTCCATACGGCGCGTCCGGTCGACGAGGCGACGCTGCGTTCGTACGACAGGATAGTAGGCATCTCCCGCCGTCACGCGATGGAGCTGATTTACTCCTACCCCGCCCACGCAGGCAAGATCTGCGCCATGCCCCGCGACATTCCCGATCCGTTCGGCGGAAGCGTGGAGGACTATTCCCGCTGTCTTGCCGAGATAGCCGCGGGACTGAAGGAGATGTTTCTTCTTGACGTTTGATATCCTTCCCTTTTCCCACGATCATCTCGACGCGGTGGAGGCTCTGGAAAAGCGGTGCTTTTCCGATCCCTTTTCCCGCTCGATGCTTGAAAGCGCGCTGACAAACGAGCGCGCCTTCGCATTTGTCGCCCTTTCCGGCGGCAAGGTCGCCGGTTATCTCGAGCTTTACGATTCGGTCGACTCGCTTTACGTCTGTTCGATCGAGACCGCGCCGGAGTTCCGGCGTATGGGGCTTGCGGATCTCTTTCTTGAAAAGACCGACGAGGTCGCGGAGGAGAGAAAGCTCCCGCTGATCGCACTCGAGGTCAGGGTGTCGAACGCACCCGCCGTCGCGCTTTACGAAAAGCACGGATACGAGCGTGTCGGGATACGGCGCGACTATTACGCAAAGCCGCGCGAGGACGCCGCGGTCTACTTTAAACACATTTCCACTTTTCAGGAGAACTGATGCTTATTCTCGCATTTGAGAGCTCCTGCGATGAGACGGCGTGCGCCGTCGTCGATATGGGCGGCGGCAAACGGGAGATCCTCTCCAACAAGGTCGCGTCGCAGATCTCTATACACAAGCTTTACGGCGGAGTGGTTCCGGAAATAGCCAGCCGCGCCCACACCGAGGCGATAAGCGGGCTTACCCGCGAGGCGTTTGCCGAGTCCGGCGTCTCGATGCCGGATATCGAGGCGGTCGCCGTCACCAACGCTCCCGGACTGATCGGAGCCTTGCTGGTCGGCGTCAACTTCGCAAAAGGGATCGCCGCGGCGAACGGCAAGCCGCTCGTCCCGGTAAATCACATACGCGGGCACGTCGCCGCCAATTATCTCGCCCACAAGGATCTGGAGCCGCCATTTACAGCGTTTGTCGCGTCGGGCGGACACACTTCGATAATCAACGTAAAGGGATACACCGATTTCGAGACGATCGGCGCGACGCGCGACGACGCGGCGGGCGAGGCGTTCGACAAGGTGGCGAGACTTTTGGGGATGCCCTATCCCGGCGGCGCGGAAATGGACGCTCTCGCCAAAGAGGGCGACCCGGACGCTGTACACTTCCCTTCCGCCGCGGGGTTTCCGGACACGCTCGATTTCTCTTTTTCGGGTCTCAAGACGGCGGTCATCAACCATATACACAATCTGGATCAGAAGGGGGAGCCCCTTCCGCGCGCGGACATCTGCGCGTCGTTTACAAAGGCGGTCTGCGGGTCGATAGTCAAGCGGCTGTCCGAGGCGCTCGACCTCACCGGAAGCGACAAGCTGGTCATAGCCGGCGGCGTTTCCGCAAACTCGCATCTGCGTCTGGCTCTTTCCGAGCTTGCCGAAAAGCGGGGAGTCGGGCTGTATATGCCGCCGCTTGGCCTCTGCGGAGACAACGGAGCCATGATAGGCGCGCAGGGCTACTACGAATATCTGGCGGGCAATACCGCGTCGAGCGGCCTGAACGCCTACGCCACAAAAAGATAAGATACAATTACCCGGAGGGTCAAAATGAACGAAAAGTACAAAGAACAGATACAAGCCGCCGCGGAGCATTTCGCAAAGCTGCTCGAAGGTCAGCTCGAGAGAGTCGAGCGCATCAACGCCGAGGGCGAAGCGGTAGATTATCTCAAACTCGATAAGATCGTTATAGGCGTCTGCGGAGGAGACGGCATAGGTCCGGTCATTACCGCGGCGTCGAGAGAGGTGCTCGAATACCTGCTCGCCGACGAGGTGAAGGCGGGAAAGATAGAGTTCCGCAATATAGACGGCCTCACCATAGAGAACCGCGCCGCGCAGCTCAAGGCCATCCCGGACGGCGTGATGGAGGAGCTCAAGAAGTGCGACGTCATCCTCAAGGGTCCCACCACCACGCCCCATAAAGGCGACGGCTGGCCGAACATCGAGAGCGCGAACGTCGCCATGCGCAAGGCGCTCGATCTCTTTGCCAACGTGCGTCCCGTCAAGGTGCCGGAAAAAGGCATAGACTGGACCTTCTTCCGCGAGAACACCGAGGGCAGTTACGCCGTCGGAAGCAACGGCGTGAACGTCACGCCCGACCTCGGAGTCGACTTCTGCGTCACCACGTCGGAGGGCAGCCGCCGCATCGCGCGGCTCGCCTACGAATTCGCAAAGAAAAACGGCAAGACCCGCGTTTCGCTCGTCACCAAGGCTAACATCATCAAGACCACCGACGGCAAATTCCTCGAGGAGTGCCGCGGCGTAGCGAAGGACTATCCCGAGATCGCCACCGACGAATGGTTCGTAGACATAATGACCGCCAAGCTGGTCGACGAGAAGCGCCGCGGAGATTTCCAGGTCTTCGTGCTCCCCAACCTCTACGGCGACATCATCACCGACGAGGCCGCCGAGTTCCAGGGCGGCGTCGGCACCGCGGGCAGCGCCAATATCGGCAAGAAATACGCTATGTTCGAGGCCATCCACGGCTCGGCTCCCCGTATGATCGCCGAGGGGCGCGGCAAGTACGCCGACCCCTGCTCGATGCTCCGCGCGTCGGTCATGCTGCTCTCCCACATCGGGAGACAGGCGGAGGCCGACAGGCTTGAAAAGGCGCTCGATTTCTGTATGTTCACCGATAAGAAGTACAGGATCACCGGCCGCGACACCGGCGCGACCTGCGAACAGTTCACCGAATACGTCAAAGAAACGCTGAAAAATATCTGATTTTTATCCGGTTCCGGATCTTATCCTACGATTACCACCAGAGGAAGAAATGAACAAGAAGAAGAATGAGACGCCCGTCTCATCCGCGGTCATAAAGCGGCTTCCGAGATATTTCCGCTACCTCCGAATGCTGCTCAACGAGAACAGACTGCGCATCTCTTCAAACGAGCTCGCCGAACGCATGAACGTCACCGCGTCGCAGATACGGCAGGACCTCAACTGCTTCGGCGGCTTCGGTCAGCAGGGGTACGGCTACAACGTGACCTACCTGTACGGAAAAATAAGCGAGATACTGGGCGTAAATGAAAACTACCACGCCGTAATAATCGGCGCGGGCAAGCTCGGTCAGGCGCTCGCGGGGAGCCCCGTATTCACAAAGCGCGGAGTTGAAGTCTGCGCCATGTTCGACGTAGATCCCGCCGTGATAGGCAAGCACATCGACGACGTGCCCGTACTCGACGTCGACCGGCTCGAGGACTTCTGCCGCGAGAACGAGATCGACATAGCCGTGCTCACCCTGCCCGCCTCCGAGGCTCACGCCGCCGCCGAGCGGCTCGCCTCCTGCGGCGTCAAGGGCATATGGAACTACACCAGCACCGAGCTTTTCTCTTCCGACCACGGCATCACCGTCCAGAACGTACACATGGGCGACTCGCTCATGATGCTCTGCTACGAGATACGCGAAAAAGAAGAGGACGACAGATGAGATACCTGTTCCAATTCGACAGCAAAGTCGCCAACCTTCCTTCCGGCGTCCTGCGCGAAAAGCTCGCCTCCTGCACCGAGATCGAGCTCAAGCTGCTCTGCGGACTTGCCGCGGACGACGCCCTGCGCGATGATTACGAAGAAAACGCGGACGCCTTTGCCGCCTCTATCGGATGCAGACGCGAAGACCTCGACCGCGCGCTTGATTTCTGGCGCGGGACGGGAGCCGTCAAGCGCGAGGGCGAACGCAAAAAGAGCAGACAGGCGCGCTCCTGCGCCGAGACCCGTCCGATCTATAGGGGCGAGGAACTCGCAGAGATCATAAGGGACGAGGGTCTCAACAACGTAATAGACGAGTGCGCGGGTATCCTCGGCATATCGTCGCTCAATTACACGGACACCAACTCGATAGTATCCATGATGCACCATCTCGGCGTCGACGGGACTTTTGTGCTGATGCTCTCCGAATACTGCGCGCGCAAGGGCAAATGCTCGCTCGCCTATGTGACGAAGACCGCATATACCCTGTACGACGACGGAGTCGATACCGCGGAAAAGCTCGAGGCTTACATCACCGCCCGCGACTCCTACCTCGATATGGAAAACAGGCTGCGCCGGATGTTCGGCATCGGCTCGCGCGCCCTTACGGCGAAGGAAAAGAACTGTTTTGAAGAGTGGAACGACCGGGGCACGGACGAAGAAATGATAAGGATGGCTTACGACGTCACCGTCGAAAAGACCGGAAAATACACCGTCTCCTATCTCGAAAAGGTGCTCCGCAACTGGCACGACAAAGGCTACAAGACGGCGGAAGACGTGGAACGCGCCGAAAAGGAGTACGCCGAAACGAAAGCCTGCCAAAAGGGCGGCAGCTTTGACACGGACGAGTTCTTCGAGGCGGCGCTCAAGCGCTCCAGAGAGAACACACAAAAACTGCGGGAAAGTGAAAACAATAACAACGAAAGGTGATCTCCGCCATGGCATTCAGCAGTAAAAACTACCGGACGGTACGCGAGAGATTTGAAACTAAAAAGAGCATGGCGGAGGCAAAAGCCGCTTCAGAGCTTGCCGTCCTGCACTCCGACATACCGGAGCTTGCCAAAATAGACGAAAAGCTCTCCGGGACCGCGCTCGATATCTTCGGCGCGGCGACCTCCGGCGGCGACGTCGAGAAAAAGCTCGAAGAGATACGCGCAAGACACGCCGAGCTGACCGAGAGGCGCAGGGCGCTTCTCGACAAGCTGGGAATACCGGAAAACGCGGGCGAGCCGGTTTACGACTGTCCCGTCTGCCGCGACACCGGATTTGCGGGCGGAAAGATGTGCTCCTGCCTCAAAAAGGCGATCGTCGAGGAAACGCTCGTCACCTCCGGTCTCGGCGGTCTCGTTAAAACGCAGAGCTTCGACAGCTTCTCGGTCGAATACTATAAAGACGATCCGCTCGCTTTTCAGGCGGCGAACGACGCTCTTTACCGCTGCCGCTCTTTTGCGGAGAGCTTCGACCCGGAGTCGGGCAAAAACCTGCTCCTTATCGGAGCCACCGGACTTGGCAAGACGCATCTTTCCACCTCCGTCGCGAAGACGGTCATAGAGCGCGGCTTCGACGTCGTATACGAGACGGCGCAGAATATCTTCCGCGATTTCGGCAAACAGCAGTTCGGACGCCGCGACAGTGACGTCGAGGATGAGACCGCCCGTTATTTCGACTGCGATCTGCTTATAATCGACGATCTCGGAACAGAGCTTACCAACAATTTTACCGTCGCCTGCCTGTACAACATCATCAACACCAGGCTCAACGGCAAAAAGCCGATGATAATCAACACCAACCTTGCGCAGAAGGAGCTCCGCCAGCGTTACGAGGACCGTATAACCTCCCGCCTGTTCGGCGAGTTCGATCCGCTTTTCTTCACCGGCAAGGACGTGCGTAGCAGAAAACAGTAAGAGACCGAAAACCGGCGTCCGGGCGGAAGATCCGCCCGGTTTTAGCGAGGGCTTGAATGAAAAAAGCGTTTATTTTCCTGCTTGCGGCGGCTGTGGCGGCGGCGTTGTTCTCCTCCTGCGCGCAAACGAGGCGGGACCCTCCGCCCGAAACGGCGGAAGAGACCGGGG
This sequence comes from Clostridia bacterium, assembly GCA_017450885.1. Lineage (GTDB taxonomy): Bacteria > Bacillota > Clostridia > Oscillospirales > CAG-272 > RGIG3438. The sequence goes on along the minus strand of JAFSSR010000076.1, from coordinate 52,913 downwards.
AGACATCCGCCCCCATGCCGGAGACCGAAACGGAGCTTCCCGCGCCGGAGACGGAGCCGGAGGAAACGGCGGATACCCTGTCCGCCGGGACCGAGGACACGGCTCCGGCAACGGAGCCGCCGCCGAAGGAGCCCGTTCGCCCCGGTTACGCAGAATTCAAGGGTTCGACAATAGACAAGCTGCTCGGCTGTACCGAGGACGTTGAGTCCTTCCTTACCGCCCACCTCGACGAATACCTCGGCACTCCGTATCAGGGGCTTTTCCGTAATATAGATCAGCCCTGGGTTCTGCTTCAGTACAAGGGCGGCGGATTTGCCGATCCGCATATGAACTGCGCGGGCTTCCTTTCAAGCGTGTTCCAGCGGTGCGGCGGCGATATCGGGCGGATCCCTTCGCAATCCGGTGCGTACGCGAACGCCTACAACTGGAAGGTCGCGGCGGAACGCGCGGGCCTTCAGCGCTACCGCTTCCCCACCATCGCGGACGCGCTGAAAAGCGGAGTTCTCCGCAAGGGCGACCTTATCTACATACACCCCGTCTCGTTCGAGACCGGAGACTGCCACATCGGGTTTTTCTGGGGCGACTCCCCGGACGACGACAAGTTCCTCAACGCCCTGCTGCGGAACGACTACACGCGGTCGTTGGGATACAACAAGAGCGGGGTCATGATCACCCCGATCATTCCCGAATCGGAGTACGTTTACCTGCTCGTCATACCGGTCAGCCACGGCTGATTTTCCGTCTTGACAGAGCGGATAATAAAGTATATAATTATTTATTGGTTTTCAATTTGACATTTAGTTTTTCGGAGGTACCCTGCCGTGAAATGGACCGGCTTGAACGAATTAAGAGAAAAATACCTTTCATTTTTTGAATCCAAAGGGCATCTGCGCCACGAGAGCTTTTCGCTCGTCCCGCAGGGGGACAAGTCCCTCCTGCTCATTAACGCGGGCATGGCGCCGCTCAAGAAATACTTCAAGGGCGAGGAGGAGCCTCCCTGCCACCGTATGACCACCTGCCAGAAGTGCATCCGTACCCCGGATATAGAGCGCGTCGGTCTGACCGCCCGTCACGGAACCTTCTTCGAGATGCTGGGCAACTTCTCCTTCGGCGACTACTTCAAGGACGAGGCCATCGCCTGGGCGTGGGAGTTCGTCACCACCGTGCTCGAGCTGCCCGTGGACAGGCTATGGGTAACCGTATACGAGCAGGACGATCAGGCGTACGACATATGGAACAAGAAGGTCGGCGTCGACGCATCCCACATCGTACGTCTCGGCAAGGACGACAACTTCTGGGAGATCGGCTCCGGTCCCTGCGGTCCCTGCAGCGAGATCTATTTCGACCGCGGGCCCCAGTTCGGCTGCGGCTCGCCCGACTGCAAGCCCGGCTGCGACTGCGACAGGTTTATGGAGTTCTGGAACCTCGTCTTTACCCAGTTCGACGGCGACGGCGAGGGCGGCTATACTCCGCTCGCCCATCCCAACATAGACACGGGTATGGGTCTGGAGCGTCTCGCCTGCCTTATGCAGGGGGTCAACAACCTCTTTGAGACCGATACCATACAGAACATAATGAAGGCGATAAGCGACAAGGTGGGCGTAAAGTACGGCGACAGCGAGAAGACCGACGTCTCTCTCCGCATCATCACCGACCACGTCCGCTCCACCGCGTTCCTCGTCTGCGACGGCGTCGTCCCGGCTAACGAAGGCCGCGGATACGTCCTCCGCCGTCTGCTCCGCCGCGCCGCCCGTCATGGCAGGCTGCTTGGTATTAAGGAGCCCTTCCTCGCCGACATCATCAAGGTGGTCGCGCGCGAGAACGCGACCGCTTATCCCGAGCTCACCGAAAAGCTGGACTACATCACCAAGGTCGTGGGCATCGAGGAGGAGCGCTTTGCCGCCACCGTCGACGCCGGCATGGAGATGCTGAACGACCTGATCTCCGACGTCAAGGCCGCCGGCAAGACCGTGCTCCCCGGAGCGGAGGTCTTCAAGCTGGGCGACACCTTCGGCTTCCCGATCGACCTCACCCGCGAGATCGCGGCAGACGCCGGTATGACCCTCGACGAGGAGGGCTATCAGGAGCTTCTCACCGCGCAGAAGGAACGCGCGCGCGGCGCGAGAGCCGCGCTCGGCGACTTCGGCTGGGCGGGCGAGTCCTTCGACTTCCTTGAAGGCATAGGCGCAACCGAGTTCACAGGCTACAGCGAGCTTTCAAGCAAGGCCGCCGTAGTGGAGATCATCGACGCCGAGTCGAGCGAGGCGGTAGGTACGCTTTCCGAAGGCAAGGCGATAGTTATCCTCGACCGTACTCCCTTCTACGCGGAGGGCGGGGGTCAGGTCGGCGATACCGGCGTCATCAAGACCGACGGCGCGGAGCTGAAGGTCCTCGACACGAAAAAGCACGACGGCGTATATATGCATATCTGCGAGGTCGTCTCCGGCACGCTTAAGGTGGGCGACGCCGCGATCGCGTCGGTCGACGCCGCAAGGCGCGCCGCTATAAAGCGCAATCACTCCTCCGTCCATATGCTCCAGGCCGCCCTCCGCGCGCGTCTGGGCAACCACGTCGAGCAGGCGGGGTCCTACGTTGACGAGAACCGCGCGCGCTTCGACTTCTCCCACTACGCCGCCCTCACTCCCGAGGAACTTTCCGACGTAGAGGCGGCAGTCAACGCCGAGATATTGAAGGGCGATCCCATCGAGACCGTCGAGACCGATATCGAGTCCGCGCGCAAGATGGGAGCCATGGCGCTCTTCGGAGAGAAGTACGGGAATACCGTCCGCGTCGTCAAAATGGGCGACTACTCCATGGAGCTCTGCGGCGGTACGCATCTCGACAACACCGCAAAGGCGGGTCTGTTCAAGATAATCAGCGAGACCTCCGTCGCCGCCGGCGTTCGCCGTATCGAGGCGACGACCGGACTCGGAGTTCTCGAATTCCTGCGCGAGAAGGACGAGCTTATCGCCGACACAGCGCGCGAAATGAAGATCCCCGATCCCCACGGGATCGCAAACCGCGCCGCAGCCCTCCAGAATGAGCTGAAGGCCGCAAAGCGCGAGATAGAAGCTCTCAACGCGAAGATCGCCGCCGCCCAGGCGGAAGGCCTCACCCGCGACTTTACCGAAGTAGACGGGCTCCGCGTCATCGCTCACGCCACCGAGGGCGTTCCCATGGACGTCGCCCGTACCATGTGCGACAACGTCAAGGCGGACGACGCTCTCGCCGTCATCGTCATCGCGGTCAACTGCGACGGCAGACTCAACTTCGTCGTCGCCTGCGGCAAGGACGCCGTGGCTCGCGGCGCTCACGCCGGCAATATCGCCCGCGCCGTCTCCCAGATGTGCAGCGGCAACGGCGGCGGACGTCCCGACTCCGCGGCATCCGGCGCAAAAGACGCGTCCAAGATCGCGGAAGCCATCGCGGCTGTTCCGGAAATCGTAAAAGGAATGCTGAAATAAGCTAAATCCGCGACGTTGTCGCGGGCTAAATCTGCGACTTCGTCGCAGGCTAAATCCGACCTGACGGTCGGGCTAAATCCGCCAGCGGCGGGCTTACCGCCTGCGGGCGGGATTATAAAATAACAAAAACCGTCTGAAATCAATGTCAGACGGTTTTTTATTACAGAAATCTATAGACTATTCTATTCCTTTGTTTGACTTTACAGTGTTTATTGACGAAACAAGCATTCGTCTGATCTCTCCGCAAGAATGAGATAATTCCGCAAACCTTTCGCTGTCAATAAACTCGGTTCTATATAGTAATTCAAGCCAATACTCGGACTCATAGCATTCTTTCAAAGCAATTTGCATTTTTGATATAAAATCTGCGGTGCTATGTCCGTATTTTGATTCATATATATTTGCTCCGATCGAAGTTCCGGATTTAATCAACTGCTTTGTCATCACATATTCATGCTTGTCAGCCATAATTACTTTGCATATTTTAACAATACTGATCGCAAATTCTTTTGACTTCTCAAGCATCACACTCTCTGCCATACTGATTTCCTCCGTTTTAGCCCGCGTGTCAACGCGGATTTAGCCCGCGACGAAGTCGCGGATTTAGCCCGACCGTCAGGTCGGATTTAGCCCGCGTGTCAACGCGGATTTAGCTCTTTCCCGCACAACACGTCCGCGATGCGTTCGCAGGCGTGGCCGTCGCCGTAGGGGTTGGAGGCGCGGGACATAGCGTCGTAGGCTGTCTTATCGGTGAGAAGGCGGGTGAACTCGGTATAGATGGTCTCCTCGGAGGTACCGACGAGCTTGAGCGTTCCGGCTGCGATGCCTTCGGGGCGCTCGGTGGTATCGCGCATGACGAGGACGGGCTTGCCGAGCGACGGGGCCTCCTCCTGGATACCGCCGGAGTCGGTGAGGATCATATAGCTGCGCGCGAGAAAATTGTGGAAATCGAGGACGTCGAGCGGCTCGATGATGCGGACGCGGTCCTCGCCGCCCAGTTCGGCGTTGGCGGTCTCGCGGACGACGGGGTTCATATGGATGGGATAGATCGCCTTAACGTCGGGATGCTCGTCCATAACGCGACGGATGGCGCGGAACATATGCTTCATCGGCTCGCCCAGGTTCTCGCGGCGGTGAGCGGTTATCATAATGAGGCGGCTGCCCTCCGCCCACTCGAGCTCGGGATGGGTATAATTCTCCCTGACGGTGGTATTAAGGGCGTCGATGGCGGTGTTTCCCGTGACGTAAATGGTCGCGGGGTCCTTGCCCTCGCGCACGAGGTTATCGCGCGAAAGCGAGGTCGGCGTGAAATTGAATTTGCTTATGATCGACACTGCCTGACGGTTGAACTCCTCCGGATAGGGGGAATAGATATTATAGGTGCGAAGCCCCGCCTCAACGTGTCCGACCGGGATCTGCAGATAAAAGCAGGCGAGAGCGGTCACAAAGGTGGTGGACGTATCGCCGTGGACGAGGACGACGTCGGGCTTTTCCGTTTCGAGCACCGATTTTATGCGTTCAAGAATGTTGGTAGTGATGTCGAAAAGGGTCTGCTTGTCCTTCATTATGGAGAGGTCGTAGTCCGGCAGGACGCCAAAGGCGTCGAGCACCACGTCAAGCATCTGGCGGTGCTGGGCGGTGACGCAGACGACGGTCTGCAGCTCGTCGGAGCGGCGTTTCAGCTCATTGACGAGCGGGCACATTTTTATAGCCTCGGGACGGGTCCCGAAGACCAGCATTACTTTTTTCATCGTATGCTCCTGATATCAGATGTGATATACGCCGGGGAGGGTAATGACGTTGCGGGTGTCGAAAACGATCTTGCCCTCAAGCAGGGACTGGTTCTTCTTTATCTCGTCGTGGCCGACCATCACGACCACTATGTCGACACAGCGGAGGAAGGCGTCGAGGTCGTGATACTGGTTCTTGACGACGTCGCGTGTGACGAAAGGATCGTATACCTTAAGTCCCTCGGCAAGATGGCGCGCCTGGCTGTCGAGAAGCTGAAGCGTGGGCGACTGGCGCATATCGTCGACGTTCTCCTTGTATGTCAGACCGTAGAGGCCGACGCGGGAGATGTCGGTAACGCCGTTTTCCTTCATTATGTCGTAAATGCGTTCGAGCACGAAATCGGGCATACCGTCGTTGACCTTCATCGACTCGCCGATAACGGTGGCGAGCGACGGATAATCGCCCACGAGGAACCACGGATCGACAGAGATGCAGTGCCCGCCGACGCCGGGACCCGGCTGAAGTATGTTGACGCGCGGATGCATATTGCAGATGCGGATGATCTCGTAGACGTCCATACCGTCGTGACGGCAGATCTTGGCGAGCTCGTTGGCGAAAGCGATGTTGACCGCGCGGAAGGTGTTCTCGACCACCTTGGTCATCTCCGCGGTACGGATGCCGGTAACGACGATCTCGCCCTGACAGAAGGACGAATACAGCTCCTTGACGCGCTCGCCGACTTCCCTTTCGTCGGCTCCGATGGTACGGTTGTTGTGGAGGAGCTCGTAGACCATATTGCCGGGAATGATGCGTTCCGGAGCGTGGACAAGGTGGACGTCCTCGCCTGTTTTCAAGCCCTTTTCCTCAACCGCGGGGCGGACGTACTTATCTATTGTCCCGGGCGATACCGTGGACTCGATGACCACGACGGCGCCCTTGGGGGCGACGTCGAGAACGCTGTTTACAGCCGCGACGACGTAGCAGGGATCTACCTTTTTTGAAAAATCGTCATACGGAGTGGGAACGGAGACGATGTAGGTGTCGGTCACCTGGTATTCGGTGGTAAAGCGGATGCCCGCCTTAACGGCAGCCGCAAACAGATCGTCGAGACCGTCCTCCTTAAACGTGGTATGCCCGCTCTCCAGCGTCTTGACCAGCCCGGCGTTGTAGTCGGTGCCGACGACCTCGACTCCGTGCGACGCGAGCATCAGCGCGGTCGGCAGACCTATATATCCCAGTCCTATTACGTTTACCATATTCAATATCTCCGTTTTTGTTAACATTATAGAGACTTATGCTCATATATATCCAAAATAATATTATACATTATTTTATTGTAAATTACAAGCATAACGGTCACTTTTTCTCGAAAGAAAAACCCTGCCGCCGGGGTAAAGTAAAATGTCTTTACGGATCGCCGCAGACACAAAAAGGACCGTCCTTGCGGACGGTCCGATTTATAAGTGATCCTATGTTTGATTATGCGATCTCGCTTATCGTGACTGAAAGTCAGTCGAGAGTGAGCTCGTATTCGACCGCGGTGTCGCCGACAACGCTCTGAACGAAGTTCTTAATGATGGTAGCGACCTGGCCGCGGGTGGCGTTGCCCTTGGGATCGAGGTTCATACCGCCTTCGACCTTGACGCCGGAGATAAGTCCGTTGCCGACCGCCCAGCCCATAGCTGTCTTCGCCCACTTGGCGACCTTTGCGGTGTCGAGATATCCGGACAGATCATCTGCGTCGGCGCTGGGCAGACTGTTCTTTTCGGAATAGGTGAACAGGAACTTGGCGAGCTCCTGACGGGTAACGTTATCGCCAGGTCCGAAAGTGGTAGCGGTCTTGCCGCTGGTGTAGCCGTTCTCGTACGCCCACTTGAGCGCTTTGGAGTACCATGCGCCCTTTGTATCGGTGAAAGGCAGGCCCTCGTTGTCCTTGGTGTACTTGGAGAGGTCCGCGTTCGCGATCTTGGCGAGGATCTGGACGAACATCGCGCGGGTAAGATTGTCGTTAGGAGCAAACTTGCCGCTGCTGACGCCGTTCATAAAGCCCTTGGTGTTGCAGTAGACCGCGGGAAGAGCAAACCACTTATTGGAAGGAACGTCGGTGAAGGGATTGACTATCTTGCCGATATTTCTGGTCTCTTCGTCGCCGCATTCCGCGCAGACGTGGGTCTCGACGCCGCTGGCCTTGAGGGAAGGCTCGGTGGTAACGGTCCAGTCGCCCCAGCTATGCTCTCTGATGGGATCGAGAACTTCTTCGAAATCGTTCAAGCAGCGGGTGCAGCTGCAGACCTTAAGGCCCGGTTTGCAGGTGGGCTCGATGGTAACGGTCCAATCGGTGAAACTGTGCTCCATGGTGGCGGGGATGGGTTCTTCTTCCTCCGCGCCGCATCCGGAGCATACGTGCCTCTTAAGCCCGTCGACGCAGGTGGGTTCGGTCACGATCTCCCAGTCGCCCCAGGTGTGAACGTGAGCGTCCCAGTCCGCGGCGGGAACGCCGTTTACGGTATCAAGAGTGAAGTCCTGATAGCACTTGTCCTGCTTCTTGGTGGAGATAAGGTTTCCGACGCTCATTACGCTGACGTAACCCTTGTCGATGGTGCCGAGGAAGGAAAGATCGACATCCTTGCCCTGATACTCCATGGATTGCTTATAGAGATCGGTAAACCCGTTGGCGCCGTCGCGGTCTGTTCCGCGATCAAATTTTATGTTTGCGGGATAGTAACCGAGATAAGGAAGGCTTCCGCCTACGCCGCTCTTGCCCTTGTAATACTCGACGCCGTTGACAACGGTGACGTAGCCGAGGGTGGTGTCGGCGCGGAAGGAGATGATGAGACCGTCGGTCAGGTCGATAGACTCATGTCCTCTTCTGATGCCGGAGTTGTCGCCGTTATTGCCGGAGCCGCCGACCTCGGGCATATTGCGGGCGGCAAAGGTCCATCTGTAGCCGTACGCGGCTTCGCCGTCGATGGCGTCATAGAACTCGCCGTTGAAAAGGTAGAGGTTTACAAAGGAAGCGATCTTGGTGTCCTTCTTGTTGGGGTCGCCGCCACCGATGACTACGTATATACCCTGCTTGTCGGGTCCGCCGATTCTGCGCATCGCGTTGGTGACAGCGGCCTCGGAGGAGTCCTCACCGATGCCGGTCTCGGGATCGTAGACAGCGGTTATCGGATCCTTGCTCCAAAGGAGCGAATAGGTGCTGTAAAAGCCTTTTCCGTCGCGCTTGAAGACGGTCTCGTCTGCAAGAGAGAGCTTTACGGTCAGGCCGTCAAGAGCGGTGGCGTTCTTGGAAGCGAGGATAGCGGTGGGGCATCCGCCGCCGAAGACGGAATAATCGGGAACGTGGACGTCTATTCCGCCGTTCTCGTTTCTGGTAAAGGTAAAGCCTTCGTCACGGGGCTTATTGGTAACGGTGTCCAGAAGGATGTTGTAGGTTCCGCTGGAGAACTTGGCTCCGAGGGTGGTCCAGTTGTCCTCGAACTTGGCGACTTCTTCAGCCGCGGAGCCGAAAACGAACATCGGTACGACCATACAGAGCATAAGCACCGCACAGAGGACCTTTTTAAAATTCTTCATAATTATTTTCCTCCGAAAGAATAATCGCTTATAAGTGTTTTGTTTATCGTGAAGAATTAATTGCCGATTTCTTTACAGATCACTGAAAAAGAGTGAAGTGCGGGTTGCCGCCTTCGTCGAGCCACGGGCTGAGCTTGTAGTTGGAAATAGGCTTGTACTCGCTCTTGTTCACGCCTTCCATAAAGTTCATAACGATGAGGGCGATCTGAGCGCGGGTCGCGTTGGTCTTGGGAGAGAGGAGAGTCTGCTTGCCGGACTTAAGGCCGGAGATGAGTCCGTTCTCAACAGCCCATGCGAGGGGCTTTTTCGCCCACTTGGAGATCTGAGCGTAATCGGGATAGTCGGCTATTTCGGCGACCTTTTCGGTGTCGATGCCGCTCTTGGTCGCGTAGGTGCAGAGGAAGGTGGCGAGCTGCTCGCGGCTTACGGATTTGTTGGTGCCGAATTCGGTGTCGCTGAGACCGGAGGAGTATCCGTTCTCAACAGCCCACGCGACAGGACCGCTGTACCACTTGCCTGTTTTGACGTCGGTGAACTTGGTCTGTACGTTCTTGTAAGGAGCGGTTTCGGCGCCGGCTATCTTGGAGAGCACGGTGACGAACATAGCGCGGGTGACCGGGCTGTTGGGCTCAAAGGAGGTAGCCGAGGTCCCGTTCATGTAACCGAGCTTGTAGCAGTAAGCAATAGCCTTGGTGTACCATTTGCCTTCCTTGACGTCAGCGAAAGGATTGACGTTTTCCTTCTCGCCGCCGTTGATGAGTACGAGTCCGTTGACGTCGCAGGGAGTTCCGGAGGATCCTGCGCCGAGGACGCCGCTGTCATTGACGTCGCAAACGACGATATAGCGCGCCCAGTTCTCTATTTTTCTCGCCTCATCGTCATAGAAGCGGTCCATATACTGGACGGCGGAGCTGATCTTGGCGCCGTCGGCGGCAAGCTCTTCCTTGGTAACGGAAGCGAGGCCGTAAGTGATGGCGTCGATATCTTCAACGACGATCTCCCAGGGCAGGAACATCTCTACGACAAAGCCGCTCATGAAGGGCGTTTCGCCGTAGACTTCCTCAGCGGAGAGACCTTCGGTGGTAAGGGCGTCGTATTCCTTCTGGGGCTTTAATACAGCGGCGGATTCGACTCTGTCGGTGATGTCGCCGTAGTTGCCCTGAGAACGGTAGACCTTTGCCTCATAGCCGGTAGCCTTCTCGGAATTCTCGAATATACCGATGTTGTACCAGGGGCAGTATACCTGCTTGGCGTCCTGGCAGAGACGCTCGGGATCGAGAGTCAGAGTGAGGATATCGCCGTTGTAGCCGTACCTTAATGCGCCTTCGGGCTTCTGGGTGCTGGAGCCGGGCTCGTCGTCGCCGTCATCTTCCAGCGCGTAGCCGAAGTCGGTGGAGAGCAGGAAGCAGTTGCCGGCGTAATCCATGTTGTTCTTCGCTTCGTTATGGGCGACCATGAAGCTGAGCTCGGTCACGTCGGCGGCAAAGTAGAGTCCGTCGTCGCTGTAGGCGAAATAGAGGTCGGCGTTCATCATCATCGGCTGAAATCTCCAGAAGAAGCCGACGGTGTCGAAGTCGAGCTTTGCGGGGGCGGACCAACCCTCGTTCCAATCGATGGTACCATCTATGGTCGGGGTCGTCTTTTCCATGACTATGTCGTCGTTGGGGATGAGTGAATAAAACGGCGGGGGGCCTGCGTGAGTTGCAAGCGGAAGCGCCGCAAGCAGCATAAGCGCCGCTAAAATGATCGCTATCTTTTTCATAGGATAGTCCTCCTTTTAATAGTGATTTTATTATATCATCTATAAATATAAAAACAAATGTCGCAATTTAATCTGTTTAATATGCTTTTTTTATCCTTTATTATGCAACAGCAACTAAATTTGAACTCAAAAATAAGCAATAATCAACAAATTAGGTACAAATAATAGATAAATTGTAAACAAAAGCGGCGTCCGAAAATTCGGACGCCGCTTGAAAAGGGTAAATAATTACCGTTTTTTCTCAATCCTCGGGTATGGGCTGAGGCGCAAGGACGATGTTGTCAACGAAGTTGTTGACAATAACGGCGACCTGCGCGCGGGTGGCGTTGCCCTTGGGATCGAGGTTGACGACCTCGCCGGTCTTGACGCCGGAGATCAGTCCGTTGCCGACCGCCCAAGCCATCGCGCTTCTCGCCCACTTTGCGACCTTGGAGTAATCCGGATATCCGGTGATATCCTCAGCCTCCTTGCCTTCGAGACCGTTCTTGGTCGCGTAGGTGTTGAGGAAGGTGGCGAGCTGCTCGCGGGTGACGTTGCTGTTTGTTCCGTAGATCGTTTTGCTGAGGCCGGAGGAGTATCCGTTCTCAACAGCCCATGCGATGGGACCGCTGTACCATTTGCCGGTCTTGACGTCGGTGAACTGGGTCTGAACGTTTTTGTAAGGAGCGGTGTCGGCTCCGGCTATCTTTGAAAGGATGGTGACGAACATCGCGCGGGTGAGCGGGGTGTTGGGACCGAATTCGTCGTCCTTGACGCCGGTCATATAGCCTCTCGCGTAGCAGGCGAGGACCGCTTTGGTGAACCATTTGCCCTCGGGGATATCCTTGAACGGGTTTTCGGGAAGCGCGAGCTTGTCGATCGACTCTTCCTTCTTATCTCCGCAGACGGCGCAAACGGCGTATTTATGACCCTCTCTCGTATAGGTCGCCGTGGTATCGGTGATCCACTCTCCCCATTCGTGCTCTCTTACGGGTTCTATCTCTTCGGTTTCGATCAGATGGCAGACCGTGCAGTAGTGGGTCTTCTCGCCCGCCTTGCAGGTGGGCTCGGAAACGGTCTCCCAGTCGGTCCAGGTGTGGACGCCGGTGGCGGGAACGAAGAACTTTTCAGCCAGACCGTGGGTGTATTTTACTCCGTCTCTGATGTCGCAAACGAAGTTGCAGTAATACTGGATTATACCGCGCTCGACGCAGGTGGGCTGCTTTACCCAATGGGGATTTTTGGTGTCATAATTGTGCTGCGCCTTGGGAACGGCTTCGTACTCCTTGGCTCCGCAGTTGTTGCAGATCCTGACCTTCTTGCCCATCTTAAGGCAGGTCTCCCTATCCTCTTTGCCGTTTTTATCCTTAACGTAGGAGAGCTCGCCCCAGTCGTGCTCGCAGTATTCGGTGCAGACGTATCCTTCGAACTCGGCGGCGGGAACTCCGCAAACTGTGTTGAGAGTGAAGGAAGCGCCGTGGGAGCGGTCGTCGGACATTCCGTCGGAATACGCGGCTACGCTGAAGTAGTAATCTTTCTTATAGTTGAGGAAGTCGGTTATTCCGCGGGTATAGAACTCCTCGCCGTTGATCTCATAGTAGACGAGTCCGGCGTTGCGGCTGTCCTCGTCCGGGAAGTACTCGACAAGGATATCTATAGGCTGGGTGGCGTCCACCTGCGATTCGCGGGTGGCAAGATTTTCGTATTCAAGGGTCCAGAAGTTACCGGCGGAAACGACGGAGTAGGTGACTATATCGTAATAGTTGTCGTCCGGGGTGCCGTAGGTGGCGTTAAGCGCGACCATGTAGTCGAGCAGGGTGATGCACAAGGAATACTCCTCCTGGGAGATGTAGTGCGACCAGGCGTAGCCTGCTCTGGCGTCTTCCATGGCGGTCGAGGACTGATATTTTCCCGCCGCTTTCGCTATGTTTTCCGGATTTTCGGCGTCGACCTCGTCAAGGCCGTCCTTCTTTATCTCTCTGTAGTAGAGATAGAGTCCGGAGGAATACTGACCTGCGAAGCGGTAGTTGTCATACTCGTTGGTCCACATGAAGCTGATGCTTGTCGGACGCGCGTCGGACGTTTCGCTTGCGGGCAGAGGAGTGACCGTTGCGCTGAAGGAGTCGAGCGAGGACGTGTTCTTGCTGGTTATCTTTGTTATGCTGTTGTTGGAGATGCCGTCTTCTTTCACGGCGACAATATCCTTAAGGGTGATGGAGCCGTCCTCTCCGACGGTGGTGTAGACGAGAGGAAGATCCCTGTACTTTTCGCCCTGCAGGGTGTAGTAACGGTTCTCCGCGGAGATGAACCACTTGTCGGATATCTTATCGGCGTCAGAATACTGATAAGCCTTGGTCTGTACCTCGCCGCAGTTGGGGCAGGTACGGGACATGACGCCGTCGGCTTCGGGCGTCGCGGGAGTGGTGACCTCCCACTCTCCCCACAGAGGACCGTTGTCCTTCAACGGGAAGCCGTAGTCTACAAAGCCGTGCCCGGTGGCGGGGGTAAGGATTGTCTGCTCTTCACCGCAGTTGCGGCATCTTCTGAGCTGCTCGCCGACTTCAAGACAGCCGGCAGCCTTTTCAGAGACGACCACCCAGTCGTGGCCGGGGGAGGGCTCGCATACTCTGTAATGCGCGCCGCAGGAGCACGCCATGCTGACGTAGCCGTCGTGCAGGCAGTCCATCGTATCCTCTTCGACCACCTCGAAATTGTGGACGTGCTCGCCGAGGGTCTGGCCGTTCCACTGCGCGGCGGGAACGCCGTTGATCGTATCGAGAGTATAGCCGCAGGATTTCTTCGAGAGATTGTTGCTTACGCCGATCGTGATATAGCCCTCCGAGCTGTTACCGAGGGAGGACAGGTTTATGTCGTCCTTGGCGTAGGTATAGGAATCCAGATACTTTTGGGTACGTCCGATGTAGTCGTCGGGACCGAGCTCTCCCGTGTTCTCAGGGAAGAAGGCGACTTCCTCGCCCTTGTAGTACTCCTTGCCGTTGACGACCACCCTGTAGCCGAGGTCGGTATCGGGGCGGAACTCGTAGGTGAGCTCCGTGCAGTCGATGCACTCGTAGCTCTGCTTAATTCCGCTGTTATCGCCGGGGCTGTCCGGAGTCTCCTCGATGTTGTTGCGGTTGGTAAAGGTCCATCTATAGCCGGGATAACGGCTTGACGTGGGATCGCACCAGCCTTCTTTATAAAGGATGACGGACAGATTGGAGGCGTATTTGTTTTCTACTATCTTCTTGCCTGTGAGATCGTTGGGGTCCTTCCAGGTCTTTCTGTTGTTGAGGATTATAGCGATCTCGTTGCCGACGTTGGGCGCGAGGGTGCGCAGACCGTTAGTCGCGATGATCTGGTCGTTGTCGACCTTCTCGATAGAAGTGATCGGCGTGTCGCTCCAGATAAAGGAGATGCTCGACGAGAGCTTTTTCGTATCGAGATTGAAGGTGAAGCTGTCCGAAGGGGTCAGCGAGACGGTAAGCCCGTCAAGCGCGACCGCGTTCTTGGACGAAAGGACGGCGGTCCCGAAAACGCCGTTGAAGGTCTTGCTATCGGGGATGAACGCGTCTATTCCCCCGTTTTCATTTACAGTATATGTAAAACCTTCGGTAACCACCTCGTCTGTATTCGGGTCGAGTATGATACTGTCAGTTTTACTCGAATATTTCGCCGACATCGTGGTCCAGTTTTCGTCCAGCTCGTCCGCAAAGGATGTCACTATCCCCATGGGAAGAAGCATGAGAACGACCAGGACGGAAGCCAGCAGCCGTTTGAAGTTCTTCATAAAGAATTCCTCCGTTAAAAAGATTTTTGCATTTTGATTATAACATATATAAATGTAAAAAAAAATGTACGCGTTTAATCTCAAACGCCGACTTTTTTTGCGTTTTATAGTTATAACTCACATATATTTTTCGCTCTTCCGCCTTGTACAAAAATCCGACATTTTTTGTTCAAAAAACCGACGTTTTTTATTCATTTTTTGGACATAATCTCAATGTATACTAAATATACGGAAAAGCCGTTATGCTTTTATGTATAAATTAACCAACGCAAAAAATCGCTTTTCTCATCTTTTTTTGATAGACACGGAAAACGCCATGGAAAAAGAAACATCCGTTCAGGAAACCAAGAAAACTCTGCCCGACGAGTCAGGAAACGAACGCCGGGACTGCGAGCGTTTGCCCGAGCCGCCGTATGAAAAGCGGTTCTCGGAGCTGGGCTCCGCGTCCGCCGAGCAGGAGGGGGACGGCGAGATAACCGTCTACCGCTACACCAAGCGCACGACCGGTATGGAATTGCAGATACGCTCCGCATATCAGATGGTATTTTCCATTTCCGGCGCCTGCGAACTGAATATCCAGGGCAGTAGGGCGAGGCTGCCGAACGGCGGGATCATGCTGATCGCGCGCGGCGTGCCCCACCTTATCGAGATACCGGAGGATTCGATCATAGTCGGAGCCATGCTCCCGGTCCCCCTGCTGAAGCGTGAATTCAACAAGATAGTCGAGTTCCGCAGCCCGATATCCTCCTTTATCTCCAATTCGCTCTGGGGGAACGTGACGGGTCCCTATATGCTCTTCAACAAGCCGGGGAACAAATACATCCGCTCGCTCACCGATATGCTGATAAGCGAGGGATGCTATCCGTCGGCGAACAGCGGGCTGATAAAGAATTTCATCCTTATGACGCTTATCGGCTATCTGTCCTCCTATTCCCCCTCGCAGTATGAGCTTTCCTCCATACGCATGGTAAGGAGCGACCAGATACCGAAGATACTCAATTATATAAGCGAGAACTACCGCACGGTGACGCTGGAAAGCCTGGCGAAGCATTTCCATTACACCGTCCCATACGTCAGCAAGCTGATACGCGCCTCGACCGGGATGACCTTCACCTCGATACTGCGCGAGACCAAGTTCGACGTCTGCCGCTCCATGCTGCTCAATTCCGACCTGAAGATCTATCAGATCGCCGAGATCGCGGGCTTCCAGAACACCGACCACTTCAACCGCACCTTCAAAAAGCGGACCGGCCTCACCCCGTCCGATTTTAAAAAGAGCGGACTTGACAACGCCGAGTAGTTAATATATAATAGAGTATCGGAAATATCATATGAGAAAGGAAGATACAATGATGGAGATCACCAAGGAGTCTATTGTAGGCGACGTTCTTGATTACGATAACGAGACCGCTCAGTTCTTTTTCGAGATCGGTATGCACTGCCTCGGCTGCCCCGCTTCCAGAGGAGAGAGCATAGAGATGGCGTGCATGGTACACGGTCAGGATCCCGAGGTGCTCGTTAAGAAAATAAACGAGTTCCTCGCTTCCAAGAAATAAGATAAGACCCGAAAGCCGGACCTTCTGTCCGGCTTTTTTGGAATTATACGGGAGACAGTTTTGAAAAAGAAACCTATACTCGATCCGCGTCTGCTCTGCGCCGCCGGATTTGTGCGTCAGGGCGCGAGGGTCTGCGACGTGGGCTGCGACCACGCGTATCTGCCCATCTTCCTCTGCAAGTCGGGCAGAGCCGAAAAGGCGCTCGCCTGCGATATAAACGAGGGTCCCTGCAGGCGGGCGGAAGAAAACATAAAACTGAACGGCTGCGCCGGTCTGATAACCGTCCTGCGTACCGACGGACTATGCGGCGCGGAGAATTTCGATCCGACCGACGTGGTGATCTGCGGCATGGGCGGAGAGCTGATCGCGAAGATAATCTTCGCGTCCCCGATCACGCGGAAAAAGGGGGTGCGGCTGATACTCCAGCCCATGACCAAGGCGCCCGCTCTGCGCGACGCGCTGATGGCGCGCGGCTTTTCGATAGTCGACGAGGCGCTGGTGCGAGACGGGCGGATATATCAGGTCATAGCCGCCGAGTTCACGGGCAGGCGCTCTTCCCTTTCCGACGTCGAGCTGCTGCTCGGTCCGGTGATACTGGAAAAACGTCCCGAGTTATTCCGTGAATTCGTCGAAAAGCATATCGCGGAGCAGAAGAAGATCCTGCTTGCCAAAAAGCTGAACGGGATCCCCTGCGAACGCGAGGAAAAACTGATCTCAACGCTCGAGGCGCTGAAGGAGGAAGTATGACCACATTAAGATCGCTTTACGAATATCTCAGCTACAGACTGCCGGAGGAGCTGCGCGAGGAGTGGGACAACGACGGCGTGATGGTCATGGGCGAGGACAGGCGGGTCTCCCGCGTGCTCGTCACCCTCGACATCACAAAGGAGGCGGTCGACTACGCGGCGGCGAACAACTTCGGGCTCATCGTTTCCCACCATCCGCTCATTTTCCATCCGCTTCGCGGCGTCACCGATCCGCGCATCATCGCGCTGATCCGGGGCGGGACAGCCGCCTTTTCCTTCCACACCAGGCTGGACGTCGTTGAGGGCGG
Organism: Clostridia bacterium; assembly: GCA_017450885.1. GTDB lineage: Bacteria > Bacillota > Clostridia > Oscillospirales > CAG-272 > RGIG3438. The sequence goes on along the minus strand of JAFSSR010000076.1, from coordinate 36,001 downwards.
CGTGAACGACACACTGTGCGAGCTGCTCGGCATAAAGGAGGTCACGGCGCGCGGTATGCTCCGCGTCGGAGAATTCCCGCAGGAGCTGACGCACGACGAGTTCGCCCGGCTGTTGAAATCCCGGCTCGGATGCGAAAAGCTGACCTACGTCGAGCGTACCCCGCGCGTCCGCAGGGTGGCGGTCCTGGGCGGCGACGGAAAGGACGAATACGCCGAGGCGGTCGCCTCCGGAGCCGACACCTACCTCACCGGGAATATGAGCTACAACACCATGACGGACGCCGCCGCGGGACCGATAAACGTATACGAGGCGGGTCACTTTGAGACCGAGTTCCCCGTCTGCCGGACGCTGTGCGATATGATCGGCGAGTTCGATCCCTCCGTTTACTGCGAGATCTTCAGATCAAATCAGATAAAAACGCTGTAAGGGTGTTTACATCGGGCTGAAAAAATAGTATAATATATTGAAATATCTCTTAAGGAAGTAACGACGTGATAATCCAACTTGAAGAAGCAAAAAGAAAGCTCTCCGAGCTCGACGCCGCGCTGACCGAGCTTGGCTCCGCTCTGCGCATAGACGAGCTCCGCCGCGAGTCGGTCGAGCTCGATGAGAAGACTGCGGAGCCCGACTTCTGGAACGATCCCGAAAACTCCAGCAAGGTGCTCCAGCGCGTTAAAACGGTAAAAGGCAAGATATCCAGATACGAAGCCCTGAAAGCAAAGCTCGACGACACGCAGGTGCTCTGCGAGATGGGCATAGAGGAAAACGACGAGAGCGTCATAGACGAGGTGCTGGCCGAGGTCCGCGCGATCGAAGCGGAGGAGGAAAAGCAGCGCATCGAGGTCCTGCTCTCGGGCGAATACGACCGCAACAACGCCATCCTTTCATTCCATCCAGGCGCGGGCGGGACCGAGGCGCAGGACTGGGCGCAGATGCTCTACCGTATGTACACACGCTGGGGCGAAAAGCACGGCTACAACGTAAAGCTGATCGACTGGCTGGACGGCGACGAGGCGGGACTGAAGAGCGCGACCATCATGATCTCCGGAGAGAACGCCTACGGCTACCTCAAAAGCGAGTCGGGAGTCCACCGCCTTGTCCGCGTCTCACCTTTCGACGCGTCGGGCAGACGCCACACCTCCTTCGCCTCGGTCGAGGTCATGCCCGAATTCGAGGACGACGGCAAGATAGAGATCCGCGACGAGGATATAGAGATCACCGCCCACCGTTCGAGCGGCGCGGGCGGACAGCACATCAACAAGACCGACTCGGCGATCCGCATAGTCCACATCCCCACAGGGATAGTGGTCGGATGCCAGACCGAGCGCAGCCAGCTCCAGAACAAGGAGACGGCGCTCCGTATGCTGAAAAGCAAGCTGCTTGAGATCAAGGAGCGCGAAAAGCTGGACCGCATCGAGGACATCCAGGGCGTCAAGACCAACATCGAGTGGGGCGCGCAGATCCGTTCCTACGTTTTCATGCCCTACACGCTGGTAAAGGACAACCGCACCGGCTACGAGGACGGCAACATCTCCGCCGTTATGGACGGCGACCTTGACGGATTTATAAACGCTTATCTCAAGATGAACGCAAAGAAATAATCACGCGGGAGGAAAATGAAATGTTCAAAAGGACCAAATTCTTTATCGGCGTATCGCTGCTCGCCCAGTCGATCAGCTTCTTCGTAGTATTCATCGTACTTGCGGTCAAGAAAAAGAGCCTGTGGAAGACCTTTTTCGCCGCGGGACTGATCGGAGGGACGGTCGGCGCCGTTCTCACCGTATCCTCGCTCATGAAGGACCGCAAATTCCGCCGCGTGCTGGAAGCGGTCGACGACCTCTGCGCGCCGGACGCTTACGAGCCCTCCGAGGTCGAGATCCCGGTGGACGACACCGCCGACGAGACCGAGTTCGAAGGCTGATACCGAATAAAAAAACGACACCTTTCGGGGTCGTTTTTTTATTCGGTATCACTTTATCTTTGTTATGTCGTAAGGGGTCGTCTGGTAGACGAAATAGTTAAGCCAGTTGGAATAGAGCAGGTTGGCGTGGGAGCGCCACGTGACGGCAGGCGCCTTTGAGGGATCGTCGTCCGGGAAATAGTTGACGGGTATCTCTATCGGCTTGCCCTCGCCAAGATCCCGGAAATACTCGGCGGCGAGCGTGCCGGCGTCGTACTCCGAATGTCCGGTGATAAATATCTGCCGTCCCAGCTCGGTGGTGATCGCGTACACCCCCGCCTGCTCTGAGGAAGCGACTATCCGCAGCTCCGGGCGGCGTTCTATATCCGCGCGGTCGACCGTGGTATGCCGGGAATGAGGAACCATAAAAACGTCGTCGAAGCCGCGCAGGAGGATCGACCTCTTGTAGTCAGCCGTGTGCGGGAAAACGCCGAACAGCTTTTTTTCGAGCGGGCGCTTTTTTATCCCGTAATGGTAATAAAGTCCCGCCTGCGCTCCCCAGCAGATATGGAAGGTGGAGTGGACGTGCGTCTTGCTCCACTCCATGATCCCGCAAAGCTCTCCCCAGTACTCCACCTCTTCAAATTCGAGATGCTCCACCGGCGCGCCGGTGATTATCATCCCGTCGTAGCTGTTCCCTTTCACGTCGTCGAAGGTGCGGTAAAAATCGAAAAGATGCTCGGCGGGCGTGTTCTTCGACTGATGGCTGCTCGTGTGTATCAGCTCGAGGTCGACCTGCAGGGGCGAGTTGCCCAGCAGTCTCGATATCTGGGTCTCGGTCTCGATCTTTTTCGGCATCAGGTTGAGCATCAGTATCTTCAGCGGGCGGATATCCTGCGTTATCGCCCGCGTTTCGGTCATTACAAAGATGTTTTCGTCGGCGAGAGTCTTTACCGCCGGGAGATCGTTGGGTATCTTGATCGGCATTTATCTGATTTCCTTCGTATATTATTCCGCGGCGTCGAGAGCCTGCATAACGTCTGCTATGAGGTCGTCCGCGCTTTCAAGGCCGCAGGAGAAACGGACGAGATCGGCGGGGACGCCCGCGGCGTCCAGCTCCTCGTCGGTCATCTGGCGGTGGGTGGTGCTTGCGGGATGCAGACAGCAGGTGCGCGCGTCGGCGACGTGCGTCTCGATAGCCGCCAGCTTGAGGCTGCGCATGAACCTCTCGGCGGCTTCGCGTCCGCCGCGGAGACCGAAGCTGACGACTCCGCAGACGCCGTCGGGCAGGTATTTTTTCGCCAGCTCGTAGTATTTGTCGCCCTCCAGACCGGGATAGGTAACGTATTTTACGCGCTGATCGGCTTTAAGCGCGCGGGCGACGGCGAGTCCGTTCTCGCAGTGGCGTTTTATCCTGACGTGGAGGCTCTCCAGTCCGAGGTTGAGCAGGAAGGCGCTCTGCGGGGACTGCACCGAGCCGAAATCGCGCATGAGCTGCGCGGTCGCCTTCGTGATATACGCGCCGCCGAGCCCGAAGCGCTCGGTGTACGTGACGCCGTGATAGCTCTCGTCCGGGGTACAGAGGCCGGGGAACTTGTCGGGATACTTTGTCCAGTCGAACTTTCCGGAGTCGACTATGCATCCGCCGACTGCGGCGCCGTGGCCGTCCATATATTTGGTGGTCGAATGGGTAACTATGTCTGCCCCCCACTCGAAGGGACGGCAGTTGACCGGCGTGGCGAAGGTGTTGTCCACGATGAGCGGAACGCCGTGAGAGTGCGCCGCGGCGGCGAACTTTTCAATATCGAGCACCGTAAGGGCGGGATTTGCGATGGTCTCGCCGAACACGGCCTTGGTGTTGGGACGGAACGCCGCGTCGAGCTCGTCAGGCGTGCAATCGGGAGCGACAAAGGTGAAGTCTATGCCCATACGCTTCATCGTCACGGCGAAGAGGTTGTAGGTCCCGCCGTAGATCGACGAGGACGATACTATGTGATCGCCGCAGGACGCTATATTGAATACGGAGTAGAAGGAAGCCGCCTGGCCGGACGAAACGAGCATAGCGGCGGAACCGCCCTCCAGCTCACATATCTTGGCGGCGACGGAGTCGCAGGTCGGATTTTGGAGGCGGGAGTAGAAATAGCCCGACGCCTCGAGGTCAAAAAGCTTGCCCATATCCTCGCCCGTCGCGTATTTGAAGGTCGTGCTCTGGATTATCGGGATCTGTCTCGGTTCTCCGTTTCCGGGGGTGTAACCGCCCTGGACGCAGACCGTGTCTCTTTTGTAGCTGCTCATATACACCTCTGTGAAAAGAAAAATATAGACTGTGATAATAATAAAAAAACGTTAGATAATAGTATATCTTTATTTTCCCCGCAAGTCAAGAGGCCGCCGCAAAAACCGGTAGTTTTTGCGGCGGCTCTCCGTTACGGGCGATTATTTATCCGCCGTGGCGTCGGCTGTAAAGGTCGCGTTGTCCTTGAGGAAGTCGATGACCGTATCGTTGGTGACGACCATCATAACGTATCCCTTGCCGTACTGGGTGACGTAGGTGGAGTAATCCTCCGTTCCGACGTTGTCCTTGAAATACTTCTTCAGCACCTCGTCGTCGACCTTGATCTTATCGCAGTCCTCGGCGATAGCCTGGATGGCGAGCATCAGCTTCGCCTGATCCATATTGTTCTCCTTCTGCTGCTCGATAAACGCCTCCTCGGTGGTGCCGACGGCGTCCTCGAATTTCATGCCGTAGGCGGTCGCCATGCTGCGGTAGTAGGTCAGCATACTGTTGACCTGATACTGATAGGCGGCGTCGGGGACCTCGGAAAACTCGGAATTCTCGATAAGATAGGTCTGGATATACTCGCCGAGCGCGTTGGTGCGGTAGTAGTCCTCGATATCGGCGCGGAGCTCGGCGACGGTGGTAAAGCCGTTAAGATCGTCGGAGTGAGCGGCGACCAGCTCGTCGGTCATCTCGGGGGTGACCTTTTCGACTATATGGTTGACGGTGCAGTTGAAGACCGCGTCCTTGCCGGCGAGGTCGGGATTGTTGGTATAAGGATCCGGGAAGGTGACGTTGATATCGAAATTGTCGCCCGGCATATGCCCGATTATCTGCTCAAGGAAGTCGTCTATATAATCGGTTTCGCCTATCGTGACCTCGGTGCCGGCGCCATTGGTGCTTCCGCGCTCGAACTCGACTCCGTCCACGCTTCCGACGTAGTCGATATTGACGGTGTCCTTATCCTTCACGGCGCGGTCGGTGACCTTGACGCTCTCGATATAGTTCTCGCAGATGGCGTCGAGCTGTCCCTGTACGTTCTCCTCCGAGACCGTCCGTACGCTCTCCGGTATGGACATGGGATCGTAATCCGGGAGGGTGACGTAGTCGAGCGCGCGGATACCGTCAAGGAAGCCGTTGTCGTCAAGTCCCTCGCTGTAGGAGGTGTTATCGGCAACAGCGGGCTGGGTGTCGGACGCCGTATCGCTGCCCGTACCGGTATCGGCGGAAGTGTCGGACGCGGTGTCGGCTGTTGTATCGGGGTCTTTGTCCGCCCCGCCGCAGGATGCGAAAGCGATCACCATCGCCGCGGCGAGTAGTATTATAAACAGTTTTTTCATATCTTTCTCCGTGATCTGTTCGTGATTTGCTTTAATTAAGATATATTATATACCGTTTATCTGATGAATGTGTGAACACGGTATGAATATTCAGAGGTCGAATTTCTCGCCGTCCTCGGGATAGTAGATCCTGTAGCCGGAGGCGGTGGGATAGTAGATATGCACCTTTGCGTCGGGATCGTCGCGGTAGGGGGTGGCAACGCCGTCGCGTATGACTATGCAGGTGCGGTTCTCGAGCGCGACGCCCGGAAAGGACTCGCCCTCCTCGTACATCTTGTCCATGAGCACCTTGCGGTGCGGCGCGAAATGAGGAGAGAGCAGCGCCTTGACAAAGCCGAGGCAGGGTATGCGGGTATAGTGCCAGTCCTTGGTGTAGTAGGCGAGGCTGTCGGTGTGCCCGTAGGAGAACCAGATCATCGCCCCCGCGCTGGCTCCGGAGAGGATGACCCCGTTGTCGTACGCCTCGCGCAGATACTGATCGACGTGGAGCGAACGGAAAACGTGATAGAGGCGTATCGTGTCGCCGCCGCCGACGTAGATGACGTCCTCGTCGAGGATCATGCGGCGGATCTCCTCGTCGGTGAAGTTGTCGAGGATGAGGTTGAGGTGCGACACCTTGCAGCCGAGGTCGGTAAAATGCGCTATCATCGGAGCGGAGCACTTCGGCTCGCTCTCCGAAGCGGTAGAGATATAGAGCAGACGCGGATGCTTTTTGCCCGACATCCGGATTATGTTTTTGTCGATCTTAATGGTCTCGCCCTTTTCGGTCTCTCCGCCGCCTATTGCTACGATAATTCCCATTTTTTCTCCTTTCAGCCCGCTTTTTTATCGACCTTCCGGAAGCCGTCGCCGTCGATCGCCACGGTGACGGTCGACTCGCGGTCGGTGCGGTAAAGCGTGACCCCGTATTTTTTGAAAGTTTTTAACGCCTTTGCGTGCGGATGCCCGTATTCGTTGCCCTTCTCGCAGGAGATGAGCCCGACGGCGGGCGACACGGCGGCGATGAATTCCTCGCTGTTCGACGTATCCGAGCCGTGGTGCGCGACCTTGAGTATATCGCAGTCGAGCAGCGGTCCCGCGCGTTTGATCGCCTCCGCCTCGTTCCACTTCTCGGCGTCGCCCGTGAAGAGAGCCGAAACGCCGCCGAAGTCGAGGCGTATTATCGGGCTGTACAGGTTGAGGTCGTCCTCCGGGACCTCCGACGGCGCAAAGAGGACGGTGAATTTCATCTCCCCTATCTCGTAAACGTCGCCCGTCTCCGGGACCTCTATCTCAAGCCCGGCGTTGTCCGCCGCGCGGAGCAGCTTTTCAAAGCAGTACGTATTGGTCGTCGCGTCCGGCATCATGACCCGCGCGACCGTGTAGTTCTTTATAATGTAGTGCGCGTTGCCTATGTGATCCTCGTGCGGGTGGGTGAGTATCATGCAGTCGATCCTGCCCACTCCCGCGCCGGCGAGAAAGGCGTCCAGCTTTTCCCTTCCGCTCACCGGGCCGATGTCGATAAGCACCGTCTTGTCCCCGCTGCGGAGCAGGAAGGCGTCGCCCTGACCGACGTCGATCATGGTGATCTCACATTCCCCGGCGGGGACCTGACCGCCCGTCTGACCGTCGATAAAATACCAGACGAGCAGGGCGGCGAGTATAACGGCGAGGACTATAGCCGTGTCTTTTGTCACGCGGACCGCCGCGCGCTTCGAACGCTTTTCCATACTCCTCCCGCCGTCTTCTGATATTTATTATTTATATTATACCAAATACCGATAAAAAATCAAGACGAAAAAAGAGAAACGGACGTTTGACCCGTTTCTCTTTCGTTTTTTCGTCAGCCGCCGAGGTAAGCCTTGCGGATGTCGTCGCTCTGCGCGAGCTCCTGCCCCGTGCCGGATTTGGTGATGTGTCCGGTCTCGAGAACGTAGGCGCGGTCGGCGATCTTCAACGCGGCGGACGCGTTCTGCTCGACCAAAAGTATGGTGGAGCCGTTTTTATGCAGAGTCTTGATTATATCGAATATCTGATCGACCAGTATCGGCGCGAGGCCCATAGACGGCTCGTCGAGCATCATGAGGCGGGGACGGGACATAAGCGCCCTGCCCATGGCGAGCATCTGCTGCTCGCCGCCCGAAAGAGTGCCCGCCGACTGACTGCGTCTCTCTTTCAGACGGGGGAAATACTCGTAGACCATTTCGAGCGAGTCCTTGTTCTCCTGCTTGGACTTCGTGTACCCGCCCATATCGAGATTTTCTTCGACCGTCATATGGGAGAACACGCGGCGTCCCTCCGGGCAGAGCACTATCCCCAGAGGGATCAGCTTGTGCGCCGGGAGGTTGTTTATCACCTTTCCGTCGAACTCGATGGTCCCCTCGGTGGGACGGAGCAGTCCCGATACGGTGTTCAGCGTGGTCGATTTGCCGGCGCCGTTCGCGCCGATGAGCGTAACTATCTCACCCTCGTTGACCTCAAAGGATATCCCCTTGATGGCGCGGATGCTTCCGTATGAAACGTGGATGTCAGATACCTTGAGCAATGCCATCACTTTTCCTCCTTTGAGTCGTTGTGGGAGCCGAGGTACGCCTCTATGACCGCGGGATTGGACTGGATCTCGGAGGGCGTGCCCTTGGCGATGACCTTTCCGTAGTTCATAACGCATATGCCCTCGCAAATGCCCATGACCAGCTTCATATCGTGCTCGATCAGCATGACGGCTATCTTCAGCTCGTCCCTGATCTTGCGGATGTTGTTCATAAGGTCCTCCGTCTCGGAGGGGTTCATGCCCGCCGCCGGCTCGTCGAGGAGCAGGATGCAGGGATCGGTGGCAAGGGCGCGGACTATCTCAAGTCTGCGCTGCGCTCCGTACGGCAGCGACCCGGCTTTATAGTTCGCCATATCCGCCATATCGAAAAAGTCGAGCAGCTCGAGCGCGCGCTCGTGCGCCTTCTTCTCGCTTTTGAAGTAGGTCGGGAGCCTGAACATATCGGAGAACAGGCCGCCCTTCAGGTGATTGTGCAGACCGATCATGACGTTTTCCTCGACCGTCTGCGAATTGAAAAGCCTTATGTTCTGGAAGGTGCGCGCGACGCCTATGCGGTTGACCTGCGTGGTGCTCAAGCCGTTGGTCTCGCGCCCCTGGACCAGCATGGTCCCGTGGGTGGGCTGGTAGACCTTGGTAAGCAGGTTGAAGACGGTCGTCTTGCCCGCGCCGTTGGGTCCGATAAGCCCGGCTATCTCGGTGGCTCCGACTATCAGGTTGAAGTCGTCGACCGCCTTGAGTCCGCCGAACTCGATGCCCAGATGGATGCACTCGAGCACCGGCGTCTTGCCGAGGTCGCGTTCCGGTACTATCGCCCTCGACGGGAAAGGTACCATCTTGGTCTCGTTTTTAGCCATTAGCGTCGCCTCCCTTCCCTCTCTTCGGTATCAGCTTGCCGAAGAGCTTCTTCGCGGGATCTATTATCAGTCCGCGCGCCTTCCGGTTATTGGTGAAGATCATAACGAGTATGAGCACCACGGCGTACATAAGCATACGGTAATCCTTGACCGCGCGGAGGAGCTCGGGAAGGACGACCAGCACCGTCGCCGCGATCATGCCGCCGCGCACGTTGCCTATTCCGCCGAGAACGACGAAGACGAGTATAAGGATCGAGGTGTTGAAGTCGAACTTCTTGGGCGTGATGGTGGTGTAGTTGAGGGCATAGAGCGCGCCCGCCATCCCCGCCATCGCCGCGGAGGTGACGAAGGTCATCAGCTTGTACTTCGCAACGCTGATACCGACGCTCTCGACCGCGATCCTGTTGTCCCGGATCGCCTTTATTGCGCGTCCGGTGCGGCTGTTGGTGATATTGGCGGTCGCCGCGTAGCAGATGAGTATCAGGATAAAGCCGACGATCAGGGTAGAAACCTTGGGTATGCCGACCGCTCCCATCGGCCCGTTGACTATGACCGTGCCCTTATCCATATTCAGGCTTGCGGTATCCTTCATAGAGAAGTGGAGACCGCTATTGTCTACGCCGATATAGAAATTGTTGAGCAGGTTCTTTATTATCTCGCCGAAGGCGAGCGTGACGATCGCGAGATAGTCGCCGTTGAGACGAAGCACCGGGACGCCGACTATCGCTCCGGCGATGGCGGCGAAGACCGCGCCGATCGCTATGGCGGCGATAAGCTGCAGCGTGCCGTTATCGGTGACGTTGCGCAGCGCGGACGCCGCGATAACGCCCGAAAACGCGCCGACGCTCATAAATCCGGCGTGTCCGAGGCTGAGCTCGCCGAGTATGCCGACGGTCAGGTTGAGCGAGATCGACATACAGACGTAGGCGCAGATCGGGATGAGAAGTCCCGAAATATTGTTGGAGATCACGCCGCCGTTATTGAGGATGTATACGACGGTGAAAATGATCAGCAGAGCACCGTAAGTAAAGATATTGCTCCGTGTGGTGGGTTTGAGTTTCTTCATCGCCGCCACCTCAGACTTTCTCTCTGATCTTCTTGCCCAGAAGCCCGGTAGGCTTGACAAGAAGCACGATTATAAGCACGCCGAAGACGATGGCGTCGCTCAACTCCATCGAAATGTAGGCGCGGCTGAGTATCTCTATCACGCCGAGGAGTATGCCGCCCAGCATTGCGCCGGGGATGGAGCCGATGCCGCCCAGCACCGCCGCGATGAACGACTTGATGCCGGGGATGGAGCCGAGAGTCGGGGTGAGTATCGGATAAGCCGAGCAGTAGAGCACGCCCGCTATCGCGGCGAGGCCGGAGCCGATGGCGAATGTGAGCGAGATCGTGAAATTGACGTTTATGCCCATGAGCTGAGCGGCGCCCTTGTCCTCCGCGACCGCGCGCATCGCCTTGCCCGCCCTGGTATAGCGGGTGAACAGGGTCAGACCGATCATTATGATGATGCAGACGGAAACGGTGACAAAGCTCTCGCCCTTGATGACGAGCTGTCCGTCAAAGAGGCTCTTTGCCGGTATGTTGATGACCGAGGTGAAGACCTTCGGATTGGAGCCCCAGATAAGCAGAGCGGCGTTCTGCAGGAAGTAGCTGACGCCTATAGCGGTGATGAGCACCGCGAGAGAGGACGCCTGACGCAGCGGTCTGTAGGCAAGTCCCTCGATTACGATGCCTAGGACGGTACATACCGCCATCGCGATGAGGATGGCGGGGATCGCCGGCAGCCCGAGGTTGAACATGGCGAGATAGCAGACGTAGCCGCCCACCATAATAACGTCGCCGTGCGCAAAGTTGAGCATCTTGGCGATACCGTACACCATGGTGTAGCCGAGCGCGATGATGGCGTAAATACTGCCCAGGCTGATACCGCCGATCAAACTGTTAAGAAAATTCATTGCTGTATCCCCTGTATGAATGAACGATAGAATACGCGAATTATAAGACGTGGCGGGGTCGCTTGCCGGCAACCCCGCCGCATAACGTTATTTTTGGTTATCAGCCGTTGTAGCCGACGTAAACGCCGTCCTTGATAACGACCGCTTTAGGAGCCTTGGAGACCTCGCCGGTGGTGGCCCAGGTCACTCCGGAGCCGGTCAGACCGTCGAATTTGAAGTCGGCGGAGGTGAAGATGCCGATCAGCTTCTCGCAGAGCTCGGCGTTGGTCATATCGGAAGTGAGATTGCCCTTCTTGATCGCGTTGTAGAGAGCGTAAACGGTGTCGTAACCGTCAGCCGCGAACTGGTTGGGGATCTCGCCGAACTTGCTCTGGTAGGTAGAGACAAAGTTCTTGGTCTGCTCGTCCTCCGCGTCGGCGGAGAAGGGGGTAAGAAGGAATACGCCCTCGGCGAGAGAGACGTCGAAGTTCTTCATGGTCAGTATGCCGTCCATGCCGTCGACGCCGAAGAAGGCGGGCTCGTAGCCCATGCTGTTCGCCTGAGCGAGGATAAGAGAAGCGGGCTCAAAGTAGATGGGAAGGAAGACGAGGTCAGCGCCGTTGTTCTTCGCGTCGGCAAGCTGTACCGAGAAATCGGTAGCGGTGTCGGCGGTGAAGGTGGTGATGGAAACGACCTCGAGACCTACCTTTGCGGCCTGGGAGATGAACTTCTGATAGATACCGGTGGAATAAGCGTCGTCGTTCTTGTAGATGACGGCGACCTTTGTGCCGATATTGTTGGTCTTGATGTATTCAGCGGACGCGATGCCCTGGTTGGGGTCGGTGAAGCACATCTGGAACACGTTGTCTTTTCTTGCGATGGTGATGTTTCCGCTTTCGTCCTCAAAGCCGCCGAGAACGTCGGTGGAGGAAGCGGAAGGAGTCAGCTCGAAAATACGGTCGGCGTTAGCCTGAGCCGAGACCTCGATGCAGGGAGAGGTGGTGACGGTGCCGAGCAGGATCTGCAGGCCCTTGTCCTTAAGGGTGTTGTAGGCGTTGAGAGACTTTTCGGGGTCGTGCTCGTCGTCCTCGTAGTAAAGGGTGAACTGGACGTCGCCCTTGAGAGCGTTGATCTCTTCAACGGCTATCTCCGCGCCGTTCTTCGCGGCGTTGCCGTAGGTGGCCGCTCCTCCGGTGAGGGGTCCGATGCCGCCGATGACGAAAGGCTTTACTTCGCCCGCGGGCTTGTCGCTCTGACTGCCTTCGCTCTTCTTCTCACCGCATGCCGCGAAGAGCGCGCACGCCATGACAAGAACGAGAAGTAATGCAACTATCTTTTTCATTGTTTTATCCTCCGAAAAATTATTATGCTATTGAGTTAAAGCATTAAAAACTTGTGAATTATTATACTACAGTATTTTTTCAATGTCAATAAAAATATTAAAAAAATAAGGACATCCGCGGCGTTTTTTTCGGTAAAAAACCGAATTGCGCCGCGGACGTCGGTAATATCGTATCTTCATTCAGGAATAACGCTTTATGACCTCGTTCTGACCCGACCTGCCCATCTCGATAAAGCGCGTGCTGAAGCCGCCGACGCGGACTATCAGATTTTCGTGATTTTCGGGATGCGACTGGGCGTCGATCATCTCGTCGCGGTTGGCGGTGGTGATCTGCGCCATCTGTCCGCCGTTAAGCATATACGCGGTCATCAGGGCCTCTATCTTTTCCCTCTCCTCGCGGGTCTTCGTTATCTCCGTCGGTATGAGGACGTTCACCGTCGTGCCGCCTATCCCCTTCTTCAGCGGGAGCTTTTCCACCGAGTTGAGCATGGCGGTCAGCCCGTCCTTGTCCGCGCCGGTGCGCGGGCCTATCGTATTGCCCAGCTCCTCGCCCTTGTGCCTTCCGTCCGGCATAGCCCAGGTCATCCTGCCGTAGTGGATGCCGCCCGAAAGCAGCGAGCATGCTCCGGTGAAAACCCCGCCGCGGACCGAACGGTATTTGCCTATCTCGGTCCAGAAGGCGTCGAGGATGCGCGCGGCGTAGCCGTCCGCGAGAGGCTCGTCGTTGCCGAATTTGGGGGCGGCGAGAAGCATCTGACGCTCCTTTTCGTACCCCTCGAAGTCGGCGGCGATCGCCGCCTCGAGCGTCTCGGGAGAGATCGCCTTTTCGGTGAACATCAGCTTGTCTATCGCCGCCATCGAGTCGGCGACGGCGGACGATCCCGCCGTTTCGACGACCCCGTAATTGTACACCGATCCGCCCTCGTCGAGGTGCAGTCCGCGCGCGATGCAGTCGTCGGTGAATATCGACTTGACCAGCTTTGAAACGTTCGCCGCGCGGATCTCCTGCCCCTTGTTGCAGAGAATTATGAACCTCTCGGTGAAGTACTTCATCTGCTTGATAAAGGCGTCCCACAGATCGTCCATCGACCCAAAGTCGCAAAGACGCCCGGTGTGAAGCCCGCACTGCAGTCCGGTAAAGCGGTCTGCGCCGTCGTTTATGGTGTATTCGAAGACCTTTGCGAGGTTGAAAAGTCCGTCCTCGCATCCGAAATTGCTCTTTCCGGGGATCTCGATCTCCTGGCAGCCGAGGGTGGCGTAGCTGCGGGCGTCCTCAAGCGACACGCCGTATCCGCGCAGTCCCTCTATTATGAGCTCGTCGGAGGCGAGCGTCGGGTCGGACATACCCTCCGACCACATTTTGACGACCAGCGCCATGAACTCCCCGGGAGAATTCCTGTGTATACGGGCGACAAGGCGCGGGTGGGTGGTGTGGAGCGCGCGGCAGATCTGCAGGACCATAAACGACAGATCGTTTGTCGCGTCGGTCCCGTCCTCCGGCTTGACGCCGCCGAGCGGGATGTTGTGAACTCCGTGCTCCATGAATTTAAAGATAAGGGAGGTCATTATATCTTCGCAGGAGAACAGATCCCCGCAGGCAAGCGACTTCTCATAGAAACGCCACAGGTACTGATCGAGCCTGCCCACGCAGTCGACCCAGTCCCAGAGCGAGAAGAACCAGACGAGCTGCGCCGCCTGATAGAGCGTCTCCGGCTTGTCGTGAGAGACCTTGCGGCAGTTGGCGGCTATCGCGCGGAAACGCTCCGCCTTTTCGCCGCCGCATCCCGCCGCCTTCTTCTCGGCGGCTTCGGCGTAGATGAGCATATGCTTTTCCATACCGTAAAGGATGATCTCCATCGCGCGGTACAGATCGAGTTTTTTCTGATCGGCGGTGTTCGCCGCGTACTTGCGGACCTCCTCGAGCATACCGCCTATGCCACGGTCGAGCAGACGGAAATAGTCGGGAACGGTGTGCCCCTGGTATCCTCCGGGGCTCCACAGCCCCTCCATCTTCTCGTAGAGCTCGCGTCCGAACATACGTCTGCCCTCGGCTTCAAGGTGCTCGAAGTCCATCGGGAACATACGCTCCTTCTGCCGCTCGATCCGCGCTTTCATCTCCTCTTCCCTGCCTTTATATACGTCGCTGTAGGAGAAGGGATAGGTATCGTATTCGATGCCCCAGGCGAAATGCTCGAAAAGCAGTCTGCGCGGACGCTGATATCCGCAGAGGATATCGTCTTCGTCGAGCAGCACGGGGGACTCCGTCCACGAGTCGGCGATACCCTGCGCGAGACAGATGATATACGGCTCGTCGGGCATGCTTTCAAAAGCCTCCAAAAAAGGCTCTTTCCCGTCAGGCTCTGGACCGGTGCGCGTCATTTCACGCGCGTCCCAATCCTTCATACGGGCGCGCACGACCGCGTATTCCGACTCCATCAGCGGCGAAAGCTCGAATTTTTCCTCGTTTGAACGGTAGTTTTTCATTGCTGCTCCTTGAAAACGATTCTCGTGTGCGTTCTGTTAACCAGTATATTATATCATACATTATTTTATCAGTCAATGAGAAATCCCTTATATCTTTTCGCAAGCGCGGTAAAGAACGTCTCGCCTTATCTGCGGCGCGGTATTGAAAACAAAAGCAAGATATAGTATAATACAGACATGGAAAACAAACGTTTTGAAATCGGATCTCTTTTTTCCGGCGGGCGCGTCCCGCTGGCGCTCGCTCCGATGGCGGGCGTTACCGACCGCGTCATGCGCGCGATCTGTATCGAACACGGCGCCGACCTCGTGACCACCGAGATGGTCTCGGCGAAGGCGGTGCATTATAAGGACAAAAAGACGGCGGAGCTGGCTCTTTTGTCCGACAGCGAACGTCCCGCCGCGATACAGATATTCGGCTCGGATCCCGCGATCATGGCGGAGTCGGCGGCTGAATTATTCGACCGCTTCCGCCCGGAAATGATAGATATCAACATGGGATGTCCCGTCGCAAAGGTGGTAAAAAGCGGCGACGGGAGCGCCCTCATGCGCGATCCCGCCCTCGCCGGACGCATTGTCCGCGCCGTCACGGACGCCGCGCCCTGCCCGGTCAGCGTCAAATTCCGCGCCGGATGGGATAGAGACAGCGTAAACGCCCCGGAGTTTGCCCGTGTCCTCGAAGCGAACGGCGCCTCCCTGCTCTGTATACACGGAAGGACAAAAACTCAAATGTACGCGCCTCCCGTCGATCTCGACGTCATACGCGAGACCGTCAACGCCGTCTCCGTCCCGGTCCTCGGGAACGGCGGCGTCAATACCCCGGACGACGCAGTAAAAATGCTCGGATATACCGGATGCGCCGGGCTCGCCATCGCGCGCGGAGCCTGCGGCTCGCCCTGGATCTTCGCCGCCGTGCGCGCCCGTCTCGACGGCAGGGAGTATATCCCGCCCTCGCCGTCGGAACGCATAGCCGCCGCCCTGCGCCACTTTGACGCCCTCGTCGCGTGGCTCGGTCAAAAAGCGGGGGTCCGCGAGGCGCGCAAGCACCTCGGCTGGTATCTTTTCGGTCTGCGCGGCGCCGCCTCCGCCCGGCTGCGCATCAACGCCACCGAAGACCCCGACGAGGTAAGAAGCATACTCGGTCAAATAGAAGAAGCCTCCCGGCAATAATGAGCAAAATTGAAAAGAAAGTATTTCATTGCATCTCAATGCGGCGAGTGAGCACGCATATCAATTAAAACAGCAGACTGATGAAAAGAATGTCAGTCTGCTGTTATTTTTCAATTTATAAATGAAAAAACGGGAGTTTAATGAAGACGGGCTTTGCCCTAATGAAGTCGTTCGCTTCGTTCACTAATGAAGACGCTCGCTCCGCTCACTAATGAAGCGAAGTCGCCCTCCGCTGTTCATTAGGTCCCGCAGGGACGTCTTCATCAGCGAAGCGTCTTCATTTCTTCATCAGCCCCGCACGGGCGACTTCATTTCGGCGCGGCACAGGTTGGTCGAAAACACTTCCTTATCACGCCGCGCCGAAAGCCGGGAGGCTTTTTCTTGTATGCGTTCAATCATCGCCGCTCGGAATAAGGCCGGCGAAGCGATAGATCATCTGCGCCGCCTCGGCGCGGGTCGCGGGATCGCGCGGCTTTATATTGCCGTTGCTTCCGGCGAGGATGCCGTTGGCGCACGCCCAGGAAAGTCCCTTGACCGCCCAGCCGCTGCAGCTCTCGCGGTCGGCGAAAGCGTCGAGCAAGGCGGCGTCGCCTTCGGCGGTCTGCATCCCGAGCGCGTCGGCGGCGCGCATCAGCATGAGAGCAAGCTGTTCGCGCGTGACGGCGCCGTTGGGAATGAAATTGCCGTTCTCGTCGCCCGCGGCAATACCGAGCGATTTAGCCCAGGAGACGTATTTGAAATAGTATTTGCCGGGCTTGACGTCCGGGAAGACCTGCTCGCCGGCGGCGGGGATCTCGCCTCCGGAGAGGATGCACACCTTGCCGATGACGGTGACCAGCATGGCGCGCGTGAGCGTGCCGGAGGGTGAGAAGGAATACTTCGACGTGCCGCTCATCAGCGCGTTCTCGTAACAAAACGTCACGGCCTTCATATACCACGCCTTGCGGTTGAGGTCCGCCATATACAACAGCCCGTCGGTCTCGCCCTCTGTCCAGACGGCGTAGAGGATGACGTCCTTTGCGGGGGTAAAGCTGTCGCCGGGGAGGTACTCCGCCTTTTCCGCGGCGGGACCTGCCGCCCAGCCGAGAAACGCGTATCCGTCGCGTTCGGGAATGTCGGACGGGATCTTTGCGGTCCCGCCTTCCTCAACGGTAACGGGCGAAGGACCGACTGAGCCACCGTTGAGCTCAAAGCTGACGGTATACTCCGTCGCCGGGGGATCGGGATCGGGTCGGGGATCCGGCTTCTGCGCCGCCTCGACCACCTCGCAGTAACGCAGCGATATCCATCCGAAGGAGCCGTCCTCCAGAAGTATCTTACCCCAGAATTCGTTCTGCACCTCGAGGATCTCGACGAGATCCCCCTCGTATCTGATCCCTATAACGTGAGTACCGTCGACGTCCGGGTCGTCGCGCACGTTCAGGGCTGACGCCGTGACCTTCCATATGCCGAGGGGATAGGGATCGCCGGACGCCGCGGACGAAGTGTAGTCCGGGACGCCGTAGCCGAGTATGTAGGAGGTGTCGAGATTGTATTTTACGGTCTGAACTTTAGCGGAGCTGTTGCCCTCCAGCACGCAGACCTTACCTTCTTCGACGTAGTATACGATACCGACGTGGGTGGCGTCGTATTCCTGCCCGTATTTGTAGCCGAAATAGATTATGTCCGCCGGTTTGGGAGTGTATGTACCTCCGTAATACGGGGCGTACTGCCAGCGCCCGTGGGACTTGAACCAGTTCATGCCGCTGTCGCAGCTTGCATGGCGCGGTATTATCGAGACGGGAACGGCGGCCTGATTTGCGCACCAGGAAACGAACATGGCGCACCAGGGCTGATAGTTCAGCCCGTACCAGAGCCCGTACTTCGTGCAGTCGTTATCCCCCTGCACCGTGCCGTCGAGGCTCCCCTCCTTGTAGCCCAGCTGGGTTATGGCGACAGCCACGATATCGGCGGCGAGATCCCCCGTGTTCTCGTGGGTGTTCTCATAGTCGGCAAACGAAGCGGCGGCGAGAGGAGAGATGAGGAAAACTACAGTTAATAATAATGCTGTTATTTTTTTCATAGATCCGTTATGTTTGGGGTGCATCCCCGGGTCCGTGTAAACGCTCTGCTAAATGCGCGGGTCAGAGGAAAATATCCCCAGTTCCGCAAAACAAGATCGGCTTCCCGCGACCGCAGGAAGCCGGTTTTGTTAAATTATCAGTCTGCGGCCAATATTATCGGCGCAGTAGATCAATAACCGAAGTTATTGAAGCCGTTGGGGTACTGCTGCTGAGGAGCCTGCTGAGGCTGAGCGGGCTTCTTGGAATTATTTACGATGTTGAGGATGTCGCCGAAGTCGTCGTCGGACATACCGGGGCCTTCATACTCGGGAACGTGTACCTCGGGCTGAGGCTGAGCATAGCGGTTGCCCATGGGCTTGCCGGGGTTGGCGGTCTTTTCCTTCTTGTTGTCGCCGAAACCGGTGGCGATAAGGGTGATGTGCAGCTCGTCCTCGAGGTTGTTGTCGAAGGTAACACCCCAGATGATATTGGCGTCCGGGCGGGCTTCATCGGTGATGAGCTGAGCCGCGGTATCGATCTCTTCCAGTCCGATATCGGGGGAGGCGTTGAAGCTGATGAGTATGCCTGCGGCGCCGGAGATGGAGGTCTCGAGCAGCGGGCTGGAGATAGCGAGCTTAGCGGCGGTCTCGGCCTTGTCCTTGCCCTTGGCGGCGCCGGTACCCATATGGGCGTCGCCCGCGCCCGCCATTACCGAAGTAACGTCGGCGAAGTCGAGGTTTATGAAACCGTTGTTGTTGATGATATCGGAGAGGCTCTGAACACCGCGGCGGAGAACGCTGTCGGCGGTCTCAAAAGCGTTGGCGAGAGTGAGCTTTACGTCCGAGATCTCTTTAAGACGCTCGTTGGGGATTATAATGAGGGAGTCGACCGCTCCGCGGAGACGCTCGATACCCGCGACGGCGTTGTCCATCTTGACCTTTCCTTCGAAAAGGAAGGGCTTGGTAACTATACCTACGGTGAGGATACCCATATCTTTTGCGACCTTGGCTACCACGGGAGCCGCGCCGGTGCCGGTGCCGCCGCCCATACCGCTGGTGACGAAGACCATGTTGGCTCCGCGGATGGCGTTGGTGATGTCCTCAAGGTTTTCCTCCGCGGAGGCTTCGCCTATCTCGGGCTTTGCGCCCGCACCACGGCCGTTGGTCAGCTTTTCGCCTATCGTGATCTTGGTAGGAGCACTGGAACGGGACAGAGCCTGCTTATCGGTGTTGATAGCGATAAACTCAACGCCCTTCACGTTGTCGTTGATCATGCGGTTGACAGCATTGTTTCCGCCGCCGCCGACGCCGATAACCTTTATTACTACTCCACTTTCGTAAGCATCTTCGTAATCGAGTGCCATTTTGTTTTATCCTCCTAAACTGTCTTTATCCTTTTTTATCTGTATTATTATTCAATGATAAAAAACACTTATTTATCATATAATACAATACTTTTCGATTTTTTGCAATAGTTTTCTTGAAATTTTATTATAATTTATTACATATTATTATAATTTTTTCCTGAAAACCGTATTTTTCGCGAAAGATCGCCGCGTCAATCGTAGCTTTCGCCGTCCGACGGGATAAAATATCCCATCTCCACGGTGTCGAGATCGACCATTCCGCCCTTATCGCCCACGTCCTTGATTATCTCGTTCAGGAACCTGAGCTTGAGATCGAAATCGGACGCGTCGCCCAGGGTCGCCTTGATCTTGTGCCCGTAGATGAGCCGCACGGCGAACTTGTTGGACACGTCGAAGGTGGTGACTCCCTCGAACACCTCGCTCGCCGACAGCGACGCCGCCAGCTTGCGCACCTCGTCCGCGTAGCTTTCGCGGACGAAGACTATCTCCCGTCCTACGACCGCCTCCGAGACCGCGGGGGTGACAAGCCGCTTTGTTCCGGGGTAACGCTTTTCCGCATCCTCCGCGCTCTTCTCTATCCCGACGACGCGCATATCACGGCTTATGATAAAGAATTCGCCCGCTATGTCGGTATAGAAAAGCGCCTCGTCGCTTTCGAGCTTCAGGACGATGGTGCTCGGGACCTGTCTCGACAGTCTGACCGTCTTGATGAACGGGAACTGCGAGATTATCGAGCTCGCCACGTTCCCGCTGTCGATGAGAAAGATATTTTTCTTATACTCTATCCCGGACGCGTCTATTATGTCCTGGTCGTTGTAGTGGGTGTTGCCCACCACCCTGACTTCCGAAACGCGGAAGAAGAGAGCGACGACAAGAACGGCGAAAACGGCGGCAAGGAGTATCACGGTCAGCACCGTCAGGAGCCGGCGGTTGACCGTCATCCTTGTCCTTTTTTTGCGGACACGTTCAAGCCCTTTTTCGGGGTCTATATTCCTTTTTTCTTTCTTTTCCTTTGATGAAGCCATCAGCGCCTCACGATGGTCTTGAGATCTTCATATATACGCGCTCCCGCGTCGGGAACGGCGAACTTTTTGATGTTTTCCTGCATTGACGCGCGCTTTTCCCGGTCCTCGCAGAGCTCTTTGACAGCCGCGGTCAGGACGCCGTCTGTCAGATCCTTTTCCTCGAACAGCATCGCCGCTCCGGCGTCGCGCAGGACGGCGGCGTTCTTGTACTGATGATTGTTGGTGACGTTGGGCGAGGGTATGAGGACAGCCGCCTTGCCGAGCAGAGCGAGCTCCGAAAGGGTCATCGCTCCGGCGCGGTTGATAACGATATCCGCCGCCGCCATGCGCGCCGGCATATCGTAGATGTATTCCAGCAGCTCGATGTTGGGGCATTTGTCAAGTCCCGTCTCCTCAAACTGCTTTTTCGCTATCTCATATTCTATCGCGCCGGTGGCGTGGACGTGCAGGACCTCAGGGTGCTTTGAGGTGTAATCCCGCATTACGGCGAGGACCTCCTCGTTGACCCGCTCCGCGCCCATACTGCCGCCGAGCGAGAGTATAAAGGTACGGTATTTGCCGGTTATTCCGAGGGCTTCCCGCGACTTTTCCCTGTCGGCGGTCTCAAAGCCCTGGCGCATCGGGTTGCCGACCCGCACGGCGTTCTTCTTGTTTTCGAGTTGAGATATCGTCTCCTCGAAGTTGACGTAAACGCGGTCGGCTTTCTTTTCAAGAGTTTTGACGGCAAATCCGGGGGTGGCGTTAGACTCGTGGAGAACGGTGGGTATCCCGAGCGCCTGCGCCGCGCGGACAACCGGCCAGCAGGCGTATCCGCCCGTGCCGATCACTACGTCCGGCTTGAACTCGCGCACTATCCTGCGGCATTTGCGGAAAGCCTTCGCCGCGAGTATGACCGTCTTTACGTTAGAGGGGGAGAGCGATCTCCTTATCCCCTGTATCTCGATATGATACAGCTTGTATCCCGCTTTAGGCACGAGCTTGTTCTCTATTCCGCGCTCGGTGCCGACGAAGGCGATCTCCGATCCCGGCTCGCGCTTTGCTATCTCGTTCGCTATCGCGATCGCGGGGTTGACGTGTCCGCCGGTACCGCCGCCGCTCATCAGAACTCTCATATAGTCACTCTTCTTTGTACGAATATCTCGAGATGGCGAGAAGCACCCCCATCTCGGTAAGCTGGATCAGCAGGGCGCTTCCTCCGTAGCTGAAAAACGGGAGCGCGATGCCGGTGTTGGGTATGACGTTGGTGACGACTCCGATGTTGAGTATCACCTGGATTATGACCTTGCTCGTGATGCCGAAGGCGGTGAGCGCCGAGAATGTGTCCGGCGCGCGCATGGCGATGACGAAGCCGCGCCACGCGAACAGTACGAACAGCAGTATGAGCGCCGTCGCCCCGATAAAGCCGAGCTCCTCGCAAACTATGGAGAAGATGAAGTCGTTCTGCGGGGCGGAGACGTAGCTGTACTTCATGTAGCTGTTGCCGAGTCCGACTCCGAGAAGTCCGCCGGAGCCGACGGCGTTGAGTCCGTTCAGGGTCTGCCAGGTCTCATTGAGCTTTGAGTAGTTCTCCGGGTGGAGGAAGACGTCGATACGCTTTTTCGCGTAGTCGTTGATCATTATGAAGATCAGCGTGACTCCGGCGCCGATGCCGCCGCCAAGCAGGAACCAGAACTTTCTGGCGCCGCCGGCGAATATCACCGTCATGCCGATAAGCGCGAGGATGATAAGTCCGGAAAAGTGCTTCTGCAGGACCATCGCCGCTCCGACCACGCCGATTATCCCTATGGGGATGATATCTCCCCAGATCGACGAACGGCGGAAATCGCTGTAATCGTTTATCTCCTCCCGGTGGGTCGCGCAGTAATTTGCGAAAAACAGGACTATCGCCAGTTTCATTATCTCGGAGGGCTGGATACTGATTATCTTGAGGTCGATCCATCTCGCCGCGACACCTCTCGCCCTTCCGTAAACGCCCGCGATGACCATGAGCCCGAGGGTGATGACGAACAGGAGTGGAGCAAATCTGCGGAAAAAGCGGTAGTCGAAAAAGCTGACCGCGAACATGGCGATCAGTCCGAGGATGGCGAACGCGCCCTGACGCTTTATGTAATAGAAGCTGTCTCCGAGCACCTTGTGCGCCGCGGCGAACGACGCGCTGAATACCATGACGAGCCCAAATCCGAGAAGGACGAGTATGATGATAAGCATAGGGCGGTCTACTCCGCCGCGGATACGGACTATGGAATGGGGCTTTACGAATTTGGTCTTATATTTTTTATCCTTTTTATCCGCCGCGGGAGCGCCTGCGCCCGGAGCCGGCTTCTCTTGAGAAGGCGCGGCGCCGCGCGGGTCGTGAGCCGTTCCGCGCGGATCGCGCGAAGGCTGCGCGCGGCGCGGATCCGCCGTTCTCGCGTCGGCAGCGGGAGCGGTCCGGCGGGCGGTCATATTGTCGGTATTTATTCTGTTCCGGTCCACGACCGTCCTCCGTTCAAATAGTATTATTCCGCGTTAGGTCTATCGGGGCAGCCCGAAGAACGCCGTCACCGCGGCGATGAGGGTGACGATGGAAAAGACGGCGCAGATCTTTATCTCGCTCCATCCGCACTGTTCGAAATGGTGATGGATGGGCGCCATCTTGAACACCCTCTTGTGCGTTAGCTTGTAAACGCCGACCTGAATGATATCGGAAAGCGCCTCGCAGACGTAGACGACGCCGACCAGCAAAACGAGCAGCGGACTGCCGACGAGGAATGCGAGTCCGGCGACCAGGCCGCCGAGGAAAAGAGAACCGGTATCGCCCATAAATATGCGCGCCGGATAGAAGTTATACACGAGAAATCCTATGCATCCCCCCATCATCATGGCGGAGATGATTGCGACGGGGAGCGACGCGATAAGTGGATTGTTTGCTCCGATGGCGAACGCGGCGATCGCGAAAAACGCGCCGACCACGGTGGTCACGCTGGACGCCAGACCGTCGATCCCGTCGGTGAGGTTTACGCTGTTCACTATGCCGACTATTATCAGTCCGGCTACAACGTAGTAGCCCCATCCGAGATCGACGTATATGTTGAAGAAGGGGATGTGCAGGACGGTGGTGAGCTTGCAGAAACGGGTCATCGCGGCGAGATAGGCGGCGGCGATGGCGACCTGAAGGATGAACTTCTGCCACGCCTTGAAGCCCTCGTTCTCACGCTTGCGGAGCTTTAGGCTGTCGTCCCAGATGCCTATGACGGCGAAGAGCAGAGCCATCAGGTAGGTGATGAGAAACTGTATCGCCCAGAGATGGTTGCTGTTCGCAAGCGCATAGATACCGACCGTGGCGAAGGTGATGGTCATGGCGATTATGAAAGCGAGCCCGCCCATCGTGGGTGTTCCCTCTTTGTTTTTATGCCAGCGCGGTCCTATATCAAGGATCTTCTGACCCATCTTGAGACTGCGGAGCTTGGGAATAAGCCTGCGAAGTATCAGCACCGTTATCACCAGCGTCATGAGGAGCGCGGCGATAAAGTAAAGCACGTGTCTTGTTTCCACGGGAAGGTATCTCCTTTACGATCTCGGATAATCGGTCTGCGTTATCAGCCCTTGAGATTTTCGATCACTCGTTCCAGCTTGACGCCGCGGCTCGCCTTGAAGAGCACTATGTCGCCGGGCTTGAGATCGTTCCTGAGGGCGGCGCCGAGCTCTGCAACGCTGAAGATATCGGGGAAGCGGAAGACCGTTTCGGGATCGAGACCGTATTCCACGGCGCCTTCGGCTATGTCGCCCGCGTCTGCTCCGAAGCAGTAGAGCCTGTCGACCTTCGCCTCAGCGGCGGCGTGCCCGACCTCGCGGTGGAGCTGGGGCGCGAACCTTCCGAGCTCGAGCATATTTCCGAGGACGGCGATCTTTCTGCCGCCGCGGAAGGACGACGTCTTTGCGAGCACCGATAGGCCCGCCTTCATCGACTCGGGACTTGCGTTGTAGCAGTCCTCTATAAAGGTCTTGCCTTCAAACTCGTATATGTTCTGCCGCATGGCGACGTTCTCGAATTCGAGAAGCCCCTGCTTGATATCCTCGTCGTCCATACCGATGCGGCTGCCCACGGCGTATGCGAACGCGGCGTTGAGCACGTTGTGTCTGCCGGGCACGTTGATGCGTATCTTTTCGCACTTTCCGCCCGCGTGGACTATGCTGAAGGTGGTGCCGGTGGCGTTCTCGACCATATCGCAGGCGCGGTAGTCGGCGTCGGGATTGTCGATCCCCACATAGATGGCGTCGTCCCTTCCGGCGAGCAGGGGCTCGTCGGCGTTGAGGAGCAGCCTTCCGTTGGGACGGAGCCCCTCGGTTATCTCCATCTTGGCGTCGCGGATCCCCTCGCGGGAGCCGAGGTTTTCTATATGGCTGGTGCCTATATTGGTGATTATCGCAAGATCGGGCTCCGCCGCCTTGGAAAGGTGGGCGATCTCGCCCTTGAAGCTCATGCCCATCTCGAGGACCAGGGCGTCCACGTCGCGTTCCATTTTGAGAATGGTGAGCGGGAGCCCTATCTCGTTATTGAAATTCTGAGCCGTCTTGTGGGTGTGATACTTCTGATTGAGCACCGAGAAGACGAACTGCTTTGTGGTCGTCTTGCCGACGCTTCCGGTTATCGCGACGGTAAAGGGAGCGACTATCTCGCGGTAATAGCGGGCAAGCGCCGCCAGCGCGTCGAGCGTGCTGTCGACCAGGATGACGTTGCCCTTTACCTTGTAGGGGATGCGCTCCGCGAGGATGCAGGCGGCTCCGCTCTCGAACGCCTTGCCGATATAGTCGTGACCGTCAAAGCGCTCGCCCTTGATGGCGATGAACAGAGTGCTCTCCTCTATCTCGCGCGAGTCGAGGGAAATGTTCTTTATGATCTGCGAGCCGGAATAAAAGAGTTCTCCGTTGGTTATCCTCGCGACCTCGTTAAGACTTAACTGCATTTGATCAAGATGGATGATGCTCATATTTTTCCCTCTCCTCTTCTAAAAATCCTATCTTGATGCCGCGGCTTTCCGTATTTCATCCGCTTCGTCAAACGGATGACTGCCGTCGGCGTTGATCTCGTATTTTTCGTGTCCCTTCCCGCAAAAGAGCAGGACGTCGTTTTTCAGCGCGGTGTGTACGGCGTAGGCTATCGCCTGCCGTCTGTCGGCTATGCTGACCTTGCGCGCGTAGGGCGGCATACCGGAAACTATCTCCCGAATTATCTCGTAGGTGTCCTCGCTGCGGCTGTTGTCCGCGGTGATTATCGACTTGTCGGCGTACTGCGCGGCGACCTTTCCCATAACGGGGCGCTTGGTCCTGTCGCGGTCGCCGCCGCATCCGAAGATCACCGTCAGCCGTTCGTCCGGCTTCATGCACTCCCGGAGCGAGAGGCAGGCGACGCGGAGCGCGTCGGGCGTGTGGGCGTAATCTATGAACGCCCTGAGCTTCGACCCCTTGACCGGGACGGGCATCATCCTGCCGTCTATCGTCCCGACCGAGGCGATCCCCCGTTTGACGGCGCACGGATCTATGCCGATCAGCCGCGCCATCCCGGCGGCGGCAAGCGAGTTCTGGGCGTGGAAGCGCCCGATCAGCGGGGAGGTTATCCTGTACAGTCTGCCGTTTTCGAGGAGATCGTACCGGAAGCCGCCGGTCGTGCATTTCAGCCCGCGGGCGGTAAAATCCGCCGCGTCGCTTTCCATGCTGTAGAAATACCTGCCGTCCTTCTTTGCCTCGGACAGCGCCTTCATACCGGGGTCGTCCAAGCAGACCAGCGCTTTTTCGCACATCCCGAAAAGCTTTGCCTTCGCCGCCCCGTACGCCTCCATACTGCCGTGAAAATCGGTATGATCGAGGGTTAGATTGGTAAAGACCGCGCCTGCGTATCTTATCGGCGCCAGCTTATCGAGCGCGAGCGCGTGCGAGGACGCTTCCATCACGGCGCTTTTGCATCCGTCTCTCTCCATGGCGGCGAGAAGCGGATACAGGACGTCGGGATCCGGGGTGGTCATGGTCCCGGTAAGCGTGCCGATCTCCCCGCATCTTTCTCCGCCCGCTTCGATTATCGAGCGGAGCATCCGCGTGACCGAGCTTTTACCGTTGGTGCCGGTCACGGCGATCAGCCTTAATCTATCAGCCGGCCTTCCGGCGGCGGCGTTTTCAGCCGCCGCCCAGAATGACCGGGCAGACGGAACACGAACATATCGGCGACAGTCGTCCGGAGGCTCTTCTTCAGTCACGATAACAGCAGCACCGCGTTTGATTGCGTCGCAGATATGCTCGT
The DNA here is from genome assembly GCA_017450885.1 of Clostridia bacterium. Taxonomy (GTDB): domain Bacteria; phylum Bacillota; class Clostridia; order Oscillospirales; family CAG-272; genus RGIG3438. The sequence continues at coordinate 9,461 of JAFSSR010000076.1, read as the reverse complement.
GTCCGTTTCCGTTTTTTCCTTTAATGCAGATGAAGAGGCTGCCCTCTTTCACCTTATCCGTATGCGCCGCGATCCCGCTTATCTCAAGCTCGGGATCGGCGCCGCGCGCCGAAACGATTTCGGCGTCTTCAAGCAGTTTTCCTAATTTCAAGCCGTTCTCCGTAAAAGTTACTTGCTTTGACTTCCCGGATATTGAACGACTTGCTTTTTTTGTTTACTCCGTACCGTTCATCGAGCGGACGGTGATGGTGATTATCGTTCCCTTGGGCACGGCTTCGCCAGCCGCCGGGCTCTGCGCCGTAACGACCGCGGAGTCGGAGAACGAGCCGCTGATGCCGACGTTGAACCCCTCGGACACCAGTCTGCTGTTCGCGCTCTCCGCCTTGCTTCCGATAAGATCGGGAACGGTCACCAGATTGTTCTCCGGCGTTTCCTTTGCGGTGTAGAGCACCACCTTGCCGGTCTTCAGCATCAGGGACGAGCCGGGAGCGGGAAGCTGCGTAACGACAGTCTCGCCGTCGCCTATTATCTCGTAGGAGAGCTTCTTTTCGTCAAGGGCTTCCTTTACGACGTCGATGCTCTTTCCGGTGTAGTTGGAGACCGCCGTCGTGATAAGCCCTATATCCTTTTCGCTGTAGTGGCGCTCGACCCCGAGAAGGGGAAGCACCTCTTCCATCACCTTTGCGACGTAGGGGGCGGCGACCACGCTGCCGTACTGGTTCTGGCAGGTGGGGGTATCCACCATGATAAGGCAGGCGACCTTCGGATTATCGGACGGGGCGTACGCCACGGTCGAGCCGACGACGTAATCCTCGTCGAGAATATCCCTCTTCTGCGAGGTACCGGTCTTTGCCGCTATCTTGTAACCGGGAACGTAGGTGTTCTTCGCGCCGCCGTTACCCGCGACGCCCTTTTCGAGAACGTCGCTTATCTCGGCGCAGACGTCGCTTGATACGACCTGACGCACCTTCTCGTTTTCAAACGACCAGAGCACGTTGCCGTCGTCGTCGATTATCCTGTCGACCAGATGCGGCGTGACAAGGTATCCGCCGTTCGCGATCGAGCATATCGCCCGGATCTGCTGGACCGGCGTGACCTTGAAGGTCTGACCGAAGGAGTAGACCGCAAGCTCGACCTGATGGAAATTGTTGAAGGTGGAGAATATCGGGCGTTCCTCGCCGGGGAGGTCGATGCCGGTGCGCTCCGCGTAGCCGAAACGGTAGAAGTAATCGTAGAAGGTCTGTCTGCCGAGCTTGGCGGCTACCTCCATCAGGGTCGGGTTGCAGGACTGCTGAAGTCCCTCGGCGAGAGACACCGAGCCGTGTCCGCCCACCTTGTGGCAGGGGATCGGTCTGGCGTAGCCTTCGATCTTGAGCTCTCCGCTGCAGTAGTATCTTTCGCTGAAATTGGTGACGCCCTCCTCGAGCGCCTCGGCTATCGTTATCACCTTGAAGGTGGAACCGGGCTCGTAAAGCTCGGAGACCGCCTTGTTTTTCCACATCTCGTTGATCAGCGTCCAGTAGAGCTTCTCGTAATCCTCGCTCCCCTCGGCAAAGCCGCTCTCTTCGAGCTTCTTCTGCGAATCCTCGTCGAGAGTGAAGGGATCGTTGAGATCCATCGTCGGGTAGGTCGCCATCCCGAGGACGGCGCCGGTCTCGGTGTCCATCACGATGCCGCAGACGCGGGAGAGCGGGTCGCTGTCGTTGTAGGTCGCCTTGAGCTGTTCCTCAAGCACCGCCTGGACCTTGGTGTTGAGAGTAGTGACAAGGTTGCCGCCGTTTTCTGCTTCAATGTAGCTGTCGTACTTGAAGGGCATATTCTTGCCGCCGGCGTCCTTTGCCGTTATGTACTTGCCCTCGACGCCGGTGAGCTGATCGTCGTACTGGTATTCAAGCCCGATAAGTCCGCCGTCAGTTCCGACAAAGCCAAGCACGTTGGCGGCGAGGCTGCCGTATGGGTAGTACCTCTTGGTCGAGGCCTCGAGATGTATCTGGTTGTAGAGATTGTTCTTCTCGATGAAGTCCATCACGAGGTCGTAGGTCTCCTCGTCGATGTTCTTCTTGATGATCTCGTCCGCCCGGTTGGTGCGCGCCGCCCTTTCGTGGATCATCTTTTCGTCCACGTCGAGTATGCGGGCAAGCTCCGAGGCGATGAGATTTTCCTGCGACTGTTCCTTTATGTCGCGGGGGGAGATGAATACGCGCCAGGTGGTGGTGTTGGTGGCGAGGGCGACCATATTGCTGTCGTAGATGACCCCGCGCTCCGCGTTTACCGTGGTCTCGCGCTGTACGTCGCTTATGACCTTTGCCTGGTAGTCGTCGTACTTGATGACCTGGAGGTAAAACAGCCTGATTATCAGCAGCGCGAAAAGCACCATGAAGATTATCAGCACGATGAGAGAGCGTTCGGGAAGCCGTTTGTTTATCTTTGCCTGCATTTTCCGCCCTCCTTTCGCGTTTCTTTATAACTTTATAATTATTATTTTATTAGACGGAAATTGAGAGTGCACCCGTCAAGGGAGTTTCTGCACTCTCAAGGTTATTTTAATTCTATTTTCCGATCAGCCGAGATATTCCCGCAATCCGGCAAAATTCTCCCAAATGGAGCTCATGATGGTGGTGACGACGGTGGCGTCATAGGTCGGCTCCGGCTCTATGACCTCGATCTTGTCCTCCTGGGCGATGGCGACGTGCTTCTTTGTGAGCTGGTCCACCTTGACCATGCCCAGCTCGCCCGCCTTCTGCTCTATGGCGAGCATATCGTTCTTCTTCTCAAGCTCCAGAGTGAGCTCCTTGTCGCGGTCGACCATATCGCCGAGATCGGATCGAAGCTCGGAAACGGCGACGGTATATTCGTTGATCTGCACGTAGCTGACTATCATAAACATAAGGAGCAGGGTGCAGATGAACGCCATGGCGAAAGCCGATATGGGAAGCGGCTTGCGTTTTTCGTTCTTGACCGTCTGTACGCGGACGTTGCTGCGTGTGCTCATTATGCTGACCAGCCCGCGCCTCATCGACTTAAAGGTGATCGGCTCGCGCGGGGCCTTTTCGACCTTGACCGCCGCTCTCGGCGCCGCCTTTACCACGGCGCGCTGCTGCGGACCGCTCTCCCTCGGTCTCACCTGCTTTACAGGTCTCGCCGGGGCCTTTTTGGGGGTCGGGCGGACCTCCTCCGCCTCGATCATATCGTCCGCCTCGAGCACGTCCTCTACGTCGATGACCTCGTTCGCTTCAAGGAACACGGCGTCCTCGACCGGCTCGGCGACGGTCTTCTTTTTCTTTTCCGGCTGCTTCTTCACGGGGCGTTCGCGGCGGGCGGACGCGTCGTAAAGCTGAGCTCCGTCGAGCTCGGACACCGTGGTATTGTCTTCAAAAGATGCGTCTGTGTATCCCATCGTTTTCCCCTCTCGTTTCATTCCTCCGCGCCTTTTTCAAAAACTCTCAATTTTGCGCTCTTGGCGCGGGGGTTGTCTATGCACTCCCTCTCGGTCGGGAGTATCGGTTTGCGTGTTATCACCGTCCCGCGCGGCTTTTTGCCGCAGACGCAGACGGGTATGTCCGGCGGGCAGGTACATCCCTTTGCCGCCCGGGCGAAGGTCTGCTTGACTATCCTGTCCTCCAGCGAGTGGAAGGTGATGACCGCTATCCTTCCGCCCTCCGCCATACAGTCGAGAGCCGACTCGATAGCGGGCTCTATGACCTCAAGCTCGTGATTGACCTCTATGCGTATCGCCTGAAAGGTCCTTTTCTCCGGATGAGCCTCCCCTTTTGCGGGCACGGCCTTCTTTACAAGCGCCGCAAGCTCCCCGGTGGTCTCTATCTCTTTTATTTCGCGTTCTTTTACTATAAAGGAAGCGATCCGTCCCGCAAAGCGTTCCTCGCCCCAATCTCGCAGTACACGGATCAGCTCTTCTTTTGAATATGTATTAACAACGTCGCGCGCCGAAACGGGATCGCGCGGGTCCATTCGCATATCGAGCGGCGCGTCCTTCATATAGGAAAATCCGCGCTCCGCCGTGTCGAGCTGGTGGGAGGAGACCCCGAGATCGAGGAGCACTCCGTCCGCCCTGCGCCCGTCGAGCAGGTTCTTTATATCGGTGAAATTATCCCTGTGGATCTCCGTCCTGTCGGCAAATTCCGAAAGGCGGGAGGTCGCCGCGGCTATGGCGTCGGGGTCCTGATCTACGGCGATCAGCCTTCCTCCCCCGGTCAGCCTGCGCGCTATCTCATAGCTGTGTCCGCCGCCTCCGGCGGTACCGTCGAAATAGATCCCGTCCGGCTTGATGTCAAGCGACTCGATGACCTCGTCGAGCATCACCGGGACGTGCGAAAATCCCTCGGGCATTAGAAGTTTGCTTTGTCGAGCTTCTCAAGAATGATCGGCTTTTTGTCTATCCTGTGATCCTCGTCCCAGCGTCCCGCGTCCCATATCTCCGCGTAGGCGCCCGCGCCGGCGATGACCACGTTTCTTTCGAGGCCTGCTATCTCGCAGAGATTTTGGGGGATAAGTATCCTTCCCTGCGCGTCGCACTGTACCTCCGCCATTTTCGAATATATCTCTCTTCGAGCCTCAACGCCGTCGGTCTGCGAAAGTCCGTCCAGACGCTCCTCGAATTTTTCCCATTCTTCCATAGGGTACAGGGCAATACAGGGCGCGAACAGACTGCTGACCAATATCATGGTCTCGCTCATGCAGTCACGGATCTTCGACGGCAGCGCCAACCGCTTCTTGGCGTCGATATTATGCCGGTACTCACCGAATATCCTTACACGTGCCATGTATTGTCCCTCCCCTCTGTTTACTTTGATCGCGCGGCGCATTTTTCCGGTCCCTTATGGGATTTTGACCCACTTTGGTACACTTTGCGCCACTTATGCACCAATTATAGCTTATTTTTTTCGATTTTGCAATAGTCGGAACACAACTTTTTATTTTTTCGCTCAATTTGTTCGAGTTTTTTTGCAAAAAAAGAACGTTTGTTCTTGCATTTTCGTTTTCGACGAACTTTTATTCGTTTTGAGCGATTTTAACGAGTTTCGACGGCGGATCTTATCATTTTTCTGCGTTTTTTCGCATATTTTGCGCATTTTTGTTAATAATTTCCGCGCAAGATACAATATGTAGTGCCGGCGTATCCTACGCTCCAATACTACCATTTCCCTCTCCCCGGCGCAACGCATTTTATAGAATGTTTACATAGGAAATATTAACCGCGCGGAGCCGCGTCCTTCTTTGCATATCGGGACGCGAGCCGAAATAAAATGTTACCGGTGAGGCCGGCGCGAAATATCGTCCGGCGCATCTTGAAATATCCGATAGGTTATGATATTATAATTATTAATACGGAGGCTCGATGGAAACCAAGCGATATAGCCCGCTCTGCTCCGCGGCTCTCGCCGCGCTCTGCTGTATCCTTCTCACCGCCGTGCTGCTGGGCGGCGCGGCGTTCGTCTTTCCTGGCGCGTTTACAAAAAAAGCTCCCGATCTAAGCGGCGCGCGCGGAGATCGCTCCGACCCGGCCGCGCCGGTTAAGAAGGGAGAAGGCTCCGCGGATCGGACAAGCGCGTCTCTTCTGGGGAGAATGCTCGCGGACGGACGGGAGATATCCGGCGTCTACGTCGCCACCGTCTGGAATTTGAACTATCCCGAGAAGCAGGGTATGTCCGACGAGGAACTGATCACGGAGCTGGACGGCGTGATCTCGGTATGCAGGAAGGCGAAGCTGAACACCGTGGTGTTTCAGGTGAGACCGATGGCGGACGCCTTCTACCGCTCAAAGATATTCCCGTCCTCCGCGTTTATAACGGGGACGCAGGGACAGGCTCCGGGGATAGACGTACTGGACGAGCTGATACTCCGCGCCCACGCAAACGACATAGCCGTCGTCGCCTGGGTCAATCCCCTCCGCGCCGCAAAAGGGGGGCTCGACGGACTGTCGCCCGCGAACCCGGCGGCGATACATCCGGAGTACACGGCGGCATACGGAGGGACGGTATGGTTCGATCCGGGGCTGCCCGAGGTGCGGGAGCTGGTCGCCCGCGGATGCGCCGAGATCGCCGCGAACTACGAGGTGGACGGCATACTGTTCGACGACTACTTCTACCCGTACCCGAAAGACGGCGAGAGCTTTGACGACGCCGCGTCCTACGTCAGATACGGCGGCGGAGCGTCGCTTGCCGACTGGCGCAGAGAGAACGTGAATTCTCTCGTACGCGAGAGTTACGAGGCGGTAAAGGCCGCCGATCCCGACTGCCTTTTCGGCATAGCGCCCTTCGGGATATGGGCTAACGACGACGGCGTCAACGGCGGGAGCGACACGCGCGGACTTGACGCGTACAGCGAGATATACTGCGACGCGCTCGCCTGGGTGAAAGGCGGATACGTCGATTTTCTCGCCCCGCAGATCTACTGGGATCTCGGACACAGGTCGGCTCCGTACGCGACGGTAGCCCGGTGGTGGGCGGACAAACTCGCGGACACCGGCGTCGCGCTTCTTTCTTCCAACGCCGCCTATAAGATCGCCGAATGGAGCGATCCCGGCGAGCTTTCAAACCAGGTCGCTTTCGACCGGGAGTGCGGCGGATATTCCGGCTGTCTCTTCTACAGCTACGCCGCCTTCAAGGACGATCTGAACGGCGTGGTCGACGCCATGGCGGATCTTTTCTCCGCCGACGGCAAATAGCCAAAAATTGTTCGTTCCGTTTCAGTCCCCTTTTGACTATAATGTAATAAAGGGGTGACTGTATGGAACTATTGATGATAAGCGCAGACAAATTGAAGCTGATCCTCTCGCAGGAGGATATGGACGCCTACCGCCTTGACGCGGGGACGATCGGCTCGGGAGCCGGGACCCGCCGCGCCATACGCACCATACTCGACGAGGCGAAGCGCAGATGCGGCTTCGACGCCTGCGGGGGACGGCTGCTGGTACAGATGTTCCCTTCCGCGGCGGGCGGGTGCGAGATATTCGTGACAAGGCTGTTCACGGCGGACGCGGACGGCACGGACGGTGCGGATCCATCGTCAGCGCGGGCGTATCTGTTCGACCGGATCGGCGATCTGCTCGACTGCTGCGCCGCCCTCGACCGGTCGGGGTACGGCGAGCCGAGCGCCGCCTATTCCTGCGACAGCGGGGGATATCTCCTTATCGTATGCGGAGACTGGGACACGCCCGGAGAGTACGGCAGGCGTCTGGACACCGGAAAAGCGGAGATCTACATAGGCGAGCATACAAAAAAGATCCGCGGCAGAGACGCCGTCGCCGTTCTCGCCGCGTTGAGATGAAATAATCCATTCTTTTATCCATTCATTATTCATTATAAAAGGAAGTAAAAAATGACCTGGGAAGAGCTTGAAAACGAGTGTAAAAACTGCAAAAAATGCGAGCTTTCCGCCACGCGCACCAACTGCGTTTTCGGATGCGGGAACAGGAACGCCGACCTGATGTTCGTCGGCGAGGCGCCGGGCGAAAACGAGGACATGACCGGCGTGCCCTTCGTCGGGCGGGCGGGAAAGCTGTTCGACCAGTATCTCGCGGCGGTCGGGATAGAGCGCGGCGACGTGTACATAGCCAATATGCTCAAATGCCGCCCGCCCAAAAACCGCGATCCCAAGCCGGAGGAGCAGGATCTCTGCATCGGCTATCTTCGCGAGCAGGTGCGGCTGATCCGCCCCAAGCTGATCGTCTGTCTCGGACGCATATCCGCCATGCGGCTGATCGACCCCGATTTCCGCATCACAAAGCAGCACGGTCAGTGGGTCAAGCGCGGGCAGTTCGAGATGTGCGCCGTCTATCACCCCTCCCTTCTGCTGCGCGATCCGAGGCGCAAGCCGGAGATGCTTACGGATATGAAGTCGGTCAAAGCCAAGCTCGACGGGCTTAAAGGGGAGGCGGCGGAATGAACGAGCTTCCCATCCTTATCAACACGACTCTGACCATGCTTTTGCTGATGGCGGTCGGCTTTGCCGCGGCGAAGGCAAAAGTCATCGACCGGACGGCGGCAAAAAAGCTGTCCTCGCTAATAGTCAACGTCGGACAGCCCTTCCTTATGGTTTCTTCGCTCGTCAACGCCGAGTTCTCGGTCGACAACCTCAAGACCGGCGGCTTTGTCATACTCATCGCCGCCTCGGTCCACCTTATCGCGATCATCGTCTCGCAGGGGATCACCGCCGGCTTCAAAAACGTAAAGGAAAGGCAGATCTCCCGCTACGCGATGGTCTTCGCCAACAACGCCTTTTACGGCTTCCCGATACTCAAGGCGGTATTCGGCGACGTCGGCGTCTTCTGGGGCTCCTTCTACTGCGTCGTATTCAATCTGCTCTGCTGGACCTGGGGCATCTTCACCCTCTCCCGCGCGAACAAGGAGATAAAGACCTCCCCGCGCAGCCTCTTTCTCAATATCGGCACGCTTTCGGTGATCCTCGGCGTCATCCTTTACGTCGCGCGCGTCCCGATAAGCGGCGCGATCAACGGCGCGGGTTCCTTTACCCCCGCCCTGAAGCTCATAGCCGGAGCTGTCAAGTCGGCGCTTTCGTACGTCGGCGGACTGTGCACCCCGATCTCGATGCTGCTGGTCGGCGCCGCCATATCGCGCACGCCGTTCAAAAAGCTGTTCACGCAGCCGTCCGCTTACCTCGTATGCGCGGTCAAGCTTGTAGTCCTGCCGCTTATCGTCGGAGGCCTTGCGAAGCTGATCGGGCTTTCGTCCGAAATGGTACTCTTCTCCGCGATCATGGCGGGGATGCCGACCGCCGCCGTCACCGAGGCGTTCGCCGAGAAATATGACATAGTTCCCGAATACGCCTCCACCTGCGTCGGCATGACCGCGCTTCTGTCGGTGGCGACGGTACCTCTCGTGGTACTGCTGTTCGGGTGAACGTACGCGGCGGCCGATAACTGCCGATCATCTTTTCCTCTTTCCCTGACAAAGCGAAGGATCTGCGATATCCTCTCGAATTCCCGCAGATCCTTCGCTGTTTATATTTTCGTGATGATATCCCGGATGTTTTGGTTTCCTACAATAGTTAAGGCGCCGGAACGTATGTCCCGGCGCCTTTTTATTTGCTGCTGATCGTCTTTGGACTTTATACTATTTCTTCGCCTCGCGGCTTTTAACGTACGCATCGATAGCCTCCGCCGCCTTCTTGCCCGCGCCCATGGCGAGGATGACGGTGGCGGCTCCGGTGACGGCGTCGCCTCCGGCGAAGACCCCCTCGCGGGTGGTGGTGACTCCGTCATCGCTCGTGACGAAGCAGCCGCGGCGGTTGGTCTCAAGCCCGGGCGTGGTCATACGGATGAGCGGATTGGGGCTGTTGCCTATCGCCATGATGACCGTGCCCGCCTCGAGGTCGTATTCGCTCCCCTCTATCGGGACGGGGCGGCGTCTGCCCTGCTCGTCCGGCTCTCCGAGCTCCATACGGATACAGGTGACCGAAACGGTATTACCCTTTTCGTCGGC
>JAFSSR010000075.1 GCA_017450885.1 Clostridia bacterium | reverse complement strand
GTCTCTGAAAGCTCGCTTTCGAGAGCGATTTTGCACACGCACCTACCGCTCGACCGCAGGTCGATCGGCTTTCTCCCGCGTTACTGCTTCTAACCAAGTCGGAAAAGTTTTTGGGGGTGCGGACACTTTTTTCAAAAAGGGTCCGCAAAAAAGATTTAAAAGATCAATCCGCTCGAACTGACGGGAGCCGAACGTTTCTCGGCGATACCGAGGACGTCGGCGGCGTTATCCATAAGCCGGGCGACGTCGCGGTCGCCTATGACCTCGAGGGCTTTTTTGAACTGATCGTATTGGGGCGCGGCGGCTGTATGTACGTCGCTGCAGAGGAATTCGACGGTGCCCTCGCGGACCCATTTAAGGGCGCGGCGGCGGGTAAAGATACTGCAGAACGCGGCGGCGTTGATCTGGGGGCGGACGTCCATTTCGAGCAGTTTTTTGAGCGATTTTTCCTCATAGCGGTCGATATGAGCGATGAGGGGACGGACGTGGTGTTTGGCGGAGATCTCGTACACGGCGTTATAGACCCAGTCTGTCCATTTGATATTCATAGGCATTTCGAGGAGGATATAATTTGTCCCCTCGATGCAGAGCTTAGGCAGATCGGGATCGTTCGCGAGGTCGACCTCGAGGGTGACCTCGGCGGCCTTCATAACGCGCATCTCTATTCCGTTCTCCTCGAGTCCGCGCATAAGCTCGTTATAGCATTTTTCCCGCATCCCGACGAACTCGTCGATGCCGTGGTACCTATGCTGATAATAATGCGGGGTGGCGAGGATCAGCTCGATACCGATCTCCTTCGCCTTTTTTATCTGGGCGAGGGAGGTCTCGAGCGAATCGGAGCCGTGATCGGCGCCGGGGAGGATGTGCGAATGCATGTCGATAAGCATATTTATTGCTCGCCTTCTTTCGATCTGAACGATGGGAACGCTGTTTCTTTCAAATACGGCTTACGAGCCGGACTCCACCTTCTCGCGGTTCTTCTGGTGTTCGTTCCAGGTGCGGGCGTAGAGGTTGAAGCCCTGCGAATTGGAGATGAAGTAATAATAATCGCTGTCCTGCGGATAGAGCGAGAAGTAGAGCGCGTTGAGGGAGGGATTGCAGATCGGGCCGACGGGGAGTCCGGCATACTTGTAGGTATTGTAGGCGTTGTCGTACTTCTCGATATCCTCCAAAGAGAGCGCGAGCTGGACCTCCTCTTTAGGCATGGTATACTGAACGGTCGCGTTGCTTTCCAGCTTGCCGCCGGTCACGTCGGTATGCTTCAGGCGGTTGTGGAAGACGCTGGAGACGAGGGGATAGTCGTTGTTGAACTTGGCTTCCTTCTGGACCATGGAGGCGAGGGTGACAATCTGATCGGTGGTAAAGCCCATCTGCTCGGCGTAGAGGCGGTAGTTGTCGTCGAATTTCGCGCCGAAGTTGTCAAGCAGACGAGCGAGCGCCTTCTCCTCGGTCGAGTCGGAGTAGAAGTTGTAGGTATCCGGGAAGAGATAGCCTTCGAGACGGTACTTGCGTCCGGAGTTGGGATTTTTGGCGATCTGCTTGTCCAGCTCCTTGACGAACCAGTAGTCGAAGGGGTAGTTCTGTATCACGTCGATGAACTTTTCCCGCGTGCCTATCCCGTTTTCGATGAACTTGTCTATTATCTCATCGACGGTCATGCCCTCGGTAAAGGTGATGGTGATCTCCTTGCGGGTGGCGGCCGCCTTTTTGAAGGTGGCGATCAGCGTGTCGTAAGGCATGGACGGCGAGACGGTAAAGTCGCCGTACAGGTACTCGTCCGCGCCCTTTTTGCGCAGGTCGATGTACAGCTTGAACATGGTCGGGTACTTGACGACGCCGTTGTCGCCGAGTATCTGCGCAATATCGGACAGGGTCGCGCCCTGCGGGATGGTGACCGTCACCTCGGTGCTGTCCTTGACGAAGGCGAAGATATCGTTGCCGACGAAGATCACGAAGAGGCTGAGGCAGCCGGAGATGACCAGAACGAACACGATATACAGCACGGCTTTTACGGAGTTGTTGACCACTCCCCTGCCGAACTCGCCCTTGTTCTTCTGATCGCCGGTATCGTTTTTCGGCGTGACGACCGGCTTTTTTGCGCCGGGAACACGCGCGGAGGTCCGGGCGGGGGTCGTCGTCCGCGCCGCGGGAACGCGGGCGGGCACGCCTCTCCGCGCCGGAGACGTCTGCGCCTGCGCGGGTCTCTGCTGCGGCTTACGCCCGGACTCGGCGGAATAGACTCCTGCACCGCTGCCCGCGGGACGCGCGGAAACGGTCTTACGCATCTCCTCGGGGTCGATCATGCGGGTCCGCTCCGACTCCGCGGACGCCGACGGCCGCCTTACCGGAGGCATCTGCGTCCTGCGCGCGGGCTCAGCCGCGCCGGAAGCGCCGGAAGCGGATATCTTTTCATCCGCCTGACCGCGCACGGGGACAGCCGCGCGGGGCTTCGGCTGCGGCATCTGAACGCGCTTTTC
>JAFSSR010000074.1 GCA_017450885.1 Clostridia bacterium | reverse complement strand
CGTCTGCGTGAGGCCGCGGAGAAGGCCAAGATCGAGCTGAGCGGCGTCACCACCTCGAACATCAACCTGCCGTACATCACGGCGGACGCCACCGGCCCGAAGCACCTCGACATCACGCTCACCAGAGCAAAGTTCAACGAGCTGACCCACCACCTCGTCGAGAAGACGATGGGCCCCGTGAAGCAGGCTCTGTCCGACTCCGGCCTCCAGCCCAGCGACATCAGCAAGGTCCTGCTGGTCGGCGGTTCCAGCCGTATCCCGGCCGTTCAGGAGATGGTCAAGTCCCTCGTCGGCAAAGAGGGCTTTAAGGGCATCAACCCGGATGAGTGCGTCGCCATCGGCGCGGCTGTACAGGCGGGCGTCCTCGGCGGCGACGTCAAGGACCTCCTGCTCCTCGACGTCACTCCGCTTTCCCTCGGCATCGAGACTTTGGGCGGCGTCTGCACCAAGATAATCGACCGCAACACTACCATACCGGTCAAGAAGAGCCAGGTCTTCTCCACCGCGGCGGACGGACAGACCTCCGTTGAGATCCACGTCCTTCAGGGCGAGCGCGAGATGGCGGCGGGCAACACCACCCTCGGACGCTTCAGCCTTGACGGTATAGCTCCGGCTCCGCGCGGAGTGCCTCAGATCGAGGTCACCTTCGATATCGACGCAAACGGCATAGTCAACGTCTCCGCGCTTGATAAGGGCACCGGCAAGGAACAGCATATAACCATCACCTCCTCCACCAATATGAGCAAGGAGGACATCGACCGCGCCGTCAAGGACGCCGAGAAGTTCGCCGAGGAAGACAAGAAGCAGAAGGAGGCGGTCGAGACAAAGAACCGCGCCGAGAGCATGATCTTCCAGAGCGAAAAGACGCTGTCCGACATAGGCGACAAGGTCTCGGAGGACGAGAAGGCGCCGGTACGCGCCGCCATCGACAAACTCAAGGAGACGGTCAAGGGCGACGACACCGCGGCTATCAAGGCGGATACCGAGGCTCTCGAGCAGGCGTTCTATAAGCTGTCCGAAAAGCTCTATCAGCAGGCGGGACCTCAGCAGGGTCAGGGCTTCGACCCCAACAATATGGGCGGCGCGCAGGGCGGCGCGGGATTTGATCCCAACGCGGCTAACGGCGGCAACACCTATTACAACGCCGATTTCGAAGACAAGACGGGAGAAAACTGATAAGAAAAGCAGTTAGCAGTCAGCAGCGAGCAGCAAGCGGAGGGGCTCCCGCCTCTCCGCGCCTGCAAGCTGAAAGCCGCTAACTGCAAACTGTTTTTACGGTGAAATACGATGGCGGATCAAAAACGTGATTATTACGAGGTGCTCGGGCTCCAGAAGGGAGCGGACGAGGCTTCGATAAAGAAGGCTTACAGACAGCTTGCGATGAAGTATCACCCGGATAAAAACCCGGGAGACAAGCAGGCTGAAGAAAAATTCAAGGAGATAAACGAGGCGTACGCCGTGCTTTCCGACGCGGACAAACGCGCAAAGTACGACCAGTTCGGTCACGCCGGCGTCGATCCCAACATGGGAGGCGGCGGCTTCGGCGGGTTCGATTTCTCGGGCGGCGGCTTCGGCGACATATTCGGCGATATATTCGGCAGTATGTTCGGGGGCGGCTCGTCCTCTTCGCGCCGCAACGGGCCTATGCGCGGCGGCGACGTCGAGGCGCATATAGTCATCTCCTTTGAGGAGGCGGCCTTCGGGGTAAAGAAGGACATAAACTACAACCGGGTCGAAAAGTGCAAGGAATGCTCCGGCACCGGCGCAAAGAAGGGAACGAGCGCCGAGACCTGCCAAACTTGTAAAGGCACGGGACAGGTGCGCGTAACGCAGCGCACGCCGCTCGGCGTGATGCAGAGCACCCGTACCTGCGACGCCTGCCGCGGCACGGGCAAGATCATCAAGGAGCCCTGCCAGGAATGCCGCGGAAAGGGCTACGTCCGCGTCAAAAAGAAGCTGGAGGTATCCATCCCCGCCGGCATCGACGACGGACAGCTCATCTCTCTGCGCGGTCAGGGCGACGAGGGACGCAACGGAGGACCCGCGGGCGACCTCGTGATAGTCGTTTCGGTCCGTCCGCACAGGATATTCGACCGCGACGGCATGGACATATACTGCGAGATCCCGGTCACCTTCCCGGAGGCGGCTCTCGGCGCGGAGATCACCGTTCCGACGCTTACCGAGTCGGTCAGGTACACCATCCCGGAGGGGACCCAGACCGGCACGCGCTTCAAGCTGAAAGGGCAGGGCATCTCAAACGTCAATAATCCCAAGATCAAGGGAGATCTGTACTTTACCGTCACGGTAGAGGTTCCAAAGAACCTCACCGCCGATCAGAAAAAGGCGCTGCGAGCCTTTGCGGGCGAGTGCGGCGACAACAATTACGCAAAGAAAAAGAGCTTTTTCGACAAGCTGTTCAAGAAATAAGGAGGGGCAGATGAACTGGACAAAAATGAAGGTCTCCTGCAGGATAGAGGACCTTGAAAAGGTATCCGCCATAGTCAGTATGCTCGACCCGCATATTATGGTCGAGGATTACAGCGACATGGAGGCGGGGCTCAATAATATGTACGGCGAGCTGGTCGACGAGGAGCTGAAAAACGCCGATCGCGCTCACGCCGTGGTAAATCTCTTCATCGGCGAGAACAAAAATCCCCTCGAATACGCCGCCTTCGTGCGCGAAAGGCTGACGGCTGAAAGCATCGACGCCGAGCCCGAGCTCGAAAACGTCGTGGACGACGACTGGGAGAACAGCTGGAAAAAGGACTATCACCCCATCCGCATAGGCGAGAAGATAATGATCGTCCCCGCCTGGCAGACCTACGATCCCGCCCCCGACGACGTGGTGGTGACCATGGACTCCGGGCTGGCGTTCGGCTCCGGCACTCACGAGACCACGCGCCTCTGCGCCGGGCTGATCGAAAAGTATCTCGAAAAGGATATGAAAGCTATCGACGTCGGCTGCGGGAGCGGCATACTCGCCATCATCATGGCGAAGCTCGGCGCGGGACGCGTCGACGCCTGCGATATCGACCCCGTCGCCGT
>JAFSSR010000073.1 GCA_017450885.1 Clostridia bacterium | reverse complement strand
CGTGACAGGTTTATTATTGTAGCTGTTGTAATAGCCGATGCCGTCGTGAGTCAGATAATCTGAAAAATTGAAATAAGGCAGAGACAGTACGGTCAATTTTCCGGTCAGCGTAACGATCTCCGTTTTGATATACGCGTCGTCGCGCGCGTTGAGGAGCTCGACGTTTTCCGCGTAGATCCGATAATTTCCTGATCCGCCCGAGTTTCCGTCGTGACGGAAGGTACATCTCACCTCGGGCACAAATCCGTCGTAGTCGGAGGTCGCGGTAAAAGTAAACTCCGGGTCTTCAAATCCCTCATATTTGCTTGCGTCGTCCGGTCTGACCGACACTTTGACAGGACGTTGAACGACGTTGACCGTAAACTCCACTTCATATACCGTTTCGTCGCCCGGAACGTGAAGACTCAGCTTTTCGTTGTACGTCCCCGGCTCGACTCCGGGTTTGACTTTAATAGGTATATTTCCGACAAAGTAGAAATATCTGTATGCGATGTCGTACTCTCCATCCCCTGCAGTACATACGCTGTTTTCTTCAAGAGAACAAGTGACCCCGCTTACGTCGATGTTTCCCGTATTCATAACAAAGAGTCTAATCGTGTTGTCGCGGTATTTGTCCGCGCAGCCGTATTTGACATCAAAAACGTAATCATGTTCCGGGTCCTTTTCAAGATAGTAATACGCGTTTTCCGCCTCGGCTATTTCAAACTGAAAGGGAGTCCCGGAGGAGGTTATGATATTTCCCATCGTCCTCGCCTCGTATTTTCCGGGAGCAAGATCGCGTATATACCCAAAATCCCAATACTCGTTTTCCGTCCACTCCTCGCTCAAAGGCTCTCCGCTCTCATTCAGCGCGCGGTATTCCAGCTGGGGAATTTCGCCGGAAAAACTCTTTCTGAAATCCGCGAGACCGGTACTCATTCCCGGTGCGGATGCGTACAATAAGGGCTCCGACAGCTCTTCGCCTGGCATTTTCAGTACGTTAACGGTACAGATGTCGGAAGTTTCGCTTCCCATTAATGTATACGAGTTGCCGGAAACCGAATAATACTTGATAGTAACGTAAACGTAATATGCCCCGGGCATTAGCTCTGCCGCCTTCCAAGTCGGTCCGTTGAACTCTCCCGGCTTATATATGGAACTGCCTATGAGCCTCCAATCCGGCGTCTGAAGACTTGTACAACGTCTCCATTCAAGGCTGACGAGCTCGTTTTCAGCGACCTCGATTTCAATGCTCACGGGGCTGACATTTGCGTCTGAAAGTTGATAATAATAGCTTGCTTCTTCCGGCAGAGGCACGGTAACGTACGAGGCGTGACCGTCCGCATTCGTCCACAGAGGAAGAACCCCGGCAAGTATAACAAGGACGATAACAATACTCAGCGTTTTTTTCATTTTCTCTCTCCCCTTTTCCTTTTGAATTATAAATTTACTTACCACCGCAATTAATATGTAACAGATTGTTACGTATTAATTGTAACATTTTGTTACAATATTGTCAAGAACATATTTAGAAGGATGTGAATATCCGGGTGAAGATGGCGGGCTTGAAGGCAATACGAAAGAGAAAGGGTTATAGTCAACTGAAGGTAGCAATGGACCTCAACATCTCTCGCGAGGCACTTTCGTATTACGAGAACGGAAAACGCAGCCCGGATATTGAACTGCTTTTAACGATGTCAGATTATTTCGGCAAGTCGATCAATTATCTAATCACAGGGAAAGAATACCCGGAAAGCAAATAGAGCGATCATCGGATCATAGAATTGATGATCGTTTTTTTCATTTTTCGGGAACTTTTTGTCCGGTTTACGCGTCTAATGGTATGAAAGCAAAAAAACTCCCAAGGAGGAACACAAAAATGAAACTTAAAAGATTTATATGCATCATTCTCGCGGCGGCTATGCTTATCTGTCTTGCCGCCTGCGGAAAAACGGACGACAACAAAAGAGGCGGGACGGACAGGAAAGGCTCCGCGAAATCGGGCGACCTCATGACCGACGTCAAAGCCGGAACGGTAAACGAACGCGCAGCAGACGACGCGTTCATCGCCTCGCAGATGCGGCTGGCGGTCGAGCTTTTCAAGAAGACCGCCGCGGAAGGCAAGGCTGACGGCGACAATCTGCTCATCTCTCCCCTCTCGATACAGCTCGCGCTGGCGATGACCGCCAACGGAGCCAAGGGGAAGACCCTCGACGAGATGGCGAAGCTGCTTGGCGGAGAGTTCACATTAGACACGCTGAACGAATATCTGCACACCTACGTCGCCTCCCTGCCCTCGACCGAGATGAGCAAGCTGGAAATAGCAAACTCGGTATGGTTCCGCGACGTCGAGACGCTCGACGTGCTCCCCGGCTTTTTACAGAAAAACGCCGACTACTACGGCGCGCAGGCGTACAAGGAGCCCTTCAACGGTGAGACCGCGAATAAGGTCAACGACTGGATCGACTAGCGCACCGACGGGATGATCAAGAAGGTTATTGACGGCATCGACCCGAGCGTGATGCTCTACCTCATCAACGCCGTCTGCTTCAACGCCGAGTGGGAGGAGATATACGAGGACATCTCGATAATGGACCGCGAGTTCACCAATGTGAACGGCGTAAAGAAAAAGGTCGAAATGATGGGCTCTGAAGAGCATAATTACATCTGCGACGACAAAGCCGAGGGCTTTATCAAGTATTACGCCGGTCGCAAATACGCCTTCGCCGCCCTGCTTCCCAAGGAAGGGGTCGACGTGTACGACTACATAGCCGGTCTGACCGGCGAGGGTCTGGCCGAAACGCTCAAAGGGGCAAATGACGATCTGGTTTACGCCGGACTTCCCAAGTTCAAGTACGACTACGAGACCTCTCTGGTCGAGACTTTGAGATCGCTCGGCATGAAGGACGCTTTCGATCAGGAGAAAGCCGATCTGACCGGGATAGGGACCTCGGAAGACGGCAATCTCTACATCGGGAACGTGCTTCACAAGACACACATCGACGTAGACGAGCGCGGCACGAAAGCCGGCGCGATCACGGTCGTCGAGGTCTTGTGCGGCTCGGCTCTGATCGAGAACACCCATACCGTTACGCTTGACCGTCCCTTCGTCTATATGCTGATCGACTGCTCGACCAATCTGCCCTTCTTCATTGGCGCGGTGACCGACATCGGCGAGTAAAACAACATCCGCAAAAAACGGCAAGACGTAAATCGCAAGTCATAACCCGCAATAAAAAGGTGCTGAAACGATCTTTCAGCACCTTTGTTTTTTGAACTTTTCCGTCGGCGAAGCCGACACCGAAATTTCTAATTTCTCATTCCTCATTTCTCATTTCTATTTCTTTCGGAACGGATTGCCGCGTCGCTTCGCTCCTTGCAATGACAATGTTTGGGCGGGAAAATGAAATTCGGTATGCCGGAGAGCCGTTTGCGAAAATCTCCTTTCAACGGGAGGCGGGGGAAGCTGTCACATTTTGACCGTTATCGTAAATCTTCCGCCGGGA
Source organism: Clostridia bacterium (assembly GCA_017450885.1). Taxonomy (GTDB): domain Bacteria; phylum Bacillota; class Clostridia; order Oscillospirales; family CAG-272; genus RGIG3438. The sequence goes on along the minus strand of JAFSSR010000073.1, from coordinate 21,483 downwards.
GCCGTGCATCCGGTGGTGTAAAGGTCGAGGACGTCGCCTTCGGAAAGGTTGTTGTCCGCCCATTTATAGCGGATATGATCGGCGTTTTCGGGAAGGAGCGCCTTGGGCAGTTTTACCGTAATGACGTCGCCCTGCACGCAGATCTCCGCCTGTCCCGCCGGGACCCAGTTCCAGCCGCCGGCAGAACGTTCGAGCATACAAACCCCTTCCCTGTTGAGGATGAAGTCGAAGCCTTCCCAGCCTGCCGCCTTATCGGTGGAAATGAGCAGACGCATCCAGTTCGCGCCGGGAGCGGTGATCTTTCCGGCGCAGCGCGCGTAAAAGTATACGTTTTCTCCGTCGACCGCGTGGCGGGTCTCGACGACCTCGTTGCGGGACGAATTATCGGTATAGTGGGTCCCCTTCCAGCCGTCGTTGTCGCGCTTCGGCGCGGTGCCGCGGAAGTGCGGGATCGCGGGAACGCCCTCCCACGACGAAAGGTCGGAAATATCGACGGTTTTGCGCACCGTGCGGGGCGTCTCGCCCGTTCCCTTATACCTGCGGATATTGGCGACGAGCTGCATATAGTAGTGGTCCTTCAGGTCCCCCTTCGACGGCTCGAGATCGCGGGAAAACTCGTCGTTGAACTCGTCCGGGAAGGCGTTGGGGCTTCCCTGCCATTCGGGATGCCTTCCCGCCACCCACTCGTTCCATCCGGTGATAAAAACTACGTCGGGATCGACCTCTATTGCGCGGTCGAACTGCTCGTTGAAGTTGAGTCCGTAAAGATGAGAGTTCTCTGTCGCCGCGTTGACGGTGACCGTCCTTCCGAGCGAACGGTAAACGTACTTATACCCGCTGTCGGTCGTGTGCGAACGTCCGAAAACGCCGCCGTGGATATCGTTCATCGGGACAAGTCCGCGCTCGCTCGCGTTGTGGGCGACGCCGACGGTCATCTGCTCGCAGGAGCCGTCGTCGCGGACGCAGTACCGCGCCTGCGGATTTACCGAAAGCCAGCCCCAGGTCTCGGGCGGCGTGGGCTCTTTTGTAAAATAGATCGGATCGTTCCTGCGGAAGGTGAAGAAATCGAGTATCTCGCGGTCCAGGGGACGCGCGGGGTCGAGACAATCCTTGTGCGCGATGATCAGCGGCTTGCCGTCGTGATAATACCAGAGATCGGCGTATCTGCCCTTACGGTAAATATCCGTGTAGATCTGACGCAGCATCACCCAGCTCGAGCGGAAGGGGGCGAAGTTGAGCATAAAGACGATCCGCGGCGTCTTCACGCCGTCGCGTCTCGCCTCGGCGAAGGTCTCAAGCAGGGTCTCGTATCCGAGCTTCCAGGTGTAGGTCCCGTTGGTGTTGTCGAATACGATAAAGTCCACGTCCGCTTCGGCGAGCATCTGCGCCTGCTTGCGCAGGACGTATCTGTCGCTCGAGGTGTAGAAGCCCCAGATCGGCTCGTTCCAATGGTAATAGGTGGTCTCGCCGGCGCGCCATACGGGGGAGGAAAAGTCGTTTTTCGCCTCGGGATGCGCCTTATTCACCTCGTGTACGTTGACCGGAACGCCGTATTCAAAATGATAATGCCAGTCCCAGAAAAACATACCGACGGCGCGCTTTTTCTCGGGTCTCGACCCGGAAAGCGCGGGTACGGTGCGTCCGAGTCCGTCGACCGCGCTCCAGCTCCGTACCGGGACGGTAAAATCGCCGTCCGAAAAGACGGGGGCCCGCAAAGCGTATTCCTGCTCTGCGGAAAGCCCGCCGAAAGCGCCGCCGGCGTCAAAGCCGACCGCCGCCTCCATGCTCCCGTCGCAAGGAACGCCGTTAATATAAAGCTGTACGTTAGGGAAAGGATCCATCAGTCCGCAGAAGCCGGTCCCGCCCGTCCCGTCGTGAGCGACCAGCAGATATTCGCCCGCATGCTGACTGTTAAAAGCGAGAAGCATCTCCGTCCCGTCCGCGAGGTCGAACTCGCGTTCCGCGACGGGGGCGGACTCGCGCGTGGTCTGATAATCATTTTCAAACCGGAACAGCGAGAGAGTAAGCCTGCCGCCGTTTTCCGCCATCACCGGCGAAATATAGCGAAAAGCCGAAAACGCTCCCTCCGCGTTGAAGCGAACGGCAAACTCATATCCCTTCTCGACCAGCGCGGCGTAGTGCTCGCTTTTATCCTCAAAAGTGTTGATAAAATCCATTCATTTTCTCCTTATCCGTGGATGTTGAAAAGACGTCCGTATCCCTCGTAGGAAGCGCCGAGACAGTACTGGACCGTTCCGTTGCTTTCGGAGATCCTGTCGACGTGGTCCATGTGTATATGCCCGCAGATTATGGCTTTGCAGGTGCTCTTTTCCGACTGAAGAAGCTCGACGAACTTTGTTGTGAGCTGTGTGGGATTTGTCGCGGAGTTGCCCATGGTGATCGTCCTCCCCCACTTTGCCGCGGTATCGGAAGCGAGCGACGGCGAGCAGGCGGAGTCGACCGGAACGTGCAGGAGCAGGATAAACGGAGTCTTGTCCTTTATCAGCTTGTTGACGGCGGCGTACTGCTCGCTCGTCACCTGATCGTTGCTGTTGTCTACGGCAATGACGGTAAATCCGTCGTAGGCGCGGACGGCGATCCCGTCCTCTCCCTCGCCGATAATATCGGCGAACTTGGGGATATTGGAGGAGCGCTGATAGTCAGACTGGTAGTCGCCTATCCAGTTGCCCGTCCAGTCGTGATTTCCGAGCACAAAGAGGTATTCCCTGCCTTTGCCTGCAAGCTGATCGCGGAGGAAGCTTATATTGCCGTTCGACGGCGCGTCGATTATGTCGCCCGTCATGGCGAGCAGATCGGCTCCCGCGCAGTCGTAATAGCCGAGGAACTGTTCAAAGCGCGTCTTGCGGGAGACTCCGTCTTTTATTTCCGCGTCAAACATCGCTCCACGCTTGCTCTGATCCGCGACCGCTTCCGCGCTGTCGCTTGCGTCGGTCAGCGTGAGATGCATATCGCTCATCTGGAGCATACGCAGGCTGTCCTTTGCTCCGTCGATCTTTATATCCACCTTGTCGATCGTGAGGTTGAAGGCTTCCGCCTGCGCCTCGTCAAGTTTCTTTATCATGGTCGCCACCTCCGCGCGCGTCGCCGTACCCTTGGGGTCGGCGAGATTTCCCGGCTTGCCGGATATTATGCCTATCCCGCGCATCGTATAGACGGCGGAACGCGCCCATTTTGCGATCTTTGCGTCGTCGGCGAACAGCCCGGACGTTTCGTTCTCGCGGCAGGTCACCCCCTTATACCGGAGATACTTTTGGATCATAAGGCAGACCTCCTGCCTCGTGATCGACGCGTTGGGCGAGAAGACGCCCTCCGCCGTGCCGGATACTATTCCGTTGGCAAACGCCCAGTTTGCCGCTTTGAGATAGTATTTTCCCGCCGGGATGTCCCGGAACGGTCCCGACGCGTAGCCGGAAAGGTCGGCTCCCGCCACCTTCGAAAGAACGGTGACGAACATGGCGCGGCTCATCTGCATACCGGGCGAGAAGGTCGAGGCGGACGTGCCGGAAAAGTATCCTTTTCCGACGACGTACATTACCGGCTTCTCAAACCATTTTCCCGCCGGCACGTCGGAAAATCCGAAGGTCGCCGGCAGATCGGCTGTAATTCCGTCGAATGTGACCGTAATCGATGACGGGCCGGACTTTGAAGAATCGTAGGAGCATTTCGCGCACTCCAGCGGCATATAGGTCGTTCCGTGGAGATCGCAGGTGACCGCGAGAACGAGCCCCATGTCTTCGAGCTTTGAGCCGACCGGGACGAAAAGCCCCTTTTCAGCCCCGGCGATAGAAAAGCCGGTAGTTCTGCATCCGCCGATAAAGAGCTGGGTCCAATAAGTACCGTAGGTGTCGCCCGACTTGTAAGCGTATCCGACGCCGAGGTGCTTGAAACCATCGGTCAATATATTTTTCCGATGACCCTCGCTGTTCATCCAGCCGACGACCACGCTTTCGGGCGATCCGTAACCGGCGGCGATATTCTCTCCCGCGGAATAGTGCTCTATTCCGTCAAGAGCGGTAAAGCACGCCGTCCCGTCCGGACGGGCGTGGCTGAAAAGCGTGACGGTCTCATCCGCGCGGACCTTCGCCGCCGCGTCAAGCGCCGAGAAGGTGGTGAGCGGGGTCAGTTCTTCCTTGTTTCTTTCGTCGTTCGTCAGCTTGAGAACGCTCCACTCCTCGGCGGACGCAAAAGCGGGCGTCTCCGCCGAAGCCGTGAACGAAACGCCCGTCAGCGCGGACGCGAAGGTCAGCAGAGCGATAAGCAGTGCCGCCGTTTTCCTTAACCAAGTAATCTGTTTTTTCATGGCATCCTCCATGGGTTTTTTCTAAATTGATTATATCATCTTATAATGTTTTTTTCAATATTTTATTTTTCCTTAATATTTTCAAATTTTTCAAATCACGCGAAAAAAACTCCTTTTCCCTCTTGACAAACGGCGAAAAGTGTGGTATCATATCGCAGTCATCCAAAGACAGCAGGTTTAAAAGTAAAATGTCCTGCCGAGGAACGATTTTTAATGAGTATATATTTGGGGCCTCCCGCCCCGCCTTCATTAACTTTCTTTCGGCGGCTTTGCTTTTTAAACCGGAAAGAAAGTTCTTTTTTTCGGGAGGTGAAAAGTAAATGCCAAGTGAAAAGATTTTAGCAGAAAAAGTTCGTCTGACGGAAGAGCTTGCTGAAAAAATCAAAAACGCTACGGCCGGCGTACTGGTAAGCTATACCGGTATCACGGTCGACCAGGATACGGCGATGAGAGCCGAGCTGCGTAAGGCTGGCGTCGAGTACAAAGTGTACAAGAACACCATGACCGGTCGCGCTTGCGACATCGCGGGCTATCCTGAAATGAAGCAGTATCTCGAAGGCATGACCGCTCTGGCTCTCAGCCCGGAGGATCCGGTCGCCGCCGCCAAGGTACTCAAGAATTACGCTGACAAGGTCGAGACTTTCGAGATCAAAGCCGGATTTATCGACAACGGCGTTATCGACGCCGCAGGCGTTATGGAGCTTGCCAATATTCCTTCTAAAGAAGGTCTTATCTGCAAGGTCCTGGGGAGCATCCAGTCCCCGCTCTACAAGCTGGCTTACGCCCTGCAGGCCATTATCGACAAGAATGGCGAAGGCGCGCCCGCAGAAGAAGCTGCAGCTGAGGCTCCCGCCGAAGAAGCAGCACCCGCTGCCGAAGAGGCACCCGCTGCCGAGTAATTCGGCCTGATAAAATAATACAGAAATACGGAGGATAATTAAAATGGCTACTGAAAAGACAACCAAAATTCTTGACGAAATAAAAGAACTCACCATCCTCGAGCTGAACGATCTCGTAAAGGCTCTCGAAGAGGAATTCGGCGTTTCCGCTGCTCCCGTGGCAGTCGCAGGCGTTGCCGCAGCTGCTCCCGTTGAGGAAGAGAAGACCGAGTTCGACGTTATCCTTAAGGGCGCCGGCGCTAAGAAGCTCGACGTCATCAAGGCTGTCCGTGAGCTCACCGGCCTCGGACTTAAGGACGCGAAGGATCTCGTTGAGGCCGCTCCTAAGACCATCAAGGAAGCTGTTTCCAAGGACGAAGCAGAGTCCGTCAAGGCTGCCCTCGAGGCTGCCGGCGCAGAAGTTGAGGTTAAGTAATTTACCGAAACTTATTAAAAATTCGGATGACCGGAAACGCGGAGCTTTGCTCCGCGTATTTTCGTTGCCGCGCGGCGGCGGCGCGGACCGCCCTTCGCGCCTTCACCTTTTTACATTTTCGTCATATAATATTAAAAATATATCCCAACACTTTCGATTGACATCATCACTTTAATTTGCTATAATATAAAATCATTTGCGGAATACGCACGATAAGCGAGGTATATGATATGTCCGAAAAACTCAAGGTTGGCGTCATCGGGGCGACCGGAATGGTCGGTCAGCGTTTTTTGACCCTTCTGGATAACCATCCGTTCTTTGAAGTCGCCGCTCTGGCGGCAAGCGGAAGAAGCGCCGGAAAGACATACTCCGAGGCTGTCGGAGGCCGGTGGAAGCTGGACGTCCCCATGCCGGAGTACGCAAAGGATATGATCGTTCTCGACGCCGCGGACGTCGGCGGACTTTCCTCCAAAGTCGACTTCGTATTCTGCGCCGTCAATATGAAAAAGGACGAGATCATGGCTCTCGAGGAGGCTTACGTCAAGGCGGAGACCCCCGTTGTCTCCAACAACTCCGCACACCGTCACACCCCCGACGTGCCCATGGTCATCCCGGAGATAAATCCCGGCCACCTCGATATCATCGCCGCCCAGCGCCGCAGGCTCGGCACAAAGCGCGGTTTTATCGCGGTAAAGCCCAACTGCTCCATTCAGAGCTACGTCCCCGCCGTCACTCCCCTGCTCAAATACAAGCCTACCCGCATGGTCGTGACCACCTATCAGGCGATATCCGGCGCCGGAAAGACCTTCAACGAATGGCCGGAGATGACAGACAACATCATTCCCTACATAGGCGGCGAGGAGGAAAAGAGCGAGAAGGAGCCGCTGCGCATCTGGGGCAGGGTTGAGGGCGATCACATAGTCGACGCCGAGGCTCCGCTTATTACTACGCAGTGCATCCGCGTCCCGGTGACCAACGGTCACACCGCCGCTGTATTTATCGACTTTGAAGACACGCCCACGATGGACGAGATAAAAAAAGCGTGGGCTGAATTCAAGGGCGAGCCGCAGGAGATGCGTCTCCCCCACGCCCCGGAGCAGTTTATCACCTACTTTGAGGAACCCGACCGTCCGCAGGCGGCGCTCGACCGCGATATCTACGGCGGAATGGGAATAACGGTCGGCAGACTGCGCCCCGACACCCTCTTCGATTACAAGTTCGTAGGACTCTCTCACAACACTCTCCGCGGCGCCGCCGGAGGAGCCGTGCTTATCGCGGAGCTGCTTTACGCCAAAGGCTATTTGGTGAAAAAGTAATAAAATCCGTGTGAAAGTTCTGTGAAAACCATTGATTTTTGCTGAATATGTGGTATAATATAGTTGTAGATGAGAATTTCGGTTCAAGTTTACAACTATATTACATTTTCCGACAAATTCCCTCTTTTCGGAACAGATCGGAAAAAGCAAAGGAGCGATAACGATGAAAATCACAGCAATCGGACGCGGAGTCACCGTAACGGATGACCTTAAGGAATTATTTGAACGCAAGCTCTCAAAGCTGGACAAATTTTTCCGCGACGACGCGGAGGCTACCATCAAGCTCCGCGAGCGTAAGAACGGCAGGAAGATCATCGAGCTCACCATAGTTTCGGGCGGGACCTTCTTCCGCGCCGAGAACGAGGACGAGACCTATCGCACCGCTTTGGACCGCGACATCGAGAACATCGAGCGCCAGATACGCAAGCATAAGACCCGCCTGGGCAAGAGGATCCGCGAGGGAGCCTTCGAGCGTTCGGTGCCGATGAGCGACGCGATGACCGTGGAGGAGGAGGGAGAATTTGATATCCGTGTCAAGTCCTTCGCCTTCAAGCCGATGTCGCCCGAGGAAGCGATACTTCAGATGAACCTGCTGGGACACGAGTTCTTCGTCTTTGAAAACGACGAGACTCACAAGGTGAACGTCGTTTACAAGCGTCACGAAAATAAATACGGACTGATCCAGCCCGAATGATTCGCAGAATAATACCCGCCGGTAAACCGGCGGGTCATTTTGTTTACTGAACCCATTGAAAAATGCCGCAGGGTGTGGTATAGTTGATATGTAAATATTTCGTACAAGGAGAACGACCATGAAAAGAGCATTGTGTATAGTTTTAAGCTTACTTTTGCTGAGCGCGATCATCCCTCTCGCTTCATACGCGGGAAACGGTCCCTTTGACGGCGGAAATATCGGATGGTGGGGCTCAGGCTGCTTTACAAAGATCGACGAGCACGGTTTCCCGGTCGAAAACGGCGACGGCATACCGGTGGCGACCTACTTCTGGACCAGGGGAGAAGCGGGCGAGAACTTCCCCGGAACGGTTTACGACAGAGAGACCAACACCCTCACTCTCAACTCGATCGACGCGCCGGATTACAATATCGACCTCATGATGATGGGCGAGGACTTCAAGATCGTCGTAAACGGCGTTTGCAGGATCGGCGCGATCCTCAGCTGGGGCAACTCCTACGGCAGCAACGTCGATATCGAGGGCACCGGCACGCTTATCGTCAACGATGAGATGCGCAACGACCAGGCCTTCTATTTCGTTCCCGAAACTATCGAAAACTTCTCCTTTAAGATCGGAAGCAACGTCACGGTAAAGATGTACGCCCCCGAGGGAGAGACCGTCGTCAGAGTGCTGGTCTTTGACGAGCCGGATAACACGAATTTCTTTGATTTCGCAAACTCGCCCGAGTACAAGACAAAGTGCTATCATCCGATAGTCAACACAGAGCTCAGCTTCCCCGCTTTCTTCTCCGACGGCTCGAGCTCAAGTTCAGGCTGGAAGGTCGTACGCGACGACGACCCTGACGGATTGTTCGGCGGCTTTTTCTGGGAATGGCAGAACGATCAGGGTGAAATAGTCGACAAGTATTATGAAGTCCAGCATTTTGTTTACAGCAGCACGCTGAAAACATATTTCAAAGACTATGAATATTGGCGCGATCACGGCGGCTCCGAAGGAACGGTAAGGTTTGACACTCAGGAAGAGATGGAAGCGGCCGGCTATAAGTCCGTGTATTCCGAAGGGACGGGCGTATTAGTGCAGAACACATTCTCCTGCCCGTGGGCGTATTCCTCTTCTCAACTCGTGATGTCCAACGGCGACGGGAAATACTATACCGTCAGCTCGCGTTGGAATAACGAAACGCAAACGTCGTACAACGTGGTGTATGAGATGCTCGAGATACCCGAATACCCGACGAGAGCTTACTACTGCGTTCCCGTGAACGGAATTTCGGAAAACAGCCTAAAGTCGGTTTACGGCGACGTGATCGCGAACTACTATTACCTTGATCTCGACAGCGAGAATCTGGTATTCGGCGATAATTCCAATCCTTTTATCGACGTCCCGTCAGGTAAGTGGTTCACAAAAGCAGTCCTTTACTGCTACGAAAACGGATACATGAACGGAGTCAGCTCCGACAGGTTCGATCCCAACGGCACGCTGACCCGCGCGATGTTCGTGCAGATACTCGCCAAGATCGCGAACGCCGATCTCTCCGGCTATGACAAGACGGTGGACGCCCTTCCCTTCAAAGACGTCAAAGCGGGAAAATGGTACGTCAAGGCGCTCAAGTGGGCTTTCGAGAACGGATACACCTCCGGCGTTTCCGCCGAGCGTTTCGGAACGAACGACCCCGTGACGCGCCAGCAGCTCGCCTCTTTCCTCTGCACCTTCTCAAAGAAGAACGGTATCGACGTCTCCGCGGCCGCGGATATCACGGGATACGAGGATTACGCAAAGGTCTCCAAGTGGGCTCGCGCTCCTCTCGCCTGGGCTGTCGGCTCCGGACTTATCTCCGGTACCACAAAGACCACGCTGTCTCCTCAGAATTCGGCGACGCGCGCTCAGGTGGCGCTTATCATTATGAACTACGTGGAAAAAATATTTGTCAAATAACAAAAAGCGACAGAATGACAGACCCGCCGGCTGAAGCCGGCGGGTCTTTTCGCAATGATCCGCGCAAGGTATGGATTTTTACGCGATAATATGTTATAATCTATCGGTAATGAAATCGGTCGGGAGAACGCCGGGATGAAAAGATCCTTTTGTTTATTTGCTTGTATACTGATGATCTTTCTCTTGTTCCCTTTATCCGCCGCGGCGGGAAAGGGTCCGTACGAGGGATGCGTCCGTGAGGAAGACTGGATATGGTATCCGTCCTACGGGAGGTTTGCCGTCGCAAACGAAAACGGTCTTCCGTCGGAAGACCGGGCGGGAGACAGCGCTTCCGCGTATTTTTGGCGCGACGGGATCGAAAGCGAAGCTCTGCCGAACTCGATCTACGACAAAGAGACCAACACCCTGACTCTCAACTCGCTCGACGCGCCGGATCACGTCCTCGACCTGTACATGATGGGCGAGGACTTTACCGTCGTCGTCAACGGTGAATGCAGTCTGGCGGGAGTCGTCTGCAGGGGCGGCGATTGGGGCGGAAGTCTGACCGTCGGGGGCAAAGGAATTCTCACGGTAAACGAAAAAAAGACCGTCAAGTCCGCCTTCACATTTTATCCCGAGGACGCGCCCGGCTTTTTCTTCAGGCTCGGAGAAGACGTTACGGTCAATATGTACGCGGCGGAAGACGGAGATCCGGCCAGCGTCGCCGCCGATACAGAGTACGATCCTAAAAATATATTCGACTTTGCAAACGACAGCTCTCCTCCCGCGGTATCCGGAAGGGCAAAAGCGTCCTTCGATATCCTCGTAAACGCCATTTTTGCGGACGGTCCCGCCGTGCCTCTCGGTATTCTGACCGAACGTCAAGGCGACCCCGAAGGAATCTACGGATCGAGAGAGGTCGAGGTCACATACGCCGACGGCAGCAAGGAAAACTATATCCGGGTCGAGAGGTTCGTATACAGTCCGACGTTTGAGACATACTTCCCCGACCGCGCCTATTCGCAGAAAAACGGCTCGGACGGCGTCATAAGATTTGAAAGCTGCGATGAGCTCATCTCCGCCGGATACAGATACGTTTATAACGATGACGGTGAGCCAATGCAGAGCGATATTACGTATCCCTGGCTTTACTCGGAAGCGCAGAAGGTATACGAATACGACGACGGCGGACGTTACACATTTTATGATAAATTCGACGAGGAGACCGGCGGTATGCTCCCCGCGATCTACGAGATGAAAGAGATCCCGGAGCTGCCGGGCACATTTTTCTGCGTGCCCGCCGACGGAATCGAGCCCGACCGGCTCGTCCCCGCGTCCGAGACGCGTCCGGCGTCCGGCTTCTCCGTCCTCATAGAAGGGACAAGCTATTATTACGGCAGGACCGGATTTTCAGACGTTCCGGTAAACAGGTGGTTTTCAAGGTCCGTTCTCTACTGCGTCAGAAAGGGTTATATAAGCGGAGTCGGCGGCGACAGGTTCGATCCCGGCGGCGGGCTGACCCGCGCGATGTTCGTGCAGATACTCGCCAGGATCGCGAACGCCGATCTCTCCGGCTATGACAAGTCGGCGGATACGCTTCCCTTCAAAGACGTCAAAGCGGGAAAATGGTACGTCAAGGCGGTCAAGTGGGCTTTCGGGAACGGATACACCTCCGGCGTTTCATCCGACCGCTTCGGAACGGACGACCCCGTGACGCGCGAACAGCTCGCATCCTTCCTCTACACCTTCTCAAAGAAGAACGGTATCGACGTCTCCGCTGCCGCGGATATCACGGGATATGAGGATCACGCAGCGGTCTCCAAGTGGGCTCGCGTTCCTCTCGCCTGGGCTGTCGGCTCCGGACTGATCTCCGGTACCTCAAAAACCGCGCTGTCCCCGAAAAATCCGGCGACGCGCGCTCAAGCGGCGCTGATTATCATGAACTACGTCGAGAGGATACCGCGGGGATAGGACAACGGCTTGCCGCGGACAGAATAAGCTCGGTGCGGCTCTTCTCACGCGCCGTCAGAAGAACGCCGCTTCCTTTATTATCGCGATCTCATCGGCTCCTTCCGAGAGAGCGAGCGTGGCGAGATCGACCGTCGCGTACCGCTCGTCGACCATAACGATCTTCTTATAGTGTCTGACAAGATACGGCACGAACGAGTTTGCAAAAGAGTCCTTGACTATCAAAACCGTCCTGTCCGCGGCGGCGTCCGGGTTTTCTATCACGGTGATCCCGTGATTTCCCCCGAGAAAGACGCGGTACTTGTCTCTCGTTTTCAGAGCGTCGAGATCATAAAACGGTATCTCCCTGCCGTCAGCCGTCACCTTCGGATCAAACGGTATATCGGGAATTTTGAGGATATCGCTCTCAATCCCGAAGCCGGGGACCTTGGCGCAGAGCGTCCCGCGAAAGTCCTCCGAGACCGTCTTGACCGGCGGAACGGAGATCTCGTCCCTTGTAAAGCCGTGATACACGCTCCAGGCGAGATAAGCGTCGCACGCCCCGAATTCCGTCCAGTGATGGTCGGTGGTATAATACCTTTTCGGATCTCCCGCAAGCGCTCCGCTCACGTCGATCACGTTTTCCCTGCCGAGCTTTTCGGCTATAGCCGCGAACGCCCGGTCAAAGTCGTACATTTCCGCGCCCTTCGGGAGAAGGTCGGGAATGGAGCATCCCGCGGACGGGACCGGGAGCGCGACGACTTTTACTCCGGCGCGTTCCCCCGCCCTCGCGTATCGCGCGGCGTGCGACGCTATATCGTCGCAGGATATATCCGCGGAGGTGATCTTCTGAAAAAGCCTTCCCTCCCCGATATAGGCGCCTCCGATATCCTTTTTGCCCGCCGCCAGCTTGAGCTTTGTCTGCAGAGTCACGCAGAGGTAGCGCAGCGGGAACTGATCGGACAGCATTTTCTCAAGGTCGAACTGGAACTGACCTGACATAACGTCGGACGATATGTCCGACGTTTTTTTAAGCTGTCTGTTTTCGAGCTCCGAAAAGCTCTCGCCCGGGCGGGCGACCGTCAAAACGCCCGATCCGAACAGGAGGGCAAGAAAAAGTATACAAAAAATTCGATACGCTTTTTTCATACGCTTCTCCTAAAATCTGAAATAGAGGAAGGGGTTGTAAGCGTCTCCCACGATGAAGACAATGCAGAGGGCGAGAAAGACCAGCGCGACCGCAGTTCTGACCGAAAACAGCAGGACCGGTTTGGAGCGGAGCCTGCCGATCAGCATATCGCCCGCTTTTTTCGGATAGTGGGTCGAGAAGACCGCGGCGACCGCGAACATGACTCCGCAGGTCATGAGGTAGTATCCGGAAGACCCTCCGCAGAAGCCGTTGGCTCCGAAAAAGTCGCGTATATAGGACCAAAGCGTCCCGGTATCCTCGCAGGCAAATATCACCCACGAGAAAAGCACGACCGCGAGCGTGTATATATGCCCGAAAACACGCGGGATCTTTTTGAAAAACTTGAGAAGGAAGAGCTTCTCAAGAGCGAGAAATACGAAGAAATAAAGCCCCCACAGGATAAAGTTGACCCCGGCGCCGTGCCACAATCCGGTGAGCGCCCAGACGACGAGCATATTGAGCAGCTGTCGCGCAACGCCCTTTCTGTTCCCGCCGAGAGGTATATAAACGTACTCGCGGAACCAGACCCCGAGGGTGATATGCCACCTTCTCCAGAATTCGGTGACGCTATTTGACTCGTAGGGATGGTCGAAGTTTTCCGGGAGCTTAAATCCGAGCAGCGCGCCAAGTCCGATCGCCATATCGGAGTATCCGGAAAAATCAAAGTATATCTGAAACGCGAAGGCGAGCGCGCCGAGCCAAGCCGTGGCGGCGGGAAGAGTCCCCGCGCGGGAGCTGATATCATCCCACACCGCCCCGAGCTGATTGGCGATCAGCACCTTTTTGCAGAGGCCCGCGGTAAAGCGGAACAGCCCCTGGGCCGCCTTCCGGGGATCGTATTTCCTTCCGCTTATCTGACTCTCGATGTCGGCGTATCTTACGATAGGTCCGGCGATAAGTTGAGGGTACATGCTGATATACATCCCGAAGTCAATGATGTTGTGCTGCGCCTTTACCTTGCGTCTGTATACGTCGATGGTGTATGAGAGGGTCTGAAACGTGTAAAACGAGATCCCGACCGGCAGCGCGACCTTCAGGAGCGCGACCGAGCTTCCGAAAACGCTGTTGAAGCTCCCTATGACAAAATCCGTATACTTGAAAAAGCAAAGCATACCGATATTGACGGCGACAGAGACGACAAGCACAGCCTTACGTCTTCCCGGTCTGCCGTCCCACTTTTCAAGAGCAAGCCCGTTGAAGTAATCGAAAAAAGTGGAAAACAGCATTATAAGCACATAGAGCGGCTCTCCCCACGCGTAGAACAGGAGGCTCGCCGCAAACAGTGCCGCGTTCCTCATCCGCGCCGGTATCAGATAATAGACCGCCGTCGTCAGAGGAAGGAAAAAGAACAAAAAAACCGCGGAGCTGAATACCATACGATCTTCCTAAGCCGTAAATTTTTCAAACGCGGCCTTGACAGCCGGATTGTCGCCCGTGACCAGAAGCACCGCGAGATTGTCCTTCAGGAAGACCTCGCCCTTGCCGAGCTTTTCGGTCTGCGTGGGATCATATACGGCGTAAAGCTCCTTCCTGCTTTCGAGGTGCCTGACCAGAGTCCGCTTTGCCTCCTCCGCGTCGGCGGCGTCCTTTACGGCGATGACGACCATCTCATCCGCGTTGCCCATCCCGTCGGACGCGTAGGCGATAAAGAAGGAGAGCACCTTCTCATAGTCGATATCGGAAACATTGGCGAGCAGGTCCGCCGCTCCGTCGTCGGAGGAGCTTACATATGACATCTCCCCGAATTTTGTCGCCGCGAGCATCTCGCGCGACAGGTCGTACATGCTGATATCACGCGTTTCGGCTTTTCCGCAGGAAACCGCGAAAATAAGAAGAACAGCCGCTAACGCCGCAAAAACTATTTTCTTCACGGTATCTTCCCCTTTCAGCCCTTAAACGAGATCATATCGTCCACGAGCGCATTCCCGTATTCTTCTTCGCCGTCGTAATAATTGACGATGAAGATATCTTCGCCGAAAGCGTCGACTATGCTCGCATTGATCTTCTTCTCTATCTCGGGATCGACGTCCTCAACGGGATCGTCTTCGCCGGATTTCTGGATATATAAAGTGAAAACGTATCCGCGTTCATCCGACTCGCTCCAGGTCTTCTCGAAATACATTTCGGAGCCGTACATTTCCGAATTGCCGAGCGTTTCGACCAGCGTGTCGGCGAGATGCGCCGCCGCGGCCTCGTCCTCGGGAGCGATACGCTGCTTGAAATAGCAGGAGCCGACGCTCTTTTCGTCTTCTATCAGTCCCTTTGCCCAGGCGGGTATGTCGTAGAAGCTGTCGAGCTCTGTCGAGTTCATCATAGCGTAGGAGTATTTTTCGCCCTCCGCCTTCGGGAAGTACTCGCGGCACCACTCGTGACCGATCGCGCAGGCGCCGTCGTTCATATTGAAGTTACGGCAATTTCCCGTTCCGGAGTCCATATAGCAGTCGACGTGATACCAGTCGCCGTCAAGGTTGACAAGGTCCCAGGAATGTCCGCGCTCGTTGGAATGGACCACCTTGCAGTCGATACCCATCATCTGCATGAAAAGTCTGAAGGTCGTAGCGTATCCGGCGCAGACCGCCTTGCGGTACTTCAATACGCCGTACGGATTGCCGGAGTCGTCCGCCGCGGTGGATATAACGGTAAGATGCCCGGTCTCGTTCTCCATCTGCGTGGTCAGCCATACATAGACGGCGTATTCCTTTTCATAATCGCTCATGCCGTCGGTGATGATCTTATCGAGCACCTCGCTCGCCATGGCGAGGGTCTCCTTCTGCCTGTCGTCCAGAGCCGAGGTGTCGCCCGACTTATAGGCGTCGGAAATAGGAAGCGTGGACTGTATCTTGAACTGTCCGGCTATCACTATATCGTCCTCCGACTCGTCCTCCGGATCGTAGATGCCCATACTCTGCTTGACCCGGTCAGACAGCCTGCCGACGCTGCCCGACAGCGCATCGACCTTTTCGGCGAGCGCCTTGTTCTCGCCCCCCGTCCTGAACGCGGTCAACGCGGTAAACACCGTAAGTCCCGCCATCAGCAGACATAAAATGATAAAAAACGGAGTCGTACGCGACTTGCCCGACTTATCTTTGAGACTTTCCGCCTCCTTATTGATCGTCTCTTCTTTGTTCTCGATTTCCTGCTTGTTTTCCACTTTCGTTTCCCTCCGGGAGTAAATAAAAAAATTAGGTCGAACGGTCTGTTCGCCGTATCTGCCGTTAAGACGGACAAAAAAATAAAAAAGTTCCGGGTCGGTATATAAATTAATAATTCGTTTACATTTGATCCCCGCCGGATCCGGATAAGCGCCTCCGAACGATCTCCGTTACGGTCAGCGTTCTTCCCTCCACTCTGAAGCGGACGTCGAGGTCAGCGTAGGCGATCCCGTAGGTCCGCTCCGGATCGTCCTGGTAGGCGGGACGCGGATCGAGCGAAAGGAGCTCGCGCAGTCCTTCGCGGGCAGCTTCGGGGACGGACGCCTCGGCGCCGGCGGGTATCTCCACGTCGAGCGTTTCGTAGGGGCGGCTGTCGACAAACCCGCTTACCGCGTCCGGATGACTGTCGGTAAACGGGATGTAGGGCTTTATGTCGATTATCGGAGTGCCGTCCATCAGATCGGCGCCGGAGACGACAAGGATCCCCCCCTCGGCGCCGTCCTCGACGGCGATCAGCCTTACCGACGAAAGCCCGATATTGTTGGGACGGTACGGCGAGCGGGTGGCGAAAACGCCCATCCTTTCGTTCCCGCCGAGCCTCGGCGGACGCACGGTGGGGCTGCGGTCGTGATTTTTGACCTCGGAGAATTCCCAGAGCAGCCACAGGTGGGAAAAGCCCTCTATTCCGCGTATCCACTCGGGATCGCGAAATCCGGGCTCGAACACCACGCGGGAGACTATATGCTCGGCGAGTCCGCTCTGACGCGGAACTCCGAACTTTTCTTTAAGATCGTTGCGGATACGCGCGACGGTCTCCATCACTTATCCTCTTCGCCGGCGAGGCGGCGTCCCATCAGAACGCCCATGACCGAAGCCATCATAAGTCCGCGGGTCCATCCGCTGGAGTCGCCGAGGCAGTATAGGCCCTTAAGGCTGGTATTGAAGTCGGAGTCCATTTTGACCTTGTTGCTGTAGAACTTGAGCTCCGGCGAGTAAAGCAGCGTTTCGATAGAAGCGAAACCGGGTACGACGATATCGACCGCCTGGATGAAATTGATGATGTTGACCATCGCCCTGTACGGCATGGCGGCGGTGATGTCGCCGGCGACCGCGTCGGGAAGGGTCGGGCGGAGGTTGGAGCGCGCCAGCTCCTTCTGCCAGGTGCGCTTTCCGTCAAGGATGTCGCCGAACCGCTGAACGAGGATGTGTCCGTCGCCCAGCATATTGGTAAGCTCGCCCACCTTCTGCGCGTATGCGATCGGCTGGTTGAAGGGCACGCTGAAATTGTGGGAGACAAGGATGGCGAGATTGGTATTGTCCGACTTCAGCTCCTTGTAGGAGTGGCCGTTTACCACCGCGAGATCGTTGTCGTAGTTCTCCTGGGCGACAAATCCGCCGGGGTTCTGACAGAAGGTGCGGACCTTGTTCTTGAAGGGCTTCGGATAGCCGATCAGCTTGGACTCATAGAGCACCTCGTTGACTTTCTCCATGACCTCGTTGCGCACCTCGACGCGCACGCCGATATCGACGGTGCCGGGCTGATGCGCGATATCGTGATCGGCGCATATCTTTTCGAGCCAGTCGGCGCCGCGCCGCCCGGTGGCGACGATGATGCTGTCGCCGTATAATACTTCCTCTTCCTTGCCGTTTGTGATGTTTACGCCGCGGCAGACGTCGTTTTCGATTATTAGATCGGTGCATTCCCATCCGAAGATGAGTTCTACTCCGTGCGCGACGAGATACCGTTCTATCGCAAGATAGAGATCCCGCGCCTTCTCCGTGCCGAGATGACGGATCGGGCAGTCGACGAGGCGAAGTCCCGCGGAGATCGCGCGCTTGCGGATCTGCTTGACCTCCTCGGTGTTATCGAGTCCCTCGACGTGCGTGTCCGCGCCGAATTCGAGATAAATCCCGTCGGTGTAGTTGATGGTCTCCTGCGCCGTATCCTCGCCGATAAGCTGAGGGAGATCCCCGCCCACCTCGCAGGAGAGCGACAGCTTGCCGTCCGAGAACGCCCCCGCGCCGGAAAATCCGGTGGTGATGTTGCAGTACGGCTTGCAATTCATGCATTTTCCGGTCTTCGACTTGGGGCATACCCGCTTTTCAACGCTTCTCCCCTTTTCGATTATTACGATGCTCTTTTTCGATCCGCGGCGTATCATCTCGAGTGCCGTGAATATACCGGACGGCCCCGCGCCTACTATAACTACGTCTTTTTTGTTCATCACTTTTATCCTTTGAATACAATATAATTTCTTTTTATGATCGGCAGACAATACGCCTCCGCCGACGGGTATAAGCGAAAAGCGGTCAAACAATTCTTAACGGCGATGGAACTCCACCGCCGTTGATAAATTATAGCATATTTACGCAAAAAAAGCAATACCTTTCACTAATTGCAAATACCCCCTGAATTAAAAGACAGACGCCGAAATATGTCTGGTGAATTTATTTAAAATGTATATTAAATCATTGACGTGATGGTCAAAATCGGTCACCTTCGGAGCTCTTGACGGGCTGAACGTCATCCGCTTCGCTCCCGGAACGTATAATTCCGCGGGCGAGATCAAGCGCGCTCCCGGCGCGGGCTATTCCAAGACGGTCGACGCGAACGGTCAGATAGTCTTCACCGGCCTCTCCGGGACGTATACCTTCTCCGTCCGGTACAGGGACGGCAGCGAAAGCGTCTATCACTTTGAATTCTGAAAAATCGCTTCAAAACGCAAAGGGACCGCATCCGAAAAGATGCGGTCCCTTTGTGTTGATTTCGGCTTTTCGCCCGGCGCAGTCCGCGGGGCGCGCGTATATCGGAGCCGATCCGTCCGCTTATTTCCGTTCTCCGCCCGCCAGAAGCTCCATCGCCATCCTGTAGCCGTCGAAGCCGTATCCGGCAAAGGTCTTAACGCACGCCATACCGGCGTATGAGATCCGCCTGAACGGCTCGCGCGCCGAAACGTCGGATATATGCACCTCGACCGCGGGGAGAGCGACCGCCTTGAGCGCGTCGAGAATAGCGACGCTGGTGTGGGTATAGGCGGCGGGATTGATGACTATCCCGTCGAACTTACCGAGAGCAGACTGTATCTTATCGACTATCTCGCCCTCGTGGTTCGACTGGAATATCTCGCATTCCGCCCCAAGCTCCTCCGCGCAGTTCCGGATAAAACCGCAGAGAGCGGCGTAATCACGCTTTCCGTATATTTCCGGCTCGCGCACGCCAAGCATATTGAGATTAGGTCCGTTGATTATAAGCAGCTTCATTGTATCTCTTCAACCTTTCTTTGATCTCCGCGGCGGTTATATAGGGCGTCGCTCCGACGCGGACGGTGATATCCGCCGTCTCGCGGTACAGCGGCAGCCTTTCGGCGTACATCCTTTCAAGCGTTTCCGCGTCCTTTGAGAGCGGTCTGCCGCCGGTGGAAAGCTCGTTTACCGGCCTTTCAAGGAAGACCACCGCCGAATTTCCGCGCAGCGCTTCCCTGTTTTCACGGCGGAGCACGGCTCCGCCTCCGGTGGCTATCACTCTCCCGGAACCTCTCGCCGCCTCGTAAACGCAGGCGGCTTCAAGATCGCGGAAAGCGGCTTCCCCTTCCTCCGCGAATATCGCAGGGATAGGCTTTCCGGCACGCGCTCTTACCATATCGTCGGTATCGAGCTTTTCCCTGCCCAGATCCTTTGCAAGAACTGAAGCGACGGTGGATTTGCCGCATCCGGGCATACCGACAAGGACTATATTCAGCTTCTCCGCCCTGACGGCGCGGCATATGGCGGGTATATCGGGCTTGAGATTTTCGTTGACTCTGAAATACTCCGCGCTCTTCGCGCCCTGCGCGACAAGCATGGGAAGACCGTCCGAGCAGCGAATGTTTCCCGCCTGCGCGTCGAGTATAAGAGGAGTGCGGAAGGGATTGTAGATCATATCGAGAACGCCCCGGAGCCTCGGGAACGCCGACAGATCGACTATCCTCTTCCCGTTTTCCGGGTACATCCCGACGGGAGTGCAGTTCACTATTATCCCGGCGTCGGAGTGGCGGTCGAGATTTCCGTAATTGTTTTCCCCGGTGCGGGAGATAACGATCACCTCGGACGCCCCTTTGTCCGCGGCGACAAGTCTTGCGGTCAGGGACGCTCCGCCCGAGCCGAGTATGAGAGTTTTTTGGTTTTTGAAATCTATCCCGGCGAGATCAGCCATGTAGGAAAACCCGAAATAATCGGTATTGTCCCCCCACAAGCTGCCGTCGGGACGCTTTATCACCGTGTTTACGCATCCTATCCGGCGCGCGGTCTCCGACAGCTCGTCGCACCGCTCGGCGGCGTCTTTTTTGTAGGGTATCGTCACGTTGACGCCGCGGAAATCGCGCTCGGCGAAAAAGCGGTCGAGCTCCTCCGGCTCCATCGGGCGGAGGGTATACTCGTAGCTCCCGAGGTATTTATGTATCTCGGGAGAAAGGCTGTGCCCGAGTTTACGTCCGATAAGTCCTATATCCATTACTGTTTTTCCAAATAACTGCCGAGGTAGGCGAACTGCTCGCCGTCGTTTTCAAGCTCGGAGATAAGCGTCCGCAGCTCGGGCGAGTAGACCGAGGCCTCGATATCGAAGTAGAACATGAATTCAAAGTTGCTCCCGGATATCGGACGGCTCTCGAGCTTGGTGAGATTGAGTCCGAGGGCGGCGAAACGCGCGATGACGTGGTAAAGCGAGCCCGGCTTATGCTGGAGGATCATCAGTATGCTCGTCTTGTTCGCCCCGGGATATATCTCAAAGTTCTTTGATATACAGATAAAGCGCGTGTAGTTGTTTGCGGTGTTCTGGATATTCTTTTCGACCACCCGAAGTCCGTACAGCTCGGCGCAATCGCGCGAGCCGATGGCGGCGGCGTCTTTTCTGCCGCTCTCCGCCACCTTTTTTGCCGCGGCGGCGGTGTTCTCGCAAACGGTCACCTTTACGTTTTTGAGGCTCGAAAGGAAGACGGAGCACTGACCGATCGCCTGCTCGTGAGAGAAGATCTCACGGACGTCCGAAAGGTCGGTCCCCTCCGGCGCGAGCAGAGTGTGGTCGATAAAGAGCTTTACGCTCGCCGTAATATAACAGTGATACTTGTTCATCAGATCGTAGACGGCGTTGACAGATCCGGCGGAGCTGTTTTCAAGCGGCAGTACTCCGTACTTGCAAAGTCCGCTTTCGACCGCCCCGAATACCCCCTCGAAATTGTTAAAATACATTATGGACGGGAACTCGAAGAGCTTTTCGCAGGCGTGCTGGGAGTAAGCCCCCTCCACCCCCTGGCAGGCGACGACCGCCCTGCGCGGGAACTCGGTCGGAGTTGAGCTTATGACCTCCTCGATGCGCCTCGAAAGCGCGGAGGGCTCGCACAGCAGCTTTTTCTGATAGGAGCGCGACAGATCGAAAAGGGTCAGATAGAGCGTCTTCGCATAACGCTCCATTTCGGGATCCACCTCGCTCGTCACACGGTTTATTATCTCGCGTTCGCGTGCCGGATCGAATACCGCTTTGGCGTTTTGCCGCTTGTATTCGGCGATCTCCGCCGCCAGTTTCATGCGTTTCTCGAAAAGCGCCGTCAGCTCGCAGTCTACCGCGTCGATCTCTTTTCTTGCTTCCTTGATATCCATTTAT
>JAFSSR010000072.1 GCA_017450885.1 Clostridia bacterium | reverse complement strand
CGTGCCGGGATTGAGTATACGCTTTCCGGTCCCGTTCCCGGAGCCGTAATGCTTTTCAACGTACTTTATCTTTGCGTTTTTACCTACAAAGAAACGGTGAACTCCGTCATGCTCGGAGTCCTGCGTTCCGCAGTTGTCAATACCGCAGCCCGCGACTATTACCACGTCCGCCCCCTCGCCGATATAGAAGTCGTTGTAGACCATCTCTTTCAGACCGCTTTCGGTCATGACCACCGGGATGTGAACGCTTTCGTTCTTGGTCCCGGGCTTTATGCGGATGTCTATGCCCGCGACGTCCGTTTTGGGAACTATTTCGATATTTGCGGTGGACTGTCTCCCCGCGGCGTGACTGTTGGAGCGGATGTTGTACGCTCCCTCCGGAACGGTGTGCAGGTCCGCCACCTCGGCAAGCAATCTTTTCTGTATTTCGTCCAGCTTCAGCATTGCTCTTCGCCTCCTTCCGTACGTCCGTCCATCTTTCTGCAGCCCGCCACGGCGGACGCTGTGCCTATAAGGGAGGGGAGTATCTCATCCTTCGGACCCCTGCGGTCTATCTCTCCGTCCTTCAGAACGACTATTTCGTCGGCGATATTGAGTATCCGCTCCTGATGGGATATTATCATTATCGACCCGTTATCGCTTGCACGGCGCATATTTCCGAACACCTCGATAAGATTGCGGAAGCTCCACAGATCTATCCCAGCCTCCGGCTCGTCAAATATTGAAAGCTTTGCGTTCCTTGCAAGGACGGTGGCTATTTCGATGCGCTTGAGCTCCCCTCCGGAAAGACTTGCGTTGACCTCGCGCCCTATATAGTCGCGGGCGCAGAGCCCGACGGCGGAGAGGTACTCGCAGGCGTCGGTGGAATTGAGACGTCTGCCCGCCGCGATACGCAAAAGGTCGAGCACCTGTATGCCCTTGAAACGCACCGGCTGCTGCAATGCGAAGGCGATCCCGCGCTTTGCGCGGTCGGTTATATTCAGCGTGGTGATATCCTCGCCGTTAAAGATTATTTTTCCGCCGGTCGGGACCTCTATCCCCGCGATCAGCTTTGCAAGCGTCGATTTGCCTCCGCCGTTCGGACCGGTCACCACTGTCAGCTTGTTTTCCGGCAGGTCAAGGCTGACGTTTTTTATGATATCCTTTTCTTTTCCGTCAACGCTTACCCGGAAGGAAAGATTTTTGAGTTCGAGCATTTCTGTTTCCTCTCAGAAGTCATGTTACTTATAGATCGGAATATATTATACAATATTTTTTGCAAAATGTCCGTATCCGGAGCAAATTTTTTATACTTTTTTTATTTTTATGAATAAAAACGATGATTTGGGCGTGGTGCTCTAAATGACAGTCAATAAAAAAACCGACTGAAGTAAGGAAAGCTTATCCTTGTTTCAGTCGGTTTTTGTCGCAGCTCGGCGCAAGTAGGACGTTTGTGTGCCAAACGTCCGGAAAAAGTGATGTTTGCCCTGCGGGCAAGTGATGCAGTTCGCTTTGCGAACAATGATGTTTTGCGGCTTTGCCGCAAAATGATGTGATGTGTTCCGCTCACACGCCGAAGGCGCACATCATGCCCGAAGGGCGCATCATTCGGCGCAGCCGTACATCACGTTCCGCTGTCAGCGGAACACATCGTTCGCCGAGTGTCCTTAAGAACGCTCGGCGTTTGTCCTGTCTTTTTTGTCGTATCACTTATCGAGGAGCATCGAGATGTCCTCGGGGAGGGGATCGGTCTCGATCCCGGCGTAGCGCGCGGTCAGCGCGGTCTCGCCGGCGGGCGCGACCGCCTCGTAGCGCCAGATCGCCATATGCGGGTAGAGCTCGAAGAGCTCATCCGCCGTGACGACGTAGTAGTTGAAGCCTCCGACGCCGGTGACGCCGCGGCTTTCGCCCCACGCCTCGGTGAAGTAGATCTTATCGTCCTCCACCTTCCAGACGATCGAGGTGTGACCCTCGGTGAGGTACATACTGGTCCCCACGCGGACGACGTCGCCCGGCTCGAAGCCGATCTCGGTCATTCCCGCGACGCCCTGCGACGCGCGGGTGTAGCAGGTCCAGCCTCCCTCGGTCAGCCCGTCGCGGTATTTGCTTACCGGGGCGGTCGGAGCGGAGCCCCAGACCATCTCCGCCAGCTTGAGAGTCAGGGCGTGACGGTCGACCGTCTTGTCGAAGGGATTTGTCCCGCTGTAGAGATAGGAGTCGACCGCGCCGAACGGGAAGATGCCGGAGCCCTCCTCGATGGCGGTCTCGGTCGCCGTCTTTTCCTCGTAACGCCATATGGCGACCTGCGAGTAGCGGGAGCATATGTCCTTCAGCGTATAGTGATAATAGTTGAAGCCGCCCCAGTTTATTCGGCAGGAGTAGCTTCCCCACGCCTCGGCGAACCAGACCTTGCTGCCCTCGACCTTCCAGACCACCGCCGTGTGACCGTTCGAGTAGGAGCCGTATCCCGCGCGGATGACGTCGCCGGGACGGAGCCCTATCTCTTCAAGTCCCGCGACGCCTCGCGCCGAACGGGTGTAGCAGGTCCAGTTGCCGCTTGTCAGCCCGTCGCGGTATTCCCAGAGGTTGGGAGTCGGGTAGCTGCCCCACAGGAGGGACGCCAGCTTGAGGGCGAAGGCGTGGCACTCGGTCGCGCGGTTGAAGACGTTGCTGCAGCCGCCCGACGGACGCGGAGTCGAGGAATCCATGTTCCCTCCCGCCCAGTACCAGCCGTTCGGATAGACGTGTTTTTTGTAGTGCTCCAGCCGGACCGCGATCATTTCCTCGGTCTCGTCGGAGTTCGCCGCCTGCGAGAACGCGCCGAGCTGCGGCAAAAGCAGCGCGCATACAAGCGTTACGCAGACGAGCAGTTTTTTGAAACTCATATTACCTTCTTTCTGACGGGCCGACGCGGCCGGACCGAAAGCGCGTTTCCGACCGCGCGGACGCAGCCGCACGGTATCTTGCGCTTCGGTTCCCGGATGGGGACCCAAACTTGCCGCTGCCCCGCGCTGAACGCAATCGTTCGCGTACGTCCGCGGGACCGGCGGCGCGCCGGCTTATTTGCTTTCCACCATGTAGAAGAACGGACTCGTGGGAGAATTGAGCAGGCGGAAGCAGGATACGCAGTACTGAAACCGCGAATAGCCCGCCAGCATCTCCGAAAGAGCCTCCCCCTCCAGCTTACCTTCCTCGTGGCCCGGGTAGACGGCGATGAGTACTATCCCGTCCGGCGCCAGCATTTCAACGGCGCCCCTGACCGCGGGGAGCGTGGAGCTCCTCAGGGTGGTTATGCTTTTGTCGCCCCCCGGCAGGTATCCGAGATTGAATACCCCCGCCTTGATCTTTCCGGCAACGTACTTGCCGGCGTCGGCGTGAGAGGCGAGTATCAGGTCGTAGTTGACGTATCCGAGCTCGCTTTCCAGCAGCGCGCGGGTGGAGTTCACCGCCTGCTTCTGGATGTCGAACGCCCAGACGTGTCCTTTTTCTCCTACCGCCCGGCAGAGCCAGAGCGTGTCATGCCCGTTTCCCATCGTAAAGTCGGCGACCTGATCTCCCGGCTTTATGTGGGGGGCAAGGAATTGTTTGTGTAAGGTAAGCAGATCGATCATTTTGATAATACTGCCTTTGGCTTAATTTAACTTAAAAACTTATTGCCGGCGTGGCGCCGGACCCAAACGCGCCTCGAGGTCGGTTCATACTAATTCCCCTGCGGCACGGAATCGGGTTTTCATAGTGTTTGACTCATTTACGCCGGCGGGGCCGGACCCGAAAAATTAGGAATTAGGAATTAGGAATGAGGAATTTCGGTGTCGCCTGCGGCGACGAATAATTCGGAAACGTAAGGCGCTGTAACTCCGTTTCCGCGCCCAAACGCTGTCATTGCGAGGAGCGCCGGCGTGGCCGGGCCAAAAAATCCGCAGTATGCTCGGAGCGGACGTATCGCTTACATGCACGCTCCGCCGAGCGACGCGGCAATCCGTCTTCCCGCCTTCGAGGTCGTCTATCCCGGACGACGTTCCGGTCGCCGGCCGCCTTCGACGCCGCCGGACCCGAACGAAAATTCAACCGTTCCGGCGCCGGGCGTCCCTCAACGCATTTATAAATAAACACATCAAATCAAAATACAGAGGTACATAACAATGATCCGTAAACCGCGAGGAACAATGGATATAATGCCGGAGGAGATACCCGAGTGGCGGTTTGTCGAAGAGACCGCCCGCCGCGTGGCTTCAAAATTCGGCTTCGGCGAGATCCGCACGCCCGGATTTGAAGCGACCGAGCTCTTCCAGCGCGGCGTGGGCGAGACCACCGACGTCGTGCAGAAGGAGATGTACACCTTCGAGGACCGCGAGGGACGAAGCTTTACCCTCCGTCCCGAGGGGACCGCGTCCGTCGCGCGCGCCGTCATCGAAAACGGCCGCTGTTCCGACGCCATGCCGCTCAAGCTCTGCTATCTCATCAACTGCTTCCGCTACGAAAAGCCCCAGGCGGGCCGCTCCCGCGAGTTCTTCCAGTTCGGCGTCGAGATGTTCGGCGCCGCCGATCCGTCCGCGGACGCCGAAACGGTCGCGATGGCGCACACCCTCATCTCCGAGCTGGGGATAAAAAACGTCTCCCTCCATCTCAATTCGATAGGCTGTCCGCAGTGCCGTCCCGCCTACAGGGCGGCGCTCAAAGCCTATTTTAACGAGCATATCGACGGGCTCTGCGAGACCTGCCGCGCCCGCCTCGACACCAATCCCATGCGCATCCTCGACTGCAAGTCGCCCGAATGTCAGGCGATCGCCGAGGGCGCGCCAAAGACCCTCGATCACCTCTGCCCCGACTGCCGCGATCACTTCGACAAGCTGGGCGGATATCTCAAAGCGCAGGGCATTGACTATATCGTCGATCCGCATATCGTCCGAGGTCTCGACTACTATACCAGAACGGTGTTTGAATTCATCGCCGACGGCATCGGCGCACAGTCTACCGTCTGCGGCGGCGGCAGATACGACGGCCTTATGAAAGAACTCGGAGGACCCGAAATGCCCGGCATCGGCTTCGCCGCCGGCATCACCCGCCTCCTCCTCGCTATGCGCGAGTCGGGCGTCAAGGTCCCCGCGCCCGCCGCCCCCGCCCTCTATATCGCTCCCATGGGCGACGCCGCAAAGGTCAAAGCCGCCGCGCTGACCGCCGCCCTCCGCTCCCGCGGACTTACCGTCGACCGCGACCTCGTCGGACGCTCCCTGAAAGCGCAGATGAAGTACGCCGATAAGACCGGCGCCCGCAGCGTCCTTATCATCGGCGACTCCGAACTCGAAAACGGAAAAGCCAACCTCCGCTCCATGGCTGACAGCTCCCAGTCCGAGGTCGATATCAACGACGTCGACGCTCTGGCGGAAAAACTTAAGTAATTATTTCTTCGGGGGCGCTTTGCCGCGAGCCGCGGCTCCCAACGTCTGTATTTTATACGGATAAAAAATCCCGTATGAACGCTCACTCATAACAACGAGTTTGATTTCGGGGGCGCTTTGCCGCGAGCCGCGGTTCCCAACGTCTGTATTTTGTACGGATATAATTTCGGGGGCGCTTTTGGAAAAGCCGCCCCCGAACCCCCGCAAAACTTTCCGAACGCGCTCCCGCGCCGCTGCAGCTGACGCGGCGGTAAAGGGAGGTCGCGCTCCGCAGGAGCGTGACCGTATCGGCGTGAACGGAAAGCCGTCTCCGAAAGCGAGCTTTCGGGAGCGGCTTATCCGTCTTCACGCCTGCCGATTTGCCTTTGGCAAACCGGCGACCCTTTACCCGCCTCATGTATACGTCGGAAAGGACGAGCGGAAGAGTTTTTGAAAGGGTGCGGGAAAACTTTTTTCAAAAAGTTTTCCCGAATAAAAAAGAAAACAAAATCCTGAAAGAAGGAAAAAACATATGGCAGAAATATTTACAGAAAACGACAGAAGAACGAAATACTGCGGTCAGTTCACGGCGTCGGACGTCGGGAATGAAGTGACCGTCAACGGATGGGTACAGCGCCAGCGCGATCTGGGGCAGCTCATTTTCATCGACCTGCGCGACCGGACGGGGATAGTACAGCTCGCGTTTGACGACGCGACCGACCGCGCGATATTCGACGTGGCGTTCGGGCTTCGCGCGGAGAGCGTTATTTCGGCGAAGGGTGTGGTACGCCGACGTTCGGCGGTCAATCCCAACCTGCCCACGGGCGAGGTCGAGATTTTTGTCACATCGCTCAAGGTGCTTTCGGTGGCGCAGACGCCGCCTTTTGAGATCGTGGACGACAGCAAGGTACGCGACGAGCTGGCGTTGAAGTACCGTTATCTTGACCTGCGCCGTCCCTGTCTGCAGCGCAACATTGCGATGCGGTCGGAGATCGCGCGGATCGCGCGCGAATACTATCATGAGAACGGTTTTCTTGAGATCGAGACGCCCATGATGATCCGTTCGACGCCGGAGGGCGCGCGCGACTATCTTGTTCCGTCCCGCGTACACAAGGGATGCTTTTACGCTCTGCCGCAGTCGCCGCAGATCTACAAGCAGCTTCTGATGCTTGCCGGATGCGACCGTTACGTTCAGCTCGCCCGCTGTTTCCGCGACGAGGATCTGCGCGCCGACCGCCAGCCGGAGTTCACGCAGATCGACCTTGAGATGTCCTTTGCGACGCAGGAGGACGTCATGGCGATGAACGAGGGCTTCATCAAGCGTCTCTTTGCCGAGCTTTTGAATATCGACATACCCACGCCGATGCCTCGCATGACCTACGCGGAGGCGATGACCCGTTACGGTTCCGACAAGCCGGACACCCGTTTCGGCATGGAGATAACCGATCTTTCCGAGACGGTCGCGAACTGCGGCTTCGCCGTTTTCGAGGGCGCGGTCGCAAGCAAGGGGAGCGTCCGGGCGATAGTCGCAAAGAACGCCGCCCACACGCTGACCCGCAAGGAGATCGACCGCCTCACCGAGCAGGCGAAGGGCATAGGCGCCAAGGGGCTGGCGTATATCCGCTGGGCGGACGAGGAGCCGAACTGCTCTTTCGCAAAATTCCTTTCCGAGGGAGTGCTCGACGCCGTTATCGCCAAGCTCGGGCTGGAGCGCGGGGACGTCGCGCTCATCGTCGCGGACAAGGACCGCGTCACGCTGCCGGTCCTCGGCCAGCTCCGTCTGACTGTCGCAAAGAAGCTCGATATAATCCCGGAAGGCAAGTGGAATTTCCTCTGGATCACCGAGTTCCCGTTCTTTGAGTGGAACGACGAGACCGAGCACTGGGACGCCATGCACCATCCCTTCACCATGCCGATGGAGGAGTGCCTCGACATCCTGGAGACCGATCCCGCCAACGTCCGCGCCAAGGCGTACGATATGGTCCTCAACGGAACCGAGCTGCTGTCCGGCTCGATACGCATCACCGACTGGCAGCTCCAGGAGCGCATGTTCGAGCTGCTCGGGCTGACCGACGAGGAGATCGAAGCCAAGTTCGGCTTCCTTGTCGAAGCGTATCACTACGGCGCGCCGCCGCACGGCGGAAGCGGAATGGGTCTCGACCGTCTCGCCATGATAATCTGCGGCGCCGACTCTCTCCGCGACGTGACCGCCTTCCCCAAGGTCCAGAACGCGTCCGAGCTCATGTCGGGCTGCCCGTCGCCGACCGACAAAAAGGCGCTCGACGACCTCGGGATCGCGATAAAGGAATAATATTCGTAAACATACTCGAATATCCTTTATATCCTTTATAAAAGGAGAAAAACCATGGCTGAAAACGTCACAAATCCCATAGACCGCGGTGATTTTTACGAAGCGTTCACGCGGGCGACGGCGCACGATTTAGAGGAGCGCCTGCTTGCGGCGAACAGCCGTGAGGAGAAGATCTTCTACCGCAAGCTGCTCAATTTAAAGCTGCAGCTTGAGCAGGAGAAGGTCATAGGCGAGCTGCTGTTATGAGCGTCATATCGAGACTTGCGGAGCGCGTCGACAAGCTGCGCTCCGACATAGTGCGCATACCCCGCAGGGTCCGCGAGGCGGTGCCGGACAAGGTCAGGCAGGCGATGCCCGACATGCGCAAGCCGCTGTTCGGAGCGGGGAGAGGCCGCGCGTCGCAGCACACCGGTCAGATGCGCCGTCCGCCGGAGAAGACCTACACTCTTTTCGCGGGCGTCAACGGAGCGGGCAAGACCTCTCTCTACCGTATCCTCAACAAGTACGAGGATCTCGGCGTGCGCGTCAACATAGACGAGATAGTCGCGAGCGAGGGCTACTGGAAGGACGACATACTGCAGATCAATGCCAGCCGCAAGGCGCTGCGCATCATCGGGGAATGTATCGACAAGGGCAAGTCGTTCAACCAGGAGACGACCCTGCCGACGCAGACGGTGGTCAAGCAGATCAAGAAGGCACGCGACGCGGGCTATCACATAAGGCTGTACTTTGTCGGGGTCGAGAACCTCGAGACCGCGATAAAGCGTGTCCACCGCAGGGTGGAGAAGGGCGGCCACGGGGTCGACGAAAAGCTGATCCGGCAGCGTTTTGAGAAGCTGCCGGAGACGCTTCGCGACGTGCTTCCGCTGGTCGACACGGCGTTTTTCTACGACAACACGGTCAAGTTCATACAGGTCGCTCTGGTGCGTAACAACGTCATAGTCGACTGCGAGAACGACATCCCGGTCTGGTTCTGGGAGCTTATCGCAAAGGCGCGCCGCGGCGGGCGCGTGAAATGAGCAAACTGCCTGAAAGGAGAACAAAATGAGTGACGCGGCTGAACGCAAACGCGACCCGCGGCTGGACGTTATCCGTCTGACCGCCCTGTTTTTTGTGTGCGCGACCCATTTTTACCTTCACTCGGGATACACGGAGCTGACCATGGAGGGTCCGCGGATGTTCATAATGACCGCGGCGAAGTCCTTTTTCCTTATCTGCGTTCCGATGTTCATCACGCTTACCGGGTACCTGATGTGCGAAAAGAAGCTGACCGCCCGGTATTTCAAAGGGATAATAAAGGTCCTTTGCGTCTATCTTTTCAGCTCGGCGCTGTACTCCGTATACTCCGTCGTTTTTCTCGGAAAGGAGTTTTATCCCGGCGAATTCGTGCGCACGGTGCTGAAGTACAAGGGCACGCCGTACGGCTGGTATATAGAGATGTATATCGGTCTTTTTCTGCTGATACCCTTCATCAATATGGCGTTAGACAAGCTGAACTCCAAAAAGCGGGGACTCGCGCTGCTTTTAGTTCTGTTCATAGTGATCGGACTGCCGTCGCTCGCCAACGTGTTTTCCTTCGAGTCGAAGGAGGTCTTTCTGCGTCCCCGGCTCGCTTCCCGGTACGTACAGATCCTTCCCGACTGGTGGGAGGGCTTCTATCCGATCTTCTACTACTGCCTCGGCTGGTATCTGAAAAAGTACCCCTTCAGGCCGAAGCTCGGTATCCATATCTCGCTGCTCGCGTTGAGCGTGCTTGCCGACGGCGGATTTAACTTCTATAAATCATACGGCGGACCGTTCGTTTCCGCCGCCTGGAACTGGAACTCCAACCCCTTTATGATGGTCACCACCTTCCTTTTCTTCTCGCTGCTTCTCCGTATCCCGGTCAAGCCCGCGGGCGGGAAAGGCGCGGCTTTTCTCAAGCTGCTTTCGGACTCCGTGCTCGGCGCATATCTCGTGTCGGTCATCTTCGACGAAAGGTATTACGCCATCCTGAAGGACGCGGTCCCCGCGGCGCGCGACAGAATGGTATACGCTCCGCTTCCCGTTCTGGCGACCTTCCTGTCGAGCATGGCGGTCTCGATCCTCATGACGCTCATTATCCGCGCGCTGTCCGCCCTCTTTGCGCTGACAGGAAAAAAGATAAAGAGAGAAACGTCAAAAAAGTCCGCGGAAGCAGGCGAACAAAACGATAGCAGTCATTGATCTGCGCGCGGCGCAGGAGACAGACCGCCCCCGCGGAACGGTTGCGTTCCGCGGGGGCGGTCTTTTGTTTTTTCATTCGTTCGGGGCGGTCATCCCACGGTGAAGTTCTTTATCACGATAAGACCGCTTCTGTACTGCACGGCGACGGAGTACTCTCCGGCGGACGGGCAGACCATCGACCAGCTCTCCGCCGATCCGATCACGGAGGCGGAGTAGTTGCGGCATCCGGCGGCGCGCTTGATCGCGGCGGAGGTGGAATGGCAGCCGGGGGCGAGCCTTATGACGTAGATATCGTCGATGCCGCTCACCGTGATCTTTCTGCCGTCGACCGCGAAGCGCGGACCGGGCGCGGAGATCTCAAAGCGTATCACGCGGTCGGGCGAGCCGTCGGAGAAGCGGATCACCGCCGTGTATTCGCCCGCGGAGGAGAGGGTCAGCGTAAAGCTGCCGTCGGCGGAGAACTTGGCTTTTGTCGCGCCGTAGACCGCGTTGTTCTTGACCTCGCGGTAGTTGGCGTACGCGCCGGGGGCGAAGAATATGTCCTTGGCGTTCTGTAAGCCGTTCACGGTGACGGTCATACCGTCGACCGCGGCGCCGGCGGGAGCGGAGACGGTCTCCGACTCGCCGCATACGGAGCAAACGCGCGTGCGCTCGCCTTCACCGGGGCCGTCCGTCCACTCGCCCCAGGAGTGACCGGCGGCGGGGATGGGATAGCTGATCGCGTCGCCGCAGTCTTTGCAGACGAAGCGGTTTTCACCCGGCTCGGCGCAGGTCGCGGAAACGACGGTCAGCTTGTAGGTGTGTCCGGTCGCCGGGGCGGTCACGGTATCGGAGATGTTATCGCCGCAGACGGTGCAGAAAATCCTCTCGTGACCCGGCTCGGTGCAGGTGGGGGCGTCGGTCTGCGCTTCGCCCGGGACGTGTCCCTGCGCGACGATCACCTCGTCTATCGCGACCAAGCCGCAGACGGTGCAGAGGGCGAACCTGTGTCCGTTCTCGGTACAGGTCGCTGCCCTTTCCGAGATCTCGCCCGGTGTGTGACCGAGCGCGGGAAAGACCTCGTTTACGAGATATTCGCCGCAGACGGCGCACTGCTGGACGCGGTGTCCGGCTTCGGTGCAGGAGGCGTCAACGGAGTCGAGCTCGCCCGGGGTGTGAGCCGTGTTGACGGTGTATAGCGTGTAAGTGTTGGAGGTGTTCGCCGATACCGTGCGGCAGGGGGCGAGCCATGGGGTGGGATCCTGGGCGCGGAAGGAGCCGCCCCTGACGACAACCGCGGCGCCGGCAGCCTGATCGACGATCTTTCCCGTCTCGTCGGAGCCGGAGGTGGAGCGCAGGTCGCCGCCGTTGACGGCGAGCGAGGCTCCGTCCGCCACGGTAAAGGTATAGCCGCCCATACCGTTGTATCTGCCGGCGTTGACGGTCAGACTGCCCTCGGAGACGGCGACGGCGGCGTTCCCGCCGCTCGCGGTCACCTTGGATATCGTGGTGACCGAGTTGTTGAATACCACGTCGGCACGGATGTCGAAGATCGGGCCGGAGGAGCATTTTACCGTCCTTCCGTTGAGGTCGATCGCAATATCCTTGTCGATGACAGCGGAGGAGGGGAAGGTGACGTTGGTGAACAGCTTGACGGAGTCGCCGTCCGCCGCGGCGGCAAAGGCTTCGGCGGCGGTGAGATAGCCCTGCTCGCCGTTGATTACCGCGCCGGCGGTCGCGCTGCACATGGAGCACTGGCGCTTGCCGGTGGAGGCGTTGGTGACGACGAAGTCGTGGGGGATAAGCGGCAGAGCGGAGCTCGCAACGATCTTATGGCAGATCGCGCAGTAGGTCACCGCCGCGCCGTGCTCGGTGCAGGTCGAGGGCTTGATCACCGGCTCCGCCTCCGGGACGTGGAGCGCGTCGTCGTCGGTGCGCTCGGTCATATTGAGGTAGATGCCGGCGGTGCGCGCCTGGGAGGGACTTCCCTGAACGCCCTGATAGGACGTGCCGGGAATGGTGTCGCAGACGGTGTAATTGCGGCAGATGGTGACCACCGTGCCGGTGTCGGGATAGCCGAGGAACATTCCGGAGTAACCCGTTCCGTCGTTCTGATCGTAGGCGTAACGGTTCATATAGATCATCTTCGCGTTGTGCACTACGCCTGCCGCCACGCAGTCGTCGGGATCGACGACAAAGCAGCCGTCGGTGGCGAGAGCGGTCGACTCGCAGATCTCCGACCAGGGGATGAAAGCCTCGAGGGTCCAGTTGTTTGCGGAGCCGGAACGCGCGGCGGCGGTGATGACGCCCTCCATATCGCGGCTGTTGCTCCCCATATTGGCGCGGTAGACGCCGGTCGTGCCGTCGGCGTTGAGGGTAAAGCAGTACCACGCGGGGCTCTGCTGCGAGTAGTCGTTCGAGCCGGTGTAGGAGTTGACCATACTGCGCAGCGGGTCGAAGGCGAATATTATCGTGTCGCCGTTGAAGCCGTGCTGCTCGCGGCAGTCGGTCTCATCGGTGATCGGCGCCATTTCCCAGCCGGTCGAACGCACGGGGCTGTCGTCGAAGGTGGACGCCGCGATATAGATACCGAGGTTGGACGCGGCGAAGCGCAGCTCGGTCTCGGTGACTATCCGGCTGCGGTAGTTCCACGCGGTGGTGGAGTTGGAGTCGTTGATCTTCACGGCGGCAAAACCGCCCCAGATCTCGTTTTCGGTGTCGATCACTCCGTCGATCGTGACGGTCTCGCCGCAGGCGAGCTTGGGGACGGTGACGTTGCCGACTTCTTTCGTAAAGGCGTTGGACGTGACGGCGGACGCGCCGAGCGTCAGAAGAACGGCGAGGAGCACGCAGAGCGTTCTTTTCATTTCAGGGTCCTCTCTTTCCGATTTGTTTTTCGGTCGTGATTTTAATTAAGAATATGATCTGTACCTTTATTATACCCGAATAAATGCCGCCGGTCAAGCAAAAACGGAGGCGTGGGAGGTCAGTATCCCGTTCGGGCGGATCTCGATAATTCCGTAGGTGCAGATCCCGGTGCCGCTGCCGGACACCGTGCCGGGATTGAACAGCCGCAGGCCGCGCCGTCCGACGTCGGGCAAAAAGAGATCGGCGGGCAGATGGGTGTGACCGTATATCGCGATATCTATATCGTTCTCGGCGGCGTACTCGGTCAGCGCATAGGTCGATGATTTGACAAAATACCTGTGCCCGTGGGTCAGCAGTATCCGTACGCCCTCGATATCGAGTACGGTCTGGAGCGGAGGCTTATCGTCTGTTTCGAGCAAAAAGTCGCAGTTGCCGCGCACGCCGACAAAGGCGGCGCCGGGACGGCTCCCGCGCATCAGGGAGAACTCTCGCGCGCCGTCGCCGGCGTGCAGGATATACGCAGCGTCGGGATGGGAGTCTATCGCCCGCTCCATCCCGGCGGTCCTGCCGTGTGAATCGGAAAAAACAAGTATCTTCACCCGCGTGCTCCTTTCGTTAACATATCGTGATTTATTTTCATATACTTTAATTGAAAACTTCTTTCGGTCAAACGGATCATATAACGGAGGTAGTAATGGAAGACATAAGGGATCTTGCCGATAAGATAAAGGGCCTGTCCGACGAGGAGCTCGACGCGGCGATAAGGAGCGTCGGAGCCGCCATGGGACTCGACGGCCGCCGGATAGAAAAGCTGGCGCGGGAAAAAGGGACCCTCAAACGCAAACTCGAAAACGCGGACGAGCGCGACTACAAAAAGCTCTCGTCTATGCTGACCCCCGATCAGATCGAGGCGGTAAAAAAGAGCATGGAGGACAGATGATATGGCGGAGCAGGCGAAGGACCTTTCCGGCATCGCCTCGGTGATAAGCAGTATCACAAGCGACCCGGAAATGATGGATAAGCTGCGCTCGGCGGTGGGCGGAGCGCAAAAGGAAACGTCGGCCGAGCCGCCCCGCGCGGCGGTCGTTCCGGTCGATCCGGAGGGCGGCGCGCCGTCGGTGAAGTGGTCGGGCGCGGACAGACGCAGACTGCTCGAGGCTCTGCGGCCCTTCCTTTCCGCGGAGAGGCGGGAGAAGGCCGACTCGCTCATCAACGTGATCGCCCTGCTCGACAGCGGGATCATAGAAGCCGTGACCAAGGGGGGACGCTGATGTATTCGCGCTCGGTAAAGGAAAGACGGGGGGACTGCCCCCGGGAAGAAGAAAGAATGCCTCCGAAGAGGCACGCGTCGTCCGAGATGATTCCGCCGAACTACGGCGGAAGCGCGTTTATTCGCGACGATCCGCCGCCCGACCGCCGTCCGCAGGAGCGTCCCGATAAGGACTGCCCTCCGCCGGCAGACGAACGTCCGGATCCGTGGGATGAGCCGCCGCGTCGCCCGCCGCGTCCCTGCTGCGGCGACTGTGACGATCTCTCCTGCCCCCATAGACCGCCATTCCGTCCGATACCCGGCGGCCTCCAGAGCGACGATATCCTGCTCCTCGGTCTTCTCGTCCTGCTCCTCGCGGGCGGCGCCGACGACGATATCATCGTCATGCTCGCCTTCCTGCTGGTCAGCACGATGAAGGGAAGAGGGTAGCCCCGGCGGGGCGCCGGACCCAAACGCGCCTCGAGGTCGGTTCATACTAATTCCCCTGCG
>JAFSSR010000071.1 GCA_017450885.1 Clostridia bacterium | reverse complement strand
GGCGACCGCGCCGGCATCCATCATAGCAGCATGATCGCACAGCTTCTTTCCCAGCATACCGAAGGTAAGCGCGCCGCAGAATTTGACCTCGCAACGCGCATCGCTTTTTGCTTTTTCTTTGCGTTTTAAGAGAACCGACGGGTCGTCCGTCGCTGGTTTTCCGTAAGGCGCGGCGAGCACGGTCCCGAAGCCTCCGTTTAACGCGGCGTTTGTTCCCGTTGAAAAGCTCTCGCGCTTGTCCCCGTCCGGCTCGCCCATCCTCGACCAAAGGTCGACGAACGAAGGCATAGCCGTACACCCGTATGCGTTGAAAGCCGAAGCGTCTTCCGCTTCGATGTTTACGTCCACCGCTTTGACCGTATTGATCCCGTCCGTCTGTTCAACAAGAATATCTCTTACGTCGTACTTGTTCTCTCGCGGAAGAAAAACGGAAACGTTCTTTATCAGCAGTTTGTCACGCATATCCTTCTCCGTTGATCAGATCTCGTCGAGCACGATCTCCGCTTCGACTCCCGTCGCCCCGTCCGAGCGGACTGTGCGGAAATAATATCCGTCGTCGTTTTCCGCTCTGTAAACCTTAAACGTCTCTCCGAGCGGAGCTTCGTTCAAAAAGGCTATGGAACACCGCGCGACCATCTTTCCCGACATGGAGGGTATAAAAGCGCAAAGCATATCGGGATAATTGGTGTTGTTCATATGTCCGTAAAGGTCGATATCCCCGTAATAAACCGTCCTCTCGCCGACCAGGACCATATCGAGATCGCGCGGGATGGTAAATCTGACAGGCATATCGAGCTCGAGCATTTCGTCTGTACCGAATTCGAATTCGATCTCTCCGTGACGCAGGAGCCTCTTCGTATTGAGATCGACCAGCGCCCAGGTCCCCACCTGCTCCGCTATAAGGATACCGTCTCTGTGGATCTGGGAACACCGCATGAACGCGGCTCCGCGTCCTTCGCAGGGCCAGGTGGAAACGGATATCCTGTCAAACTTCCGCAGCGGAGAATAAACGCTCATATTCATCCGGCTGAGCAGGAAGGCTTTTCCGTCCCTTTTAAGCTCGTTAAGCGTAGGATGGTGGCTCTCGAACTGCAGATTGGCGGTCTCCTGCATATACCGCAAGACCGCCGAGGGACGTACAACGTCGTTTACGTCCGCGTCATGGGAATTGATCCTGAATTCTTCCGTGTGTTTCATATCGACCTCAAAAACAGAGGCAGACCGCATTGAACGGCGCGGTCTGCCTCTATATCAGTTCCGGATTTTAGAGTTTGCCTGCCGAGCCGAGAACGTATTCGATCTTGTGGGCTACCATCTTCTTGACCTCGTCGCGAGCGACGGTGAGATAACCTCTGGGATCGAAGACCTCGGGCTTTTCTTTAAGGACGCGGCGGATACCGGCGGTCATCGCAAGACGGATATCGGAGTCGATGTTGATCTTGCAGACAGCCATGGAAGCGGCCTTGCGAAGCATCTCTTCCGGAACGCCCTTTGCGCCGGGGAGATTGCCGCCGCAGGCGTTGATCTCGTCGACCAGCTCGGGAACGACGGAAGAAGCGCCGTGCAGAACTATCGGGAAGCCGGGGAGTCTGCGGGAAACTTCTTCGAGAATGTCGAAGCGAAGTCTGGGCTCTCCCTTGAACTTATATGCGCCGTGGCTGGTTCCGATCGCGATGGCGAGAGAGTCGACGTTTGTCTTTGTAACGAACTCCTCGACGTCATTGGGGTCGGTATACATGGCGTCGTCGTCGGCAACGTGGACGTCGTCTTCTATGCCGGCGAGCTTTCCAAGCTCGGCTTCAACGACTACGCCGCGCTCGTGCGCGTAATCGACGACCTTCTTTGTGATCTCGATATTCTCTTCGAGAGAATACTTGGACGCGTCGATCATAACCGAGGTAAAGCCGTTATCTATACAGGATTTGCAGATCTCGAAATCAGCGCCGTGATCGAGATGGAGAGCCATATCTATACCCGTATCCTTTATCGCGGCGTCGGCAAGAGCCATGAGATAAGCAGGCTTCGCGTACTTGCGCGCGCCAGCGGATACCTGAAGGATAACGGGAGAACGGAGCTCGCTCGCCGCCTCGGTGATAGCCTGTACGATCTCCATGTTGTTGATGTTGAACGCGCCGATGGCGTATCCGCCCTCGTATGCTTTTTTGAACATTTCGGTAGTAGTTACAAGTGCCATATCTTTACCTTTTTCTCCGGCAGAAATTTGTTTGCGACGCGGGCCCGCCGGAAGTCCGCGCCGTTTCTCCGAGTCCGGAGACTGTGTTTGATAATATTTTACAACATTTTCGCCAATAAATCAAGTATATAACGTAAGGTCGGTGAAATTTTTATCAAATAATTTTCGCACGATTTTACGGAATAATGTTGAAATAAATATGTATATATGGTAAAATAAATCAGGAAATATGCGAGGTGGGATGAGGTGCGTCTGTTTATTTCCGCGGAGCTCCATGACCGCGCGAAGAAGAGACTTGAAAAATGCGGGGCTATGCTCCGCAAGGCGGGCGTCAGAGGCGGATACGTTCCCTCCGTGAATTACCACATAACTCTCGCGTTTATAGGGGAAACAAATGACGCCGACGCCGTTTGCCGCGCCGTTTCGCAAGTCTCCTTTCATCCGGTAGGAGCGGAATTCGGGTATTTCGGCAATTTCGGAAATATCGACTGGATATCCCCTTTCAACACGGACGATCTGACCGGGCTTTCAGGCGTTGTCAGGAAAGAGCTCGCAGACCGCGGGATAAGGTTCGACGAAAAGCCGTTTATGCCGCACGTTACTCTTATCCGGAAGGCGCGTCACCCCGAACAATTCGTATTTCCCCGCCCCGAACGCTTTTCGGTCACCGTCGGCCGGATAGGGGTTATAAGATCCATACTTACTCCGGAGGGGGCGGAATACGCAGAGATTTACGTTAAAGATCTGTACTGAACTTTTTTAGGATCCGACCGATCCCATTTAATACATTTAAGGAGAAACCGATATGAAGTTTTACAAATGCGCTCACTGCGGTAATATCATCGCCTTCGCAGAAGACAAAGGCGTTCCGGTGGTATGCTGCGGCGAAAAGATGAAGGAGCTCGTCCCCAACACGACCGACGCCGCAGGAGAAAAGCACGTCCCGGTCATAACGTTCGAAGGCGGCATAGTTACCGTGAACGTCGGGACTGTCGCCCATCCCATGCTTCCCGAACACAATATCGCATGGGTGGCGCTTGAAACGAAGGAAGGAAATCAGCGCAAAGAGCTTGTTCTGAGCGAGGGACCGACCGTCAAATTCGCTCTTGTCGAAGGCGACGCGCCCGTCGCCGCTTACGCTTACTGCAACCTGCACGAATTGTGGAAAGCCGAATTCTGAAATTTTTAATACGGAGGTAATAAAAATGAAGTACGTTTGCCAGATCTGCGGTTACGTCTACGACGAAGAAGCGGGAGCCCCCGATAAAGGGATCGCCCCAGGAACAAAATTCGAGGATCTCCCCGAAGATTTCGAATGTCCCCTCTGCGGTGTGGACAAGAGCAATTTCGAGGCTGAATAAGCAAAGAAACTACCGGCTGTTTTATCGGCTGTTCTATATGACAGTCGGCAAAACAGCCGGTCTGTTTTCGTTTATTCATAATTTTGGTATTGAAAAAAGAAAATATATGATTTATAATTAATCAAAAGTTCCTTCTATAGAAGAGAGGTCTATATGCAAAAAAGCAAGTTAAGAGCGTACGCGCGCCTTATCGCACGCAAGGGAGTAAATATCAAAAAAGGACAGGACGTCGTTATAAACGCCGAGCTTGATCAGCCTGAATTCATCTGCATCCTGACCGATGAATGTTACAAGGCGGGAGCCGGAAAGGTCGAGGTTCAGTGGAACCATCAGCCGCTCGAGAAGATAAGCGTAAGGCACGAAAGCCTCAAACGGCTTTCCGAGATAACCGACTGGCAAAAAGCGCGTTTTGAGCACAGAGTCAACACGCTTCCGGCTATGATACACGTCATTTCCGAGGACCCCGACGGTCTGTCGGGAATAAATATCGAAAAGTTTTCAAAAGCAAGCGCAAAGCGCCGCGCGATAACCAAACCATACCGCGAGAGGATGGAAAATAAATATCAATGGTGCGTCGTCGCCGTTCCGGGCGTCAAGTGGGCAAAGAAGCTCTTTCCGGGGCTGCGCGCTTCCATCGCGGTTGAGAAGCTCTGGGAAGTCATACTCTCCGCTTCGCGCGCCGACGTCGATCCTATGGCGCAGTGGGACGAGCATAACGCCGATCTGAAGGCTCGCTGCGACCGGCTCAATTCGCTTGGTATCACCTCGCTGCACTACAGATCGTCAAACGGGACCGATCTCACAATAGGCCTTGTCCCCGGAACCAAATTTCTCGGCGGAGCAGACCCGACGACCGAAGGCGTGTTTTTCAACGCCAATATCCCGAGCGAGGAGGTCTTCACCTCGCCGATGCGCGGAAAAGCGGACGGCAAGGTAGTCGCAAGCATGCCGCTTTCGTATCAGGGTCAGCTTATCGAAAACTTCTGGCTGGTATTCAAAGATGGGAAAGCGGTCGAATACCACGCGGAGAAAAACGAAGAGCTTCTCGGCAAGATGCTGAATATGGACGACGGAGCTTCATACCTCGGCGAATGTGCGTTGGTACCCTATGACTCTCCGATCAGAAAGACGGGCATCCTTTTCTACAACACTCTGTTTGACGAAAACGCCGCCTGCCATCTCGCGCTCGGGAACTCTTATCCCGAAACGCTCGTCGGATTTGAAAACATGACCCACGAGGAGTACAAGGAACGCGGATTGAACTCCTCAATCATCCACGAAGATTTTATGATAGGCACCGCCGATCTCGACATCGACGCCGTCTGCGCCGACGGAAAGACCGTTCCGATATTCAGGAACGGAAACTGGGCTTAAAAATATTTTCAGATAGGAGCATACAATGAAAAAAGTTCTTATTGCAGCCGCCTCGATAATCATGCTTTTTACGCTTACGTTCACTGCGGTGAGCGCCTCTTCCCTTCCGTTCACGGACGTTCCGGACGGAAAGTGGTATACGAAAGCGATAACCTTCTGCTATGAAAACGGCTATATGAACGGGACGTCCAAGACTCAGTTCTCGCCTAACGTCAAGCTCTCCCGCGGGATGGTCGTTACCATCTTCGGAGCGGTCGACGCGATCAGCAAGGACGATTACTACGGCCTTTCTTCTTTCAGCGACGTTCCCGCAGGAAAATGGTACAGCTCCCCCGTGCAATGGGCGTATGAAAACGGAGTCGTCGCCGGATACGGCAGCGAATTCAAGCCTAACAATAATGTCACGCGTGAGGAGCTCGCGGTTATGATGATGGCTTTTGCAAAATACGCAAAAGTTGACGTTTCCGCCCGCGTTGACGATCTTTCCGCAAAGTTCTCCGACGCCGCAAAGATCTCCAAATGGGCTAAAAACGCTATCTCCTGGGCGGTC
This sequence comes from Clostridia bacterium, assembly GCA_017450885.1. GTDB lineage: Bacteria > Bacillota > Clostridia > Oscillospirales > CAG-272 > RGIG3438. Next base: position 8,675 of record JAFSSR010000071.1, on the reverse strand, counting down.
GCTTCCGGTATCATCTCGGGCAACGAAAAGGGCGAGGTAAATCCCAAGGGGAACGCCACGAGAGCTGAAACGGCGGTCATGCTCTACAAGCTCTGCAAGTTGGGCGTTGAAAAAGCGAAGGACTTTACGGTCTCCCGCGCTTTCGGCGACCATATGACCCTCCAGCGCGACAAGCAGCTTTCGGTTTGGGGCTTTGCAAGCGAAGCCGATGAAGGCAAACGCGTCGTCGCCGAGTTCAAGGGCGAAAAAGCCACCGCCTTCGTCAAGGACGGAGAGTGGAAGGCCGTGTTCGATAAAACCTTTGAATACTCTTCAAGCCCTGACGAGCTTTACGTTTCCGGAAGGAGCGAGGTGTCATTTACCGACGTGCTTGTCGGCGACGTATACTATGTGATGGGACAGTCAAACGTGTACTGGCCGACCCAGCTCGTAGTTGACGATCTCGTTTCGGTAAACGAAGACGATCAGGTGGCCGATCTCACGTACGATAAATCGACTAATATAAGGCTCTTCCGCAACTCCCACGTTTTCCAGGCGGGAAAGACGGGCGAGGACGCCTGGGGCACTGCTAAGGTGTATAAGGACGTCGATTCCGAATATGCCGTTTGGGCAAGGCCGGACGACTTTGATCCCGATATCCCGTTCAATATCAACACCGAGTTCGTCGGAGGCCGTTCCTTCTCCGCTATCGGTTATATGTTCGCTCTCGACCTCGCAAGACAGACCGACGTTCCGATAGCCATGATAGAGATCGACGCGTCCGGCTATCCTCTCACCGCCTGGGCTCCGAACGAGCTCGCCGACAAGTGGAACTCCGACACCCAGGAGAACGGCGTTTACTATGAAAAGATCGCATACTCCATGGGCAATAAGATCCACTCCCGTATGGCTTACAATCAGCAGCTCCATCCGCTCATGAACTTCTCCTGCGCCGGGATACTCTGGTATCAGGGAGAGAGCGATATGCTCAATACCATCTACAACTGGGGCAAGGAAACCTGGACCTTCTCGAACGAGATCACCGACCTTATGACATATTTCCGCACCCATATGGGCGACGGAAAGGATAACTTCCCCGTCTACTTTGTCGAGTTCCCAGCCTGCTTCAGCAACAACAACAGAAACGCCTATCTCATGACCGGAATAGTCCGCAGCGAGCTCGGATGCGTTCCTTGCATGCTCGACAACAGCTTCGTCGTCGCAAGCTCGGATATGTGGGACAACGAGGTGTGGTACAATAACATCCATCCCTACTGCAAGCCGGGCCAGGCTCAACGCGCCGCAAACATGGTGCTTGCCAACGAATACGGCAAGGGCGATATCAACATGGTCGCCGGTCCTCAGCTCGAAAGCGTTGAGTACGAAGACAACTATACCGTACTCCTTACTTTCAAATACGTCGCGAACGGACTGAAATTAACGACCGAGGATTTCTCAAACGATATCTACGGTTTAGAAGTCCTGACCTCCAAGCTCTCATATTCAAACTGGGCGGCTCCCGCTCAAGCCGAGATTGTCGGCAAAAATCAGGTGCGCGTAAAACACAATATGCCGATCTACGGCGTACGCTATGACGCGGTAACGGAATACTATTATCCGACGTATGCCAATCTCGGCAATTCCGAGGATATACCGATGGTCGCGTTCGCCTGCTACAAGTAATATAATATAAATAACATACAGCCTTCCGGAAGGAAGGCTGTTTCCATTTTTTTGCTTATTGATTTCGGTATACATATCGTCTCCACCGTCAATAATCCTACTGATACTGACGACGGGGGACGAGAGCTTGTACTACAACAAAGTTGAAATATGCGGAATTAATACTTCAGAGCTTGCCACCTTATCGGACGAAGAAAAAAAGGAATTACTTGAAAAAGCGAGACAGGGCGACGGCGACGCGAGAAAAAAGCTGATCGACGGAAATCTGCGGCTGGTCTTAAGCATAATACAAAGATTTTCAAAAAAACGCGAAGACGCGGACGATCTCTTTCAGGTCGGGTGTATCGGACTGATAAAAGCCGTCGACAACTTTGACACAACGCTTGACGTCAAGTTTTCGACATACGCGGTGCCAATGATAATCGGCGAACTGCGCAGGTATATGCGCGACAACAACGCGATAAGGGTCAGCAGATCGACAAGGGACCTCGCCTACCGCGCGCTCCAGGCGAGAGAGCAGCTTTCAAAGATATCGCAAAACGAGCCGACGATCGAGGAAATACTTGCAAAGCTGAACGCCGACGGAGTAGATACCGACAAGGAACGGCTGGTGAACGCGCTTGAAGGGATCGCCGATCCGGTGTCTCTTTTCGAGCCGGTATACAGCGACAACGGCGGGAACGAGTCGTTATATATCATGGACCAGATAAGGGATAAGGACTCGAACGACGAGGTGTGGCTTGAAAGGATAGCTCTCAACGACGCGATGAAGGAGCTCGCCGAAAGAGAGAAAAACATAATCTCCATGAGGTTTTTCTCGGGAAAAACGCAGATGGAGATAGCGGATGAGATAGGGATATCCCAGGCTCAGGTGTCGAGGCTTGAAAAAAGCGCGCTTGAGAAGATCAAAAAGCAGATGCAGCCGAAATAGCGGCGCATCTGCTTTTCTCTTAACCGTTCAGAATAATGAGAGCTGATCGGAGTCGTCGATGACCGTCGCATCGTCGTTTACCGACGGAGCCGACTTCAAGCTGTCGGAGAGATTTTTCATCTCCTCGGCAAGTCTGCTCTCATATGACGACTTGTTTTTCGGATCGGCGGCAACGTGGCGGTTGTCGATCAGGGTGAGCTGATTTGTGGTAGTAAGCCCTTCGAGGACGCCGTTGTTCTCAAGTATCTCGATGATCTTTTTCGACAGTCCGGCGCGGGTACGGAGATCTTCGACAGAAAGGAAGTCTCCGTCCTTCGCCGCCTCGTAGATCTTGTTCGCCGCGGCGTCGCCGACGTCCGGCAGCGAGTTGAACGGCATACGGATGCCTTCCTGCTCAGGCCAGAAAGCGAACGAATGCGATCTATAAAGATCTATAGGCAGAAACTTTATTCCCCTCGACATCGCCTCGTTGGCAAGCTGAAGGAAGGGTATCTGGTTGATCTCCTTCTGCTCCGCCTCTTTGCTCTTCTTGCGCTGCTGAATATCGTTGAGCGTGTTGAACACGTGCTGTCTTCCCTTCGCTACGATACTGGAGTCAAACCCGTTGGGGGCGGCGGTGAAGAACGCGGCGTAAAAAACGTCAGGCTTATACACCTTGAACCAGGCTAAACGGATAGCGGAGATAACATAAGCCGCCGCGTGAGCCTTGGGGAACATATACTTGATCTTTTTACAGGATGAAATATACCAGTCCGGTATATTCTGTTCCCTCATGGCTGCCTCGTATTCGGGGAGCAGTCCCTTGCCCTTGCGAACGTCCTCCATGATCTTGAACGCCATGCTCTTTTCTACGCCGTGATAGATAAGGTACAGCATGATGCTGTCGCGCGTTCCGATCAGATCGGATATCGTGCATGTCCCGCTGCGGATCAGCTCGTCGCCGTTGTTTGTCCAGACGTCGGTGCCGTGCGTAAGTCCGGAGAGCTGCAGAAGGTCGGAGAAGGTCTTCGGCTTGGTCTCGACAATGACCTGCTGTACAAAATTGGTGCCGAATTCGGGCAGTCCGAATGTGCCGACCTTCGCGCCGATATCATCGGGCGAGACTCCGAGCGATTTGGTCGAAAGAAAGAGATCCATTACCTTCTTATCGCTCATCGGAACATCGTTGACGCTCATACCGGAATACTCTTCAAGCCAGCGATATTTGGTGGGGATATCGTGTCCGAGCTCGTCGAGCTTAAGAATGGTGTCGTGAAGATAAGTAAACGCGAAGTGTGTGGTTATGACGTCGGAATCGGCGTCGTCCGCCGGATGCTGTACAGGTGTGAAGTCATATACGTCGTATTCGCGCGGAACGACGATGATCCCGCCGGGGTGCTGACCGGTGGTGCTCTTTACGCCGACGATACCGAGGATCAGTCTTTCGATCTCGGCGCGGTTGAGCCCGCGTTCCGTCTCGTCGAGATATTTCTTTACGTAACCGTACGCCGTTTTTTCCGCGACCGCGGAGATAGTACCGGCGCGGAACACGTTTTCGGAGCCGAACAGATCTTCCGTGTACTTATGTACCTTTCCCTGTACTTCTCCGGAGAAATTGAGGTCGATATCGGGTGACTTGTCGCCGTGGAAGCCGAGGAAGGTCTCGAACGGGATGTCATGCCCGTCGCGGTTCATGGGAGCGCCGCATTCCGGGCAGTCCTTGGGCGGAAGATCAAATCCGGAGCCGATCGAGCCGTCGGTGATAAACTCGCTGTGGCGGCAGTTCGGGCAGACGTAGTGGGGCGGAAGCGGATTGACCTCCGAAATTCCCGACATCGTGGCGACAAACGACGAGCCGACAGATCCTCTCGATCCTACAAGATAGCCGTTGTCCTCGCTGAACTTAACGAGCTTCTGCGCGATCATATACAGAACGGAAAATCCGTGCTGGATTATAGAGCCGAGCTCGCGGTCGAGACGGTCTTTTACGATATCCGGCAAATTCTCGCCGTAGATCTTTTTAGCGCGTGTCCAGCACAGGTCCTGCAGCTCGTCCTCCGCGCCCTCCATTTTAGGCGTGTAGCTCCCTTTCGGGATAGGACGTATGCTTTCGATCTCGTCGGCGATCCTGTTGGGGTTATCAATTACGATCTCGCGCGCCTTTTCTTCTCCGAGATAAGAAAACTCTTCAAGCATTTCCTCCGTCGTGCGGAAATACAATCCGGTGTCCCGGTCGGCGTCGCGGTACTTCATGGATTTTAGAAGTATCTTGCGGAAGATATCGTGATGCTTTTCAAGAAAATGCGCGTCGCAGGTCGCAACGACCGGCTTGCCGATCCGTTCGCCCAATGAAACGACTATGCGGTTGAGATCGCGTAAGCCTTCGTCGTCGCGGACGCTTCCCTCGTCGATAAGGAAACGGTTATTGCATATCGGCTGTATTTCAAGATAGTCGTAGAAGGACGCGATCTTCTCAAGCTCGTAGTCCGATCTGCCCTGCTTCACAGCCGAGAATAATTCGCCCGCCTCGCAGGCTGACCCAATGATAAGCCCCTCGCGGTGTTCCTCGAGCAGAGTGCGCGGAATTCTCGGATATCTGAAATAGAAATCGAGGTAGCTGCGTGAAACAAGATAATACAGATTTTTAAGACCGACCATATTCTTAACGAGTATGATCATATGGTAAGGTCTCAACTTTTTAGGATCCGCCTTATCCGACATAACGCGGTTCATGTCCGCTACGCCGCGGACACCCTCGGAAAGCAGTTTTTCGGTCATGCGGAAAAAGACGAACGCCAACATCTCCGCGTCGTCGCAGGCGCGGTGATGATTGAATTTGCCGAGTCTGTAATAGTCGGCTATCGCGTCGAGGGTATGACGCTTGAGCGAAGTGTTTATATACCTCGACAGAGCAAGAGTATCTATGTAGGTATTGTCGAACGGCATTTTATAACGTCTCGCCGCCGCGCGGATAAACGAGGTATCGAAGTTTGCGTTGTGGGCGACAAGAATGTCGTCTCCGACAAAATCGAAGAATGATCTCAGAGCGGTCTTGCAATCGGGAGCGCCCTTGACCATTTCGTCCGTAATTCCGGTGAGTTCGGTGATGTTTTCCGGGATGTGCGTTTCGGGATCGACAAAGGTGTTGAAGACGTCGAGGACTCGCCCGTCCTCGACCCTGACGGCGCCTATCTCGGTGATATGGTTGTTGAGAGCGGACAATCCGGTGGTCTCGAGGTCGAATATAACAAATCTGCCGTTGAGCGGCTCGTCTTTATCGCCGTAGACCGCGCGCGCGGTATCGTCTACGAAATACGCCTCCATTCCGTAGATGACCTTTATATCTTTTCCCTTCTTCGCAAGCTCCTCCGCGGCGAGCATCGCCTCCGGAAAGCCCTGAAGGTTTCCGTGATCGGTAAGCGCGACGGCCTTGTGTCCCCATGACGCCGCCGTTTCGACAAGCTCCGCCGGAAGAATGACCGCGTCCTTTTGCGACATATTGGTGTGACAGTGGAGCTCGACCCGCTTATCTTCGGCGTTGTCCATGCGCTTCTCGCGGGATATGACCATTACGGAAACCGGGTCGATATAGTATTCCTTATCGAATTTATCGTTCTTTACCGACCCCGTCACGGCGAGTACGGCGGAATAAAGCTCAAGCTTGATGGTACCGCGCTTCTGCTTGAATTTTGACGATTTGATCGCGGAAAGAAGCTCCTTTGCGTCGTCGGGAGTCAGTACGGTCTTGACGTTTATCGACCCCTCGTCGTCGGTTATTCCGAAGGTGATAATGAGCTTGTCCTTGCCGCGAGTCTCTTTCTCTTCGAGATTGATAACCTGACCGAGAGCCGTGACCCGTTTCATGGGCGAATTGAGCATGGCTATCGGAGTCGGTTCATCGACCTCGACCTCTTCCCCGAAAACGGTCAGCGGTGATGATGCGTCGAACACGGAGCAGCCGATCTTAAACCTGCCTCCGCCGAGAGAAACGGCGTCATCCGGCTCGGAAATAAGCGAAGTGGCGGGAAAATATTCGGGATCGGAAGCCGCTTTTTTCTGCGCAGAGCGTTCCGGAGCTTCTTCTTCCGGAGGTATGTAATTCCTGCGCTCCTCCTCTATATCGGCAAGGATGGAAGCGATCTCTTCGTTGCGCTGACGCGAAAAGCTCTCGTAGCTGATCTCGCCCTCATCAGCCGTCCTGAACTGAACGGCGACGCGCTTGTTGTACATCTTGAAAATCAGATCGGAGATAACGCGGTCGGTCCGTGAGCCGGTAATAAACTCGTTGCCGTCGTCGGCGAAGCGGGTAAAAACGGTGACTGTATCGCCGTCGATCGAAACGCTGTAGTCGCTCAAAAAGCCCTGCGCGAGGCAGTTCATGCCGTAAGCCGCTTCTATCGCTTCCCTGACGCCCTCCTCGCCGAAGGTCTCGGTCGGGAATGAAGGGATAAAGCGTACACCGTTTATCTCATGCGCTCTCGCCGCTTCGAGCTCCGCGCGTTTGATAACGCCGCGCGAAATATGGCGCGGAAAAGCGACGTCCATTTCGATCTTCTTGTTTTCCCTGTCGACTCGGACGCCAGTCACCGTGGCGAGATCGAGTATCTCCCTGATCTCCCGATCCGGATCATATTTTTTGAAGTATTCCAGAATAGATTTAGACATTTTATTCTCCTGATGATCTGCGTCCTGATTATAACAAATGAAATGCACCGAAAAAGGTACATTTCAGAGAAGATCTACAACAGGTTGATCTCGCCGATCAGCGCGTCTATCGCGCAGGACTGATCGACCTTTTTGATTATCTCGCCCTTTTTGAAAATAAGCGCGACTCCGTCTCCTCCGGCGAGCCCGATATCTGCTCCGCGAGCCTCTCCGGGACCGTTGACGGCGCAGCCCATGATGGCTACCTTCAACCCGCCTTTGCGCTTTATCTCCGATCTGCGGGCTTCAAAATCGTTGACCAGCCCGATGAGATCTATGTTGGTACGCCCGCAGGTAGGACAGGAAACCACCTCGATACCGTCGTTTTTTTCAAGTCCGCAGTATTCGAGTATGGCGTGAGCCGCTTCGACCTCTTTTACTGGATCGGCGGTAAGAGAGACTCTTATCGTGTCTCCTATGCCTCTGGACAAAAGAGACGCTATGCCGACAGAGGATTTTATTATTCCTCTTGCGGGGCTTCCGGCTTCCGTAACGCCCAGATGGAGAGGATATGCGCACTTTTCGGCGATGATCTCGTTCGCCTCGATCATGGTCGGCACGTCGGACGATTTCACGGCGACGACTATGTCTTCAAAACCGAAATCCTCAAGGATATGTACGTTTTCGAGCGCGCTCTCCGCAAGAGCCGCGGAGTCGGCGCGTCCGTGAGCGTCGAGCACCTTTTTTTCGAGAGAGCCTGAGTTCACTCCGACGCGAATAGGTACACCTGCGTTCCGGCAAGCGTCGGAGACAGCCTTGATCCTTTCGGGATCGCCGATATTACCGGGGTTTATCCTTATCTTGTCGGCTCCCGCCTCAACGCAGGCGAGCGCGATGCGGTAATCGAAATGTATATCGGCGACAAGCGGAGCGGTCACGCCGTTCTGTTTCAGAAAGGCGAAGACCCCGGCGCAGTCGACGTTCGGAACGGCGAGACGGACTATATCGCATCCCGCGCCGCACAGAGCGCGGACCTGCGAAAGAGTCGCGTTATAACCGGACGTTTTGGTATTGGTCATCGACTGGACGGCTATCGGATAGTCGCCGCCAATCGAAATATTTCCGATCTTTATCTCTTTAGATTTACGTCTTTTTCTCATTTTCCTAACTGAACAGCTTGATTATGTCTTTTATAGAAACGAGGGCGATCAGTCCGAGCAGCAGGATCATTCCAGCGGCGTGAATATAACCCTCGACCTTGCGGTTTATCGGCTTTCGGAAGATAAGCTCGAAGAAGAGGAAGAACAGCTTTCCGCCATCGAGCGCGGGGATCGGCAGAAGATTAAAGATGCCCAGATTCATCGCTATGACCGATACGAGATACAAAAGATTGACCGTTCCCGTTTTTGCGACCGTAGTGATCGCCTGTGTTACTCCTACGGGACCGGACACCGCTTTG
>JAFSSR010000012.1 GCA_017450885.1 Clostridia bacterium | reverse complement strand
GCCGGATCGAATACCGCTTTGGCGTTTTGCCGCTTGTATTCGGCGATCTCCGCCGCCAGTTTCATGCGTTTCTCGAAAAGCGCCGTCAGCTCGCAGTCTACCGCGTCGATCTCTTTTCTTGCTTCCTTGATATCCATTTATTCTTCCTGCCTTCTGTTTTTGTGCCGGCTTGCCCGGCGGAAAATAGCGTCCCGCCCTACGGGATCAGATTTAGTATCGCTATCGCGGCCGCCGCCTCTATCGCCGGGACGGCGCGCGGAACGATGCAAGGGTCGTGCCTGCCTTTGATCTCAAGCGTCGCGTTCTCTCCCGTCTCGACGTCGACGGTTTTCTGCGGAAGAGCAACGGAGGGCGTCGGCTTTATCGCGCAGCGAAAGACGACGGGCATACCGTTTGTTATCCCGCCGAGTATGCCGCCCGCGTTGTTGGTTCCGCAGACGACGGCGCCGTCCTTGTACTCGAACGGGTCGTTGTTCTCGCTTCCCTTCATTCGCGCGGCTGAAAAGCCCGCGCCGAACTCTATCCCTTTGACCGCTGGTACTCCGAATACCGCGCGGGCTATCTCGTTTTCGACCCCGCCGAACATAGGCTCGCCTATCCCCGCGGGCAGACCGATGACAACACATTCGATAACGCCGCCGACGCTGTCGCCCGCCTCTTTTGCGGATGCGATCGCCGCGAGCATTTTTTCAGCCGCCCCGCCGTCGATTGCCGGGAACGGCTTTTCCGCGACGGCGAACAGCTTTTCGATATCGAGCGGCGCGTCGCTTATCCCCGCCGTCTCGGACGCGCGGGCGGCGATGCGTATCCCCTTCGTTTCGAGGTACTGCATACACAAAGCCCCCGCAAAGCAGAGCGGCGCCGTGAGCCTGCCGGAGAACTGTCCGCCTCCGCGTACGTCGTTCGAGCCGCCGTATTTTACAAAGGCGGTATAGTCGGCGTGACCCGGTCTCGGCTTTCGGGCGATCTCGCCGTAGTCGCCGGAACGGACGTCGCCGTTCTCGATCATCGCGCAGATCGGCGCCCCGCAGGTCGCTCCGTCCGCAAGACCCGAAACGACGCGCGGAGCGTCGCTTTCTTTCCTCGCGGTGGTATGCTCTCCCTTTCCGGGAGCGCGGCGGGACATGAATTTTCTCACCTTTTCCATATCCGGCTTAAATCCGGCGGGAAATCCGTCGATCACGCATCCGATCGCTTCGGAATGCGACTGACCGAATATCGTCACCTTGATCTTATCGCCCAGCGTATTAGACATCTATCTCTCCTCCGAGCTCTTTATAGTCGTCCCAAAATCCGGGGTATGATTTTGCCACCGCCTCCGCGCCGGTAACGGTCACGTCGCCGTCCGCGTATCCGGCTCCGACCGCCGCCGCCATGGCTATGCGGTGATCGTTCGCGCTGTCTATCACACAGCCGCCGGAAAGGCGCCCGTTTCTTCCGTGTATTATAAGTCCGTCCCGCGTGACTTCGTGCGGAACGCCGAAAGCGGTCAGCATATTCGACACGCTTTCTATGCGGTCGCTCTCCTTTGCGCGAAGACGCGCCGCGTTATATATGCGGGTCGTGCCCCGAGCCGTTCCCGCGAGAACGCTTATCATCGGGACGGCGTCCGGGATATCGTCCGCGTCTATCTCTGTGCCGTTCAGATCTTCGAGATCGCAAGCGATCACCCCGTCGGAGTCGGATACCACCGTCCCCCCGAACCTCGAAATCAGCCCGGTGATCGCCTTGTCGCCCTGGGCGTCGCGCATATCGAGTCCGGTGACTCTGACGCCCGAAGCGAGCCAGAACGCGGCGTTGGACCAGTCCCCGGGGACCGCCGTTTTCACTCCGGCGTACTTAGACCCGGGCGAAATGGTAAACGTCTCGCCTTCGCGTCTGACCTCAACGCCGAAGGTCCGCATGGCGTCGACGGTGATGTCGACGTACGGCGCGGACGAGAGCGGAGAAGTCAGCCTGACCTCGCCCCCGCCGACAAGCGGGAGAGCCATAAGCAGTCCGGAAACGAACTGGGAGCTTATATCGCCGGGGATAAGGAACTCTCCTCCGGTCATCTTTCCCAAATAGGCGAGGACGTTTCCCTCTTTTCTTACCGTTACGCCGTGATCGGAGAGCGCGCGGTTGAGCGCGTCCATCGGGCGGGCGGCGAGCCTGCCGCCCATAATGAAGCTCCCGCCGCCGACAGCCGAAACGACCGGGGCGAGAAAACGCAGCGTAGAGCCGCTTTCCCCGCAGTCGAGTTCGGCGCCCTTTACGTAACAGCCATTTTCGCGGGGAATGACTTCAAATCTGCCGATAAGACAGTTTATCCTTGCTCCGAGCGCGGAGATGCAGCGTATGGTGGCGAGTATGTCGTCGGAAAACCGGTCGCAGGATATTTCACTGATCCCGTCGGCAAGCGAGGCGCAGATCAGATATCTGTGCGCGTATGACTTTGAGGGAAGCGCTTTTACCGTGCCGGAGAGCCTCCGCGGATGTATAACCGCCCTCATTCTTCAAGCCCCGCGCGGCAGATCTCTTTGAAATCGTAGACCGAAACGCGGTCAACAAAGCAATCGCCTATATCGTACAGGAGGATCGGGGAGATGCTCGTCCCGCTCCTCTTTTTATCCGACATCGAAGCCTCCCATATATCGTCGGGAGAAAAGCCGCACTCGACCGGCAGTCCGTTGCTCCGGAGCGCGCCGATCAGGTCGCCGGTGACATCATTCCGGCAGAAGCCGAGTTTATATGAAGCGCGGGCGGCGATGACCATTCCCATCGCCACCGCCTTTCCGTGCGAGACGGAAAATCCGCTCAATTTTTCTATCGCGTGGCCGAAGGTGTGTCCGAAATTGAGAATGGCGCGGCGGCCGGTGTCGAATTCGTCCTCGGCGACGATCTCCGCCTTGCGGCGGACGCATCTCTCTATTATTTCCGCGCGGCGGGACGCGGTGTCTCCGCCCTTGACCATATCGAAAAGCTCGCGGTCGCATATGGCGCCGTATTTTATCACCTCCGCCATACCGTCGGAGAATACCTCCGGGTCGAGAGTATCGAGAGCCGCGGGGTCGCATATCACACAGGAGGGCTGCCAGAAGGTCCCGCAGAGGTTTTTGCCCGCGTCGAGGTCGATGGCGGTCTTTCCCCCGACCGAAGAGTCGACAGCCGCGAGCAGAGTGGTGGGTATCTGGACGAAATTCGTCCCGCGCATATAAAGAGACGCCGCAAGCCCGCAAACGTCGCCGGCGACTCCGCCGCCGAGGGCGACAAAGATGTCGCTGCGGGTCAGGCCGAGGTTTGCCGCCGACTCAAGGATATCCATAAGCGTCCCGGCGTTCTTGCTCTGTTCGCCTTCGATGAAGGCGAAAAAGAAGACCTCGTACCCCGCCGCTTCAAGCGAGTTCTTTACCCTTTCGAGATAGATCTCGCCGACCCTGTTATCTGTGACGATAAGAGCCTTCTCTCCCCCCGCGTTGCGCTCGGTGAGCGCGCCCGCACGGTCGATCAGCCCGCCGCCGATATAGACGGGATACCTTTTATGAGCATTGATATCAATGGTTATCACAATACCGGTCTCCTTTATTTTGCGTTGATCTTGCTCTCGCGCCCGTCCTCGAGGAGAGCCGCGAGAGCCTCGCCGTCGCCCTTGCGTATCGCTTCGGAATACTGCTTCAGGTTGTCGGCAAGCAGATCTATCTCGTCAGCCAGATTATCGGCGTTTTCGAGAAAAAGCTCGGTCCACATCTTAACGTTCAGCTTGGAAACGCGGGAAAGGTCCCGGTAACTCCCCGCCGAAAAGCCGCTGTGCTCCACGGCGCGCGGACTTTTGACGTAGGCGTTGGAAATGACGTGCGGGAGCTGGGAGGTAAAGGCGATCCTCGCGTCGTGATCCTCGGGCGTTGTGAAGACGACGTCGGAAAATCCGACCTCGAGAAAGAACGCCTTCGCCCGTTCGAGCACGCGAATATCGGTCGCGGGATCGGGGGTGAGTATCATCGACCCGCCTTTGAAAAGGCTGGCTCTGGAGTGGGCAAATCCCCACTGCTGTGTCCCCGCCATGGGATGACCGCCGATAAAGCTGAAATCCCGCCCGGAGTTGCCGCCGACGCCGTCGCAGACAAATTTCTTGACTCCGCAGCAATCGACGGCTATCGAGCCCTTTTTGAAGAGCTTTTCATGCTCCGTTATCCAGTTCACCGCCGCCTCGGGGTAGAGAGAGATCAGCGTGAGATCGCACTCTCCGAGAGTATCGTCGTCAAGTACGCCGTCGACTGCGCCGACCATCTTCGCGGCGAGAAAGGCGCTCTCGTCTATGTCGCAGGCGAGAACGGTATGCTCTGTCATCTCCGAAAAAGCGCGGGCGAACGAGCCCCCTATAAGTCCCAGTCCGACTATTCCAACAGTCATTTTTTACCTCTGCATATTTAATGAAAGATCCGAAAGCCTAAAAAGCTCAATCGTCGGCGCCAAGCGCCTTTCTCACGGCGTTGACCTTCTTTACCGTTTCCGCGAACTCGTCCGGACGGAGCGCCTGCGGTCCGTCGCAGAGAGCGTGCGCGGGGTCGTTGTGTACTTCTATCATAAGTCCGTCGGCTCCCGCCGCCGCAGCCGCGAGCGCGAGAGGCTCGACAAGGCGCGCAAATCCGGCGGCGTGGCTCGGGTCGACTATGACCGGGAGATGAGACTTCTCGTGGAGAAGCGGCACGGCGGAGACGTCCATGGTGTTCCTTGTATAGGTCTCAAAGGTGCGTATGCCGCGCTCGCAGAGTATAACGTTATCGTTGCCGCCCGCCATGATATACTCCGCGCTCATCAGCAGCTCCTGCATGGTATTGGCAAGCCCGCGTTTGAGAAGTATCGGCTTGCGGGAATGTCCGAGCTCCTTGAGCAGCTCGAAATTCTGCATATTGCGCGCGCCGACCTGAATGCAGTCGACGTCCTCGAAAAGATCTATATGGGAAAGGTCCATTATCTCGGTGACTATCGGCATGCCCGTTTCCTTTTTCGCCTCGAGAAGCAGCTTCAGCCCCTCTCCGCGCATACCCTGGAAGGCGTAAGGCGAGGTGCGGGGCTTGAACGCTCCGCCGCGGAGCAGGGTCGCTCCGGCGGCCTTGACCTCGCGGGCTATCGAGCAGATCTGCTCCGGCGACTCCACGGAGCATGGCCCGGCGATAAACTGGAAATTGCCGCCGCCGATCTTATTTCCGCAGATATCTATCACGGTATCGTCGGGATGGAACTTGCGGTTCGCGCTCTTGAATGGCTCGCTTATCCGCATAACGCTCTCGACTATGGCAAGTCCGGACAGCAGATCAATATCGACGTGGCGGGTGTCCCCGACAAGTCCGAGTATGGTCTGGAAATGTCCCTTGCTCAAGTGGGTCTCTATCCCCTGGCTTTTGAGCCATTCGATAAGATTTTCCAACTGCGCCTCTTCCGCGCCCTGTTTGATAACAAGTACCATATCGTTCTCCTGATTTAAAAAATATCCCCGCAGTAAATTTTACTGCGGGGTAACTAAATGACTGTTTACCGGCCTCTTGCAGCAAAACCTACTAAACCCTATCAGAATATCCGATAAAGCAATAGAGGTAATATGCCCAGAAGGTCATTTTCATCGCGGTTCTCCGTCGTTTTAGTAAATTAATACATTGACATTATATCACCGCTTATACGGCTTGTCAAGTAAGCTTCGGGATTTTTCCCCGTCAGTCCGCATATACGGAGTCGATGCCGAGATACTCCTCGAGGGTAAGTCCGCTCGCCTGGATGTCGGCGGCGATCGGTCCGACGTATCTGATATGCCAGGGCTCGTAAATATATCCGGTAATTCCCTCTTTGCCCTTGGGATAACGGAGGATAAATCCGTACTCGTGGCAGTGGGCGGCTATCCATTTGCCCTCGGCGGTATTCTCAAAGGACTGGTCGACCGAGTTCACGTCGATAGCCATACCGGTCTGATGCTCGCTGTAGCCGGGACGGGCGGAGTATCTGTCCGCTTCCGCCTTACCGTCGCGGTTGACGTAGTTGTTGTAGAGCGTCTTCTGGCGGGAGTAGGACCTGAACCCGGAGACGAGGTAGATGTTGCATCCGTCCTTTGCGGCAGCCTCGGTCAGATCGTGGAAAGCGTTGCTGGTAGCGGTGGTGAGTCCGCCGGGATTGTAGGACTGGTCGAGCGAGTAGGACTTGTTTGCGACAAGGATCTCCGTGCCGTTGACCGTGACGTAGTACGCGCCGTTCCTGCGGGTGATCGGGTAGCCCTTGGAGGTGTTGCCGGTAAGGTCGCCGGACGGCTGTTGCTGGGTCTCGGGCGGATCGGTCACAACGGGAGCCGCGGTGGTGACCTCGGTCGTGACCTCCGTCGTCACCTCGGTGGTGACTTCCGTGGTGACCTCGGTGGTGACTTCCGTCGTCTCCTCGGTGGTCTCCTCCGTGGTTTCCTCTGCGGTCTCGGCGGAGGTATCGTCGGTCGTCACGACAGCGGGCTCGAAGCCGGTGGTCTCCGGCTCGGTCCTTGCGGTATCGTAGGTCGACGCGGTGTCGGCGTCCGGTTTTTTCTTTCCGATATTTCCTATGCCGGTGATGAGCAGCGTCATTATAAATCCGAGAAGCAGGACGGCGGCGATTATCACGCCGACGGTGATCATCTTTTTCTTGTCGGCAGATGCCGCTCCCGCCGCGCGCTTGCGCCCGGGGGCGGGATCGGGGATGTAGTCGTTGTCGTCGAATTCGGCGTCCTCGTAATCCTTGGCGTCGAGTTCGGGAGCGGGCTCGACCGTTCCCATCACGCGGGTCTCGCCGTTTATGCTGTATTCGGAATACGCGCTTTCCTTTGCCGGCTCTTTATGAGCCTCCTCGTTCGCGCGGGCGTATGCCGCGGCGGTCGAGCCGGAGCTGATCTCTATCGTCTGCGCGTCGTCGTCCGAGGGGTAATCGAGCGCGCCGGCTGCCGCTCCTCCGACAAAGGAAGGAAGCATCCAGTAGCCCTCGCTCGTCTCCTCGGCTACGTCGATGACCGCGCAGGTAACGCTGTCGGCTATACCGTGAGAGATCGCCTCGGCGCAAAGAGCCTCGGCGCATTCCTCCGCGGTCGCGGAACCGTCGGTTATCTCATCGAACCTGACGTTGGAGATCGATCTTTTGAGCCCGGACGTGCAGATGACAAATCTGTCGCCGGTCGCAAGCTCGCCGAAAACGGGGCTCGGAGCGAACGCCCCCTTGCCTCCCAGCGGACGGACCGAATCCTCCGGCGGATCGAGAAGAGTGACCTCGCCTTCGCGGCAGAGGTAAACGAGCGTGTCGCCCGCCGCGGCAAAGTAAAGTCCGTTATAGCGGATAAAAGCGGCGGCGGCGTTGACTTCGTTGTCAGACGCGCCCTCTATCCCCGCCACCACCTTGTCGCAGGCGGTGAAATAGTCGGAGAGCTGTTTTATGTAATCTATATCGTCGGCGCTCTTCTGCTTGCTGAAATAGCGCAGGCAGTTGACCGCGATGTGCGCCGCCTCGCCGGAGCGGACGCCTTCAAAAACGCCGATGCACTTCTCGCTGTCGGAATTTGCGGTCTCGACGAGCGCGGCGGCGGTGCCGGTATTGTCTTTCTTCATCGACTTGCCGTCGCAGAAGAAATTTCCGCGGTTTTCGGGGCTTACCCCGGACACCTTGGAAAAGCAGGCTATCCGGTAGTTGAAACTCATATTTATTTCCCTTTCTGAATGATCTGAAAAAGTAAATACATTGACATTTAATTATATACTAAATCCCATCGATTGTCAATCAAAGGCGCCAAATATTTGCGTTGTAAATAATATTAGATTTTTTACTCGTTTTTCCTCTTGATTATATGCAAATTCTATTGAAATTTGTATTTTTATCTTGTATAATAGATAAGTGATACCTTATTCTAACAAAGGAAGGGCAATATCGTGGCATTTACTTTCAGGGGCGGAGTTCACCTGAACGAGTCCAAAAACACGGCTGCGAGCGCGATCAGGCATATGCCGGCGCCGGCAAAAGTCTCCATCCCGCTTTCACAGCATATAGGCGCGCACTGCAAGCCGACGGTCAAGGTCGGCGACGAGGTCATGCGCGGTCAAGTCATCGGCGCGATCGACGCGGGGCTGGGGTGTCCGGTACATTCCAGCGTCTCCGGCAAGGTCAAGGCGATCGAAGAAAAATACAACGCCATGGGCGTCAAGGTGGCGAATATAGTCATCGAGAGCGACGGGCTGAACACCCTTTCGCCGGACGTTCGTCCGTACGAAAAAGAGCTTGAAGACATCACCTTCGACGACCTGATCGAGGTGGTAAAGAACGCCGGGATCTCCGGAATGGGCGGCGCCACCTTCCCGACTTACGCCAAGATCAGCTCGGCGCGGGGCAAGGTCGACCGCCTGATCGTCAACTGCGCGGAGTGCGAGCCGTACATCACGGCGAACCACCGCCTGCTTCTCGAACGTCCCGAATCGGTGATCGGCGGGATGAAGCTGATGCTCAAGGTGTTCGGGCTGAAGCAGGGCGATCTGGCAATAGAAGACAACAAGCGCGACGCCATCAAGATCGCGGAGGGCATGACCGCCGAGAACGATCTTATCAAGGTGCGCGTATTGAAGACCAAGTATCCGCAGGGCGACGAGCGCCAGCTCATCTACGCGCTGACCGGGCGCGAGATCCCGGCGGGCGGACTTCCCGCCGACGTCGGCTGCATCGTCTTCAACGCCGAGACCTGCTCGGCGATATACAACGCTTTCGTCACCGGTATGCCGCTTATCGAGCGCGTCGTGACCGTGGACGGCGACTGCGTGGTCAACCCCTCGAACGTGCTCGCCCCCATCGGAACATCTTACCGCGATCTGGTCGAGTTCTGCGGCGGCTTCAAGGCGGAGCCCGAAAAGGTGGTCAACGGCGGTCCGATGATGGGCGCCGCGCAGTGGGATCTTGACGCCCCGGTCACCAAGGGCACCTCGGCGATACTCGTCTTCTCCGATCCCAAGCCGACCCGCTACGAACAGCCGTCCGCCTGCATCCATTGCGGACGCTGCGTCGGCGTCTGCCAGATGCACCTTATGCCCAATTATCTCTCCATGTTCTCCCGCGCGGGGAAATGGGATCTCTGCGAAAAATACAACGTCATGAGCTGCGTCGAATGCGGCGCCTGCTCATACATTTGTCCCGGCGGCGTTTCGATAACCGCCGACAACCGCGTGGCGAAGGCAAAGATCAACGAAAAACGCCGCGCGCAGAAAGCGGCGCAGGCGGCTGCCGCGGCACAGAAGGAGGCGAAATAAATGAACGGCGAAAACAAAATGCTGACAGTTTCGGCTTCCCCGCATATGAAATCGTGGGAGACCTCCCGCGTGCTGATGCTGGACGTGATCATCGCCATGGTGCCGGCGCTTATCTGGTCGGTCTACGCCTTCGGCTTCCGCGCTCTCTCGCTGACCGTCATATCGGTGGCGTCATGCGTGATATTCGAGTTCCTCACTCAGAAGCTGCTGAAGCGTCCGGTAACGGTGCTCGATTTCTCCGCCGCGGTGACCGGCGTGCTCATCGCCTTCAACCTGCCGGCGTCGACTCCTCTGTGGATACCGGCGATCGGCGCGTTCTTCGCCATCGTGATAGTCAAGCAGCTTTACGGCGGTATAGGCAAAAACATTGTCAACCCGGCGCTCGCGGCGAGAGTCTTCCTCTTTATCGCGTGGCCGAACGAGATAAAGAACTTTATCGCCCCCTCGTCTGAAAAGCTCTCCGCGTTCAGTATAAACGTCGACGCGGTTGCGACGGCGACTCCCCTCGCCTCTCTCAAGCAGGGGGTCACCCCGGACGTCAAGATCTTCGATATGTTCCTCGGCAACACGCCCGGCTGTCTCGGAGAGGTATCCGCTCTGCTCCTGATAATCGGCGGCATATACCTGCTGGTCCGCAAGGTCATCACCTGGCATATCCCGGTCGCCTTCCTCGGCACAGTGGCGGTAATAAGCTATCTGTTCCCGCTCGACAAGAGCGTACACGCCTGGGAGTTCATGCTTATGGAGCTTCTCTCCGGAGGTCTGATACTCGGCGCGATATTTATGGCGACCGACTACGTCACCTCGCCGGTGACAAAAACGGGACGCATCATCTACGGCGTCGGATGCGGTCTCATCACCGTATTCATCCGCTACTTCGGCGGCTACAGCGAGGGCGTCTCCTTCGCCATCCTGATAATGAACCTGCTCGTCTGGTACATAGACCAGGTCACGCGCCCGCGCGTCTTCGGCATCCGCAAGGAGAAGAAAAAGAAGGAAAAGGAGGCGGCGTGAGATGGAAGAAAAGAAAGGCCTTAAGTACTTTATCCGCATAACCTGCACGCTGATCGCCATCGCCGCGGTCATGGCGTTCGCGCTGGCGGCGGTCAACGCGGCGACCAAGGATAAAATAGCCGAAAACAATATAGCCGAAATGAACGCCGTCATCTCCAAGATATTCGGCGACGGCATCAAGTCGGAAGAGATCGAAGCCGACGTTTCCGGGTCGGTAAAGGAGGTCTACGGCATCACCAAGGACGGCGAATTTCAGGGATACGCCGTCAAGTGCGCGCCGATGGGCTTCAAAGCCGAGATAGAAATGATCGTGGGCGTCCTGCCCGACGGCAGCTGCAAGGCGGTCCGGGTGATCTCCCTTTCCGAGACTCCCGGTCTCGGCGCGAAGGTCGCAGACGACGCGTTCATCTCGCAGTTCGACGGCACGTCCGGCGGACTGGAGGTCAAGGTCAATATCAACGAGGTCGCCGGAGCGACCATCTCGTCGCGCGCAGTGACCGGAGCGGTCAACGAAGCGATCGACCTCGTAAAGTCGATGGGAGGTGAGGGCTGATGAAATTCAAAAAACAACTTGCTGACGGCGTGATATATAAAAATCCTGTCCTCGTCCAGCTCCTCGGACTCTGCTCCATGCTGGCGATAACCACCTCGATAAGCAACGCCATCGGTATGGGTCTCGCGGTCACGGCGGTACTCACCTGCTCCAACCTGCTCATTTCCCTGCTCCGCAAGGTCATTCCGGAGCAGATCCGCATAGCCTCGTTCGTCGTCATAATCTCCGGATTTGTCACCATAGTCGAGATGCTGATAAAGGCTTACCTGCCCGACCTCAATAAGTCCTTGGGCGTCTTTATCCCGCTGATCGTCGTCAACTGCATAATCCTCGCCCGCGCGGAGGCGTTCGCCTCCAAGAACGGACCCGTCGCATCAATTCTCGACGGGATCACGATGGGCATAGGCTACACGCTGGCGCTTATCGTCATCTCCGCCATCCGCGAGCTGCTCGGCAACGGCACGCTCGCAGGCGTCAACATCATGGGAAGCTCCTACAAGCCGATGCTTATCGCCATACTCCCCGCCGGAGGCTTCATCATTCTCGGCTGCCTGATAGCCGGTATGAACAAGCTGCTCTCGATGACCGGCAAAAAGAAGAAGGAGCCCGCCCACACAGGCGACACTCTCGTGACCGAAAAGAAAGCAAAGGAGGGTACCGAAAATGCTTAAAGACATACTGCTTATCATGCTCTCCTGCGTGCTGGTCGAGAACTTCATATTCTCCCGCTTCCTCGGATGCTGCCCCTTCCTCGGAGTCTCCGAAAAGCCCGGCACCGCTCTCGGTATGGGATGCGCGGTCGTATTCGTTATGACCCTCGCTTCCGCGGCGTGCAACCTCGTCTACAACTTCATCCTTGTCAGGTTCCATCTTGAATACCTCTACACCATCGCCTTCATACTCGTTATCGCGGCGCTCGTGCAGTTCATCGAGATGTTCTTGAAGCGGTTCGTCCCCGCGCTCTACAGCGCGCTGGGCATCTACCTCCCGCTCATCACCACCAACTGCGCGGTCCTCGGAGCGGTCATCCTCAATATGAACAACTACTCCGATATGCCTCTCGGACAGTCCTTTATCTACTCGGTGGCGTTCGGCTTCTTCGCCGCTGTCGGTTTTACCCTCGCGATCGTCATCTTCGCCGGCGTCCGCGCAAGGACGGAGTTCTCCGCCCCGCCGCGTTCGTTCAAGGGGACCCCGATAGCCCTTGTCACCGCGGGACTGATCGCCATGGCGTTCTCCGGCTTCTCCGGCATTTCGATAGGTTAAGGGGGTAACGCGATGAACTGGACAGATATAATCTGGGCGGTCGTGTGGTTCGCCGTCATAGGCGGAGCCCTTGGACTGATGCTCGCCTTTGCGGGCAAGGTCTTCGCCGTCAAGCGCGACGAGAAGGCTGTTAAGATACAGGAATTGCTCCCCGGCGCTAATTGCGGCGGGTGCGGCTACGCCGGATGCGCGGCGCTTGCGGAAGCCATCGCCAAGGGCGAGGCGAAGCCCGACGCCTGCAACGCGGCGAGCCGTGAGAACACCACCGAGATCGGTAAGATAATGGGCATCGACACCTCCGGCGCAAAGAAGATGCGCGCGCAGGTGATGTGCTCCGGCACCCACGATCTGGCGCTCAAAAAGTACGTCTACGACGGCGACGGCGACTGCATCGCCGCGGCGCGTCTCGGCGGCGGCGACAAGCTCTGCCCCTTCGGATGCATAGGTCTCGGCACCTGCGCCGCGGTCTGCAAGTTCGACGCCATCGTCGTAAAGAACGGCGTGGCGGCGGTCGACTACGAAAAGTGCGTCGGCTGCGGAGCCTGCGTCAACGCCTGCCCCAAGCACATCATCCGCCTCGTCCCCTTCGACTGCCGCCACTGGGTCGGCTGTATGTCGCAGGATAAGGGACCGCTCGTCCGCAAGTACTGCGACGTCGGATGCATAGGCTGCCACCTCTGCGAAAAGAACTGCGAGTCCGGCGCCATCAAGGTCAACGGCTTCCTCGCCGAAATCGACTACGAAAAATGCACCGGCTGCGACAAGTGCGTGACGGTCTGCCCGCGCCACATCATATGGTCCTCCAAAACGCAGGGCGACGGGCTGATGATCAGCCGCGAGGCGCTTATGTCCGAGCTCTCCGACGACGGGATAGACTGAAGACGGCTCATTAAGCACGGATCGGATAACGGCTCTCGTTGATACAACGGAGCTCGTTAATCTTCCGATATTAACAAATCGAATAATAAAGGTGCTGACTTGAAAAATCAGCACCTTTTTTGTCGCGTATCGTTTTAGTTTTTTACAAAGAAGCAAATCAAAGCTTTCCCTGCATCAAGTCCGCAACCTAAAAAACTTAACCGTGAAGTCTAAAAACTAAAAACTATAATTTAAAAACTATTTCTTCCCCATATTGAACGTCCCGCTCATGTCCTTGACGCGCTCGGTGACGTTCTCTTTGACCTTGGAGGTCTTGATGCGCTCCTGGAGCATAGCCCAGTACTTGTCGGCGTCGATCGGGAGATCCACCCAGTCGTCGGTCCAGGACGAGAGCACCATGGCGTTGGCGATCGACAGGCTGTTGATGCCGTCCTCGCCGGGGGCGAGGAGAGGCGTACCGTCGAGTATGTGATCGGTCAGGTTCTGGACTATCGCGCGGTGGCCCTTGCCGTAGCCGAGCTCGATCTCCTCGGTGGTCGTCTCGAGCGGCGGGAAGTCGTCGTTCGCCTTGAAGCAGTACTCGCGCTCGTCCATATTGAGCTTGGTGTAAAGCAGCTTGCCGTTCTCATAGAGGATCTTTCCCTTGGAGCCGGAGATCTCGAGGCGGTTGGTCCCCGGGAACTCGCCGGTGGTGGTGACGAAAACGCCGGTGGAGCCGTCTTCGTACTCGGCGTACGCGGTGACGTCGTCCTCGACCTCTATATCGTGATACTTTCCGTTATATGTGAAGGCGCGGATGCGCTTGGGCATACCGTAGATCCACTGCCACAGGTCGAGCTGATGGGGGCACTGGTTGAGCAGTACTCCGCCGCCCTCACCTGCGTAGGTGGCGCGCCATCCGCCGCTGTTATAATAGTCCTGAGTGCGGTACCAGTTGGTGATGATCCAGTTTACGCGCTTGCGCTGCCCGAGCTCGCCGGACTGCACGATCTCGCGGATCTTCTGATAGTTCGGCTCGGGACGCATATTGAGCATCAAGCCGAAAGCGAGTCCCTTTTCTTCCCTCGCCTTCTTCGCTTCCGCCATGAACTCCTCCACCTTCTTGGTGTAGACGCCCACCGGTTTCTCCGAAAGGACGTGCTTCCCGGCGCGGAAGCCTTCGATGCCTATTACGGGATGCAGGTAGTGAGGCACCGAGATAAGGATGAGGTCGACGTTCTTCGACGCGAGCATATCCTTATAGTCGGTATAATACTCAAGGTCGTAGTCGTGACCGGTGCCCGCCCAGAATTCCTTTGCCCAGTCAAGACGGCTCTGCTTTATATCGCAGACGGCGGTCAGGTGGCAGCGCTTGACCTTCTCTTCCGACATCATTATGACGTGGAGAGAGCCCATGTTGCCTATACCGATTATTCCTAATCTGAGATCTTCCATTATTTCCTCCGTTGAGAGATAATTATCAAGTAGATTATATTACAAACCCCGCGATAAATCAAGTGATCAGATTTTTAATTTTCTGTGAAGTAAACGAAGGAGTTGACCGTTTTGGAGCGCGGCGCGGACAGCATTCCGCCCATCGCCTCCGCCCACTCTTTATAGTGCGGCGCGTCGCGGTGCGCGGCTATAGCCTCGTCGTCGCGCCAGACCTCGTACAGCTTGAAGGAGAAAGGATCGTCGGCGTCGCGCAGCACGTCGAAACGGACGTTGCCCGGCTCCCTGACCGATCCGGCGGCGTTGCGCCCGGTCACCTCGATAAACGCGTCGACGCACTCGGGCTTTACGTTGAGAGAAACGATAAATGCTTTCATTGGTTTGTTCCTTCCCTTTTATTTGGTTTATGTAGTTTGATAAAAGACATTATCAGGTCGGCAAAGATATACAGTCCCCCTGCCGCGGACGCGTCCGCCGCGAGCATCGGAAGCCTGTCAGCCGGGATCATCGAGCAGACGGAAAAGCAGTTGAACAAAAGCGCCGCGAAATATATCGCGTCTCCCATACGCATCTCCCCGCCCGAGAACATCCGCCCGACGCCGAGCGCCGCGCCCGCAAGAGACAGCAGAGGCAGCGTAAGCGCGGAAGCAGACGCGGCGAGCACCCCGATTTTATTCTCCGCGATATATACCGCCGCGGCGTCAGCGAGCATCAGCAGGGCGCACAAAGCGACGGATATCCGGGAAATAACGGCGCGCTTCCCGACTTTTCCCGACAGCGAGGCAAGAACGGTGAACACGCAGAGCGGGACTAAAAAGAAGATCAGCCCATCCGAAAAATACAGCCCCTCACGCCAAGGAAGAGATCCGATGAGAACAGGAGCGGCTGCCGTCGCGGCAAGAGCAAGACAGACGGTAACGACCGGGATGGGACAGAGCAGGCGCGCCTTCCTGTTTGACGCGACGAACAGCGCGGCGGCGATCGGAGCGAGCGGGGCGAGAATAACGAACGGAAGGAGCCTCTCTCCCGGGGTCATATATCCGAAAAAGCCGTACGGAATATAGCACCGGACCGCCACGGTAAACGAGGCGGCAATTAGGAACGCGCAAAGCGCCGCGGAGGTATCCCGGAGGATCCGAGCCCTCCTTCCCTTTTTCTCTTTCGCAGCCTGAAGACCGTCCGTATCCATTATTCGGCGAGAGCCTTTTCGATCGCGCGGGAGAGCTGGTCGGCGCAGGAGGTCGACTTGAAGCCGCAGGTGTTGCCGCGCAGCAGCTTTGCAATCTCGGCGGCGTCCTTGCCTTCGACGAGTCTGCCGATCGCCTTGAGATTTCCGTTGCATCCGGCGGTAAATACGACGTTGTGCAGCTTTCCGTCCTCGATCTCGAAATCTATCTTCTGCGAGCAGGTTCCCTGTGTCCTGTAGCTGTACTTCATTTTTGTATCTCTCTTTCTTTGAATATTTCTATAAGGTCGGCGATGACGTCGTGCGGGAGCATGCCGGTCATCCCGAGACGTCCGGCGCACCGGTCGGCGGCAGCTCCGTGGAGAGCGCATCCGAGCCGCGCGGAGTCATATGCGGAAAGGCCCTCTGCCGCAAAAGAAGCGATCATCCCGGCGAGCAGATCGCCGCTGCCGCCGCGGGCAAGCCCGGCGTTACCGAGACGCGAGACGCAGACGCCTCCGTCGGGCGACGCGATGACCGTAAAATGGCTTTTGAGCGCCACGACGCACCCGTTTTCACGCGCCGTGTCGGCGGCGAGCCTTTCGGGTTCGCGCGCGACTTCCTCGACGGTGATCCCGCAAAGCCGCGCAAATTCGCCCCAGTGAGGCGTGATGACCGGCGTCTTTTTCGCGCCGCGCAGTACGTCGGGGATGCTTTTTATGCAGTTGAGCGCGTCGGCGTCGAGAACGAGCGTGCAAGGCGCGTTTTTGATCAGATCGAAGACCATGCTGCGGGTGCTTGAAGAGACGGTGATCCCGCATCCGCACAATGCGGCGGTGATCCCGGGAAAGCTCTCAAAGATCTGACCCGCGGAAAAGCCGCATATTTCTCCGTTCTTCCCTTCCTCCTGCGGAAGGAATGTGACCTCCGGGATCCGCGCGGCGACCGCCGCGCACACCTTCTCCGTCGACGCGAGCCGGACGATCCCCGTCCCACATCTCAACGCCGCCTCGCAGGCGAGCGCCGCCGCCCCGCGGTAGCTCCCGCTCCCGCAGACGCATAAAAGGCTCCCGAAAGTCCCTTTGTGGCTGTCCGCCCGCCTTTCGGGAATAAGATCTATCACGTTTTCAAGTCTTAATTCTTCCATGGTCTTATTCTACCATACTTCCGCCGATATTTCAACAGATAAAACGCAATATCCCGCCCGCTTCCCTTGACAGTGGCAGAATTATTTGTTATAATACATTTCGCTGTAAATCGGGATGTAGCGCAGTTGGTAGCGCGCTTGGTTTGGGACCAAGATGTCGCAGGTTCGAATCCTGTCATTCCGACCATGCTGAGTGTTCATAACGCAAGTGAGTTATGGACACTCAGTTTTTATATGCTTCTTTGTATTTGAGCAGACTTTTTGGTCTGTTCATTTTCTTTTTCAGTTGATTTTTACGCACTTAAAGTGCGT
>JAFSSR010000070.1 GCA_017450885.1 Clostridia bacterium | reverse complement strand
CCATATGAGAGTTAAAGTAACTATGGCTTGCAGCGAATGCAAACAGAGAAACTACGACACGAAGAAGAACAAGAAAAACGATCCTGACAGACTCGAAATGAAAAAGTATTGCCGCTTCTGTCGTAAGCACACCCTTCACAAAGAATCGAAGTAAGGAGCAAAACGATGGCTGAATTAGAAAAAAGCACGGAGAACGTGGCCGACGAAGTCGTAGAGACCGCGGTCCGGAATGCTCCCGTCGAGAAGAAGGACGCCGCGAAAGCGGACAAAAAGAAAGACGCGCCCAAGGCTAAGACAGGAAAGCCTTCCCTCGGAGCCAGACTGGGGAA
This sequence comes from Clostridia bacterium, assembly GCA_017450885.1. Taxonomy (GTDB): domain Bacteria; phylum Bacillota; class Clostridia; order Oscillospirales; family CAG-272; genus RGIG3438. Next base: position 6,511 of record JAFSSR010000070.1, on the reverse strand, counting down.
GAAGTGGAGAGAATTCAAAGCTGAATTCAAGAAGATAGTTTGGAGCAGCAGGAGGGACACCTTCAACAACACCCTTTTGGTCGTTGTCAGCGCGATAATCATCGCGGTGGTGATCGGAGTGCTTGACTTTGCGTTCTCCAATCTGCTCAGCGCGCTCGGCAAACTGATCTGATCGCGGGGTCGGAACGATGAGTGATTTCAACGATTCCATACCCGAGGTAAGATGGTACGTTGCCCATACCTATTCAGGTTACGAAAACAAAGTCAAGACCAATCTCGAGAAGATAGTCGAGAACCGCGGTCTTCAGCATCTTATCAAGGATGTCCGCGTCCCGGTCGAAGTGACCGTTGAGAACGAGGGCGAAGAGGACGAGAAGCAGGTCGAGGAGAAGATCTTCCCCAGCTATGTGCTCGTCAAGATGCTCATGACCGACGAAAGCTGGCACGTCGTGCGCAACATCCGCGGCGTGACTGGATTTGTCGGACCCGGATCCAAGCCGGTGCCGCTTACTGACGAAGAGGTCGAGGCGATCGGAGTAGAGAGCTTTGCTAAAGAGCTGGACTACAAGGTCGGCGACAGCGTCAAGATCACGGGAGGTCCGCTCGCGGGCTTCATCGGCGTCGTCCAGGAGATCTCGGACGACAAGAAAAAGATCAAGGTCATCGCCTCGATGTTCGGGCGCGAGACCCCGGTCGAGCTGGATTCCGACAGCGTACAGGCTATCGTTTGACGGTCGCCTTTTCCGGACGTCAGTCCGGGTGATATCACGGCTCCGCAAGACGGAGCGATCAAGTGGGAGAGAGAAAAATCTTTCAATTCTCTCGAAAAAGTACCACACAGGAGGATAATTAACAATGGCTAAAAAAGTTGTAGGCTATATCAAACTTCAGATAGACGCCGGCAGAGCTACCCCTCAGCCGCCTATCGGACCCGCTCTCAGCCAGTACAGCGTGAGCATCCCGAACTTCACCAAGGAGTTCAACGAAAGAACCAAGAACCAGATGGGTTATATCATCCCCGTAGTCATCACCGTCTACGCCGATAAGACCTTCTCCTTCATCTGCAAGACCCCTCCGGCGCCGGTCCTCATCAAGAAGGCGTGCGGCATCGAGTCCGCTTCCGGCACCCCCAACAAGACCAAGGTCGCGAAGCTGACCAAGGAACAGGTAAAGCAGATCGCCGAGACCAAGATGCCCGACCTCAACGCGGCTTCTCTCGAGACCGCCATGAGCATGATCGCCGGTACCGCCCGCTCCATGGGCATAACGGTAGAGGACTAAGGAAGGGGGACGACGCAAATGAAAATGGGTAAGAAATACGCAGAAAGCGCAAAGCTCGTAGACCGCGCAAAGCTCTACGATCCCGAAGAAGCGCTCTCCCTCGTCTGCCAGACCTCCAAGGCAAAGTTCGACGAGACCATAGAAATGCACATCCGTCTGGGCGTTGACGGACGTCACGCAGACCAGCTGGTCCGCGGCGCCGTCGTTCTCCCCAACGGAACAGGTAAGACCGTCCGCGTCCTCGTATTCTGCAAGGACGACAAGGTCCAGTCCGCTCTGGACGCCGGCGCTGATTACGCGGGCAGCCAGGAATACATCGACAAGATCCAGAAGGAAAACTGGTTCGAGTTCGACGTCATTATCGCCACCCCGGATATGATGGGTATGATCGGCCGTCTCGGTAAGGTGCTCGGTCCCAAGGGACTTATGCCTAACCCGAAGGCGGGTACCGTCACGATGGACGTCGCCCGCGCCGTCACCGAAGCCAAGGCAGGTAAGATCGAGTACCGTCTCGACAAGACCAACATCATCCACTGCCCGATAGGCAAGGCTTCCTTCGGACCCGAGAAGCTCTACGAGAACCTCGAGACGCTCCTCACCGCGGTCATCAAGGCTAAACCCGCCGCCGCAAAAGGCCAGTACATCCGCAGCTGCGTCATCGCATCCACGATGGGCCCCGGCATCAAGGTCAACGCCGCCAAGATCGGCTGATAAAACACACTCAAACAAGGACCCGCATACCTGTTATGTCGGGTCCTTTGATAATAATAAGGAAACCGTAAATGAGACCTCGAATAAAAACAATTCTTGAAATGATCGCCGCTTTAGGCGGGATCATAGCGGTAAGGGACGTCAGCACAAGGCTGGCGATCGCCACCGGATCGCGCTTTCTCGCGCTGTTTATCCCGTCGCTCGCCATGCTTGCGGCGGTCATCCTCGTTTCCCGGCTTTTCGGGACCGCGTCGAAGGAGACCTTCAACGTCTCCGCACCGTCGCCGCGCCATATCATCCCGTCGGTGATAATGGGGGCGGGCGGATACTATCTGATCGCCGCCGTGACGGTGATAATGGGTATACTCCTGCCGTCGCTGACCAACGAGACCGACAGCCTCCTTTACGAAAAGATGCTCTCCGCCATGAGCCCATTTTCGGTCATCATCGCGGTGGTGGTCGTGCCGGCGGTCTGCGAGGAGCTGATCTTCCGCGGGTTCTTCCTCACCCGGCTGCAAAAGACGGTAAAGCCCTTCCCGGCGATGCTCATAAGCGGCTTCATTTTCGGCGCCGTCCACTTCGATCTCTATAAGCTCCTTCCCATAACCGTGATGGGAACCGTCCTTGCCTATATCGCGTATAAAACGGGGTCGTTCGTCATAACCGCGCTGCTCCATATGCTCAACAACGCGATCTCGGTCATTGAACTCGCCCGCGCGGGGACGGAGGCGGCGTCGGACGAATACTCCGTCGTCGTCACGGATACCATGGGGTGGTTCTACGCGGCGGCGTATCTCGCCCTCGGCGGAGTGCTGATCTACGCCGCGCTGAAGATATTCAAGACGATCACCCTTAAGGGATGGAAAAGCAAGCTTATAATCGTCCTCTGCGCCGCGGCTTTCTTCGGATGCAACGCCGGCGCGGTCTTCTCCACGGTCGAAGAGAAGCTCGATCTCTCGGAGATAGTGACGCTCGAAGAGAGAACGGTAAAGACGGAAAGTCTCGAGCTCGAGACCGCGCGCCTGGTCTATTTTGACTTCAACGCCGCGGGCGGTGTCCGCGACGTGGACGCGGTCATCACCCTGACCGACGGCGAGGGCAGGGAGGTATATAAAGTCGAGGGGACCAACGCCGCGGGACGCGACCTGCGTCCCATGCCCGCCGGCAGATATACCCTGACGGTCGAGCTCGCTCCGGCAGCCGAAGGAAACGGAGCGGACAACTGCCTTGTGTCCTGCCGCGCGATAGCATTTTATCAAATAGAGTTTCAAAACTGATATACAAATAAGCTATAAATCCCTATAGTTTTTTTCTATACCACCTGTCAAAAAAACGCGCAAACAGTCAACAGCGTGCAAAAACACAAGGTTTAGTGCCGTAAGCGCGGAAAGACCTCAATACTTTGTTGCTGTAATCGTTCACTCCGCTAAAACCGTCACGCGGCGGCGTATTAGTCTGTTAATACATTGTTAAGTTTTTTTCAAAAAACATCTTGCAACATTCGGTCGAATGTGATATAATTACGATAATTATTTGATTTTGTAAAAAAGGGAAATAGTCTGTACGCCGCTTTAATTTGCTAACGCAATAGAGCGGGTCGGACGACGGGAGCACAGATAACCAATGACCAAATTTTCCGAAATGAAATATGAGCGCCCGGACGTCGAGGCGCTGAAAAAGGAGCTCGCCGGACTTATCGAAGAGCTGAAGAACGCCCCCGATTACGCGGCGGCGAAGGAGATCTTCCTCCGCAAGGACGAAGCGGACCGCCACGTCAGCACCCAGAGCAATCTGGCGTATATACGCCACTCCATAGATACCCGCGACGAATTTTACGACGCGGAGGTCAAGTTCTGGAACAACGCGGGCCCTGAGCTTCAGGAGGTCGATCAGCAGTGGACTCTCGCCATGCTTGAAAGCAGGTTCCGTCCCGACTTCGAGGCGGAGTACGGCGACCTCATGTTCCGCAACGCCGAGATCGAGCTCAAGACCTTCTCCCCGGAGATAATACCGGAGCTTCAGGAGGAAAACGATCTCGCCCAGGAGTACGAAAAGCTGCTGGCGAGCGCGCAGATAGAGTTCGAGGGCAAGACCTACACCATCTCGCAGATACAGCCCCTCAAGAGCTGCGCCGACGACGAAAAGCGTCTCGCGGCGTGGAAGGCGGAGGGCGGCTGGTACAAAGCCAATCAGGAAAAGCTCGACGAGCTTTACGATAAACTGACCCGTCTGCGCGACAAGATGGGCCGCAAGCTGGGCTACGACGGATACACCGAGCTCGGCTACTACCGTATGAACAGGAACTGCTACACCAAGGAGGACGTGGAAAAATTCCGCGCCGCCGTGGTAAAGTATCTCGTTCCGGTCGCCGACGGCATCTACCGCGAGCAGGCGAAGAGGCTGGGCAAAGAGTACCCGATGAGCTTCGCCGACAACGCGCTGACTTTCCGTTCCGGCAACGCAAGGCCAAAGGGAGGCCCCGACGACATCCTCGCCGCAGGACGCAAGTTCTACGACGCGCTATCTCCCGAGACGAGCGAATTTTTCCGCACAATGCTCGACTGCGAGCTGCTCGACGTTCTGTCCACCGAGGGCAAGCAGGGCGGCGGCTACTGCACCGAGATAGCCGACTATAAAGTACCGTTCATTTTCGCCAACTTCAACGGAACGCGGGACGACGTCGAGACGGTCACCCACGAGGCGGGTCACGCCTTCGCCTCCTGGATGAATATCGACCGGATCCCCGCGGGATACATCTGGCCCAGCCTCGAAGCGTGCGAGGTCCACTCCATGTCGATGGAGTTCTTCGCCTGGGCGGGCAACGAGGATTTCTTCGGCGGCGACACCCGCAAGTTCATGTACAGCCATCTGGCGGGGGCGATCACCTTTATCCCGTACGGGACGCTGGTCGACCACTTCCAGCACGAAGTGTTCGCAAATCCCTGCTGGACTCCGCGTCAGCGCCACGACTGCTGGAAGCGTCTCCTCGGCGTATATATGCCGTGGATGAAGCTGGACGGCGAGATCCCCTTCTACTCCGAGGGCGAGGGCTGGCAGCGTCAGCACCATATATACAGCTCCCCGTTCTACTACATCGACTACTGCCTGGCGCAGACGGTCGCGCTCGAATTCTGGGCTATGATACAGGAGGACAGGGAGAACGCCTGGAAGCACTACATGGCGTACACCGTTCAGGGCGGCAGCCGCACCTTCATCGATCTTCTCGCGAACGCGGGACTGGAAAGTCCGTTCGACGAAAAGTGTCTGCGCGGCGTCTGCGAAAAGGCGAACGAGTGGCTTTCCGGCTATGATCTCACCGGGATCGAATGATGCCGGATAAGGAAAAAAAGCAAAAACGCCGCGGAAGGCGGTCGTACCTCAACGATTTTCATCTTGAGGGAAGCGAGTACGTCTACCGCGGGAACACATACGCCTTCGAGGGGGGCGAAAAGGAGCGCAAAAGCTTCCTTACCTTTATGACCCTCGGCTCGCTCGTTTCGCTGCTTCTGGCGGCGGGGCAGGAGATATTCCCGCCCGTTGAAATGAGCGACAGCCCCTTTACGACCGTGCCGTGGCTTCTGCAGACCATCGCCGTATGCACGGTGATATGGGGGGTATACAAGCTGCTTCGCGGCGGCGACCCGATGAGGGAGTACGTCTACGAAAAGAGCGTCAAAAAGCTCCCGGTCAGACTGCTCATCGCATCGGTCGCGTCCTTCGTGACCGTCGCCTCGGAAGCGATCTACATTGTTATCAAGGGCTTCGGCAGATCGGCTGTCAATACGGTCATGCGGCCGTCGCTCGCCCTGATAAACGGAGTCCTCTGTCTTTTCCTGCATCTGCTGGCAAAGAGAGGGCGGTGGACTCTGATAAACAAATCCCCCGCGAAAGCGGAGGTGTCTCCGCCGCAAGACGGAGAATAAAAAAGTAAATTTCCGGCAAAGCCGGACAAATCAAAAAGGAGAAAAATCATGAAGAGATTCACCAGAATCCTCACGCTTCTTCTTGCCGTAATCATGGTTGCCTGCATGTTCGCAGCCTGCGGCGAAACGAAGCCCGTAACTCCCGATACCGGTAAAGACACCGCTAAGGATACCGGTAAGGACACCTCGACCGACACTCAGCCTGTCGAGCCCAGCAAGAACGATACCACTCCTCTGGTAGTCGGCTACTCTCCGTTCAGCAACAAGTTCTCCCCCTTCTTCTCGGAGACCGCTTATGACCAGGACGTTTGGTCCATGACCGCTCTCGGTCTGCTGACCTCTGACCGTCAGGGCGCTATGATCATGAAGGGTATCGAAGGCGTGACCAAAGCCTACAACGGAACCGACTACACCTACTACGGACCCGCCGACTGCACCATCACCTAGAATGAAGACGGCACCGTAACTTACGACTTCAAACTCCGTGAAGACCTCAAGTTCTCGGACGGCGAGCCGATCACCATCGACGACGTTATCTTCTCGATGTACGTTCTCTCCGACCCGACTTATGACGGATCCTCCACTCTGTTCGCGGT
>JAFSSR010000069.1 GCA_017450885.1 Clostridia bacterium | reverse complement strand
CGTCATAGGCGACGGCAACTTCCCGTCAAAGACGATGAACGCCCGCGTCATCCGCGCCGACGGACACGGCGGAGCCGAGTTGCTTGACGCCATCCTCGCCCCTTTCCCGCTGGACACCTACGCCGAATACAATATGATGCTCATGGAGGTCGTGCCGGGCGATCCGGTCGAGACTCCCATCTGGGACGAGTATAAAAAGATCGCCGCAAAGCACGAGGGGAACAACGTCCGCGTTGAGAATATCGAGCGGTTTGCCTTCTACGAGAGGGCGAAGAAGGCGTTCGCCGTCGTCGCCACCGGCGAAAAAGCGCTCTACGCCAATCTTATAATCAAGAAGGGCGTCATCTGATCCGATGGGCTCTCGCATGATGCACCTCGCGGCGGCCAAGCTGCTCTGCGATCGCATACCGGTAAGGGACGCCGCCCGCTTCAGGCTCGGTTCCATTCTTACAGACGCCGAAAACGGCGAGTACGGAAAGGATACTCACTTTAAAAGAGTGACGCCGGACGGCGAAAAGTATTTCGACCTCCGATCTTTCCGCGGTGAATACGGACGCGAGATCGCCTCCGACGATCTGTATCTCGGCTACTATCTGCATATCGTCGCCGACGCGGTTTACCGGTACCTTGTCTACGAAAAATACAAATGGGATCCGTCCGTCCCCGGAAACGTCGAACGTCTGCACAACGACTACAGACTGACCAACGCCTGTCTTTCCGGCAAATACGGGTTGAGTTACGATATAGTCGTCCCGGACGGGATCGAAAACGAACGTATAGTCCGCAGATTTCCGTTTACCATCGACGGGTTTTTAGAAGAGATGAAATCCGATTTCCTGCCGTATAAAGGAGGGGAACCGTTCTTTCTGACTCCGGCGATCGCGGACGAATACATAAGCCTCGCGGTCGAGGTGTGCGGAAAGGAATACGCCGCTTTTTCGCGGGGAAGATCCCCCGTTTTCGAGTATTCTTGGAAATGACGGATATCAAAAAGGAGACGCGCCGCGTCTCCTTTTTGATATTCAGTTCAACTTTGCGTTCACCTTTTCCATGAACCGCTCGTTGTCGATGATAAACCGTTCGTGCGTTCCGTGACCGATCTCTCCTGCGGCGTCGTAAGCGGCGACCTTGAATACCAGCCGCCTGCGGTCGATCCCGATAAGCTCGCTCTCGCAGCGGACCTCCATACCTACGGGAGTCGCCGCCGTGTGCTTTACGTCGAGCGATATGCCGACCGTTCCGCTCCCCTCGGGCAGACAGTCCTGCACGCTCGTCGAACAGGTGTTCTCCATAAGCGCGATGAGCGAAGGGGTAGAGAAGACGGGCAGCAGTCCGCTCCCGAGAGCAGCCGCTGTGTTTTCCGCGGTGACCGTTATATGTTTTTCGCCTTTTATTCCGACTGCAAGATCCATGTTAAGCCTCTTCTTTGATGAATTTTTCAAACGACTCCGCCGCCGCGCGGCAGAACTCCTCGACCAGCTCGGGAGGGAAGGCGGGGGAGGGACCGACGTCGTGTGTGTCCAGCCACATATGGTTGTAATCGAGATAGCCCTTGATCTTTTTGGCGGGGTAGTCCTCAAGCGAGGAATAAGCCTCCTCCGGGCAGGCGTCCATCTCGTTCCAGAGCGGCGGCGCCCAGTCGAACAGGTGGTACATATAACAGCTCGCGAGCGAGATCTCGCTGCGGTAATCCGCAAACCAGGTGTCGCCGCGGTAGCTGTTTTTGTGCGCCTCCATGGGGCCGTTGTCCCAGAGATAATCGGTGTAGAGGTGCATCAGCGCGCCGAGTCGGAACTGATCTTCTGTTCCCCAGAGCTTTAGCAGCTTTGCGAGATCGCCGCGTCTGTCGTCCGAAAGGCGCAGATGCAGCCGGTCCTTGTCCGCGCGTTCTCTGATACAGTCGGGGGCAAGCGTGCCGATGAAGAAGGGAACTCCGGCGCCGGGCGCCCAGAGCTTTCCCGCGTAGACGTGGATAAGGGCTGAAGGCATATTTTTTACCTCACATAAAAAACTGAATACTATTCTATCACAAATCCTTCCGCGTTACAAGATGTGCGAAGGATATTTTCCGCTTAAAATCTCATATATTGTATAAAAGATCGAACAGGAGGTGAGCGATATGACGGACGGCGATGAGAGAAAGCTTCAGAAGGCCGCGGTATACGACGGGACGGTCATAGCCAGGGCTGAGATCGGCGTCCCCGAGACGGGATGCGAAAGAGCGGACGGATTTTACGCGGAGACGGCGGATCTGCTTCTTAGGTGGTTCGAGGATAAGGTCGTCCCGGCGGCGGAGAGGGATTACGACCGGTCGGACGATGAGCGCAAACGGTGGCGGTACAGGCCGTTTACTCTTGTTTCGCGCGTCAGGACGGAGGATGAAGGCGGGAGACTGACCGTAACTCAAACCGTGTCCCTGACGTCGGGCGCGAACATTTCCGCCGAAACGAGGACCGCGGTCTGGAGGAGGTCTGACGGAAAGCTGTTAAAGATAAGTTCAAAGCATCCGCCTGAAAGGGTCAAAAAAACGTCAAGGTCGTTGACATAAATATTGAATTATGATATAATCCCTTATATAATGTTGTATAAACAAAGAAAGGCACGGCAAACAAAGTGTCAAAAGAAATAGTAGAAAAGATCAAAGCCGCGGAAGAGGAAGCTGCGCGCATCCGCGCCGAGGCGGAAAGTACCGCCCGCGAGATCAGGGCGGACGCCGAGGCGGAGGCTGAAAGAGCGGTCGAAGCCGAACGCGAAAAAGGCGAAGCGGCGCTCGCCACGGTCAAGGCGGAGCAGAACGAGCTCGCCGGGCGAGCGGTCGAGGACGGACGCAAGGCGGGCGCATACGAGTCCGCGCGCGAAACTTCCGAGGCGCTCGACAATATGTCCGCCGCGGTCGACTGCATTATCGGAGGTCTGATGAAGTAATGTCGACCGCTGTGATGCAAAGATTGACCCTTGTTGCTCCGTCTTCCGAAAGCGACAGGCTGACGCGCGCTCTGATGTGGCTGCGGTGCGTCGAGGTCGAGACCGCGGATCCGGACGAACTCGGTCTGACCCGCGCCTCCTGCGACGACGAGCGCAACGAGCTGACCAGGCGCGCCTCGATGCTTCAGTCGGCGATCGCGACGCTTTCAGAGTACAAGACATCGAAAAAGAAGCTCTTTTCGGGCAGACTGGCGGTGGAACGCAAGCGTTTTGACGCCGACGTGGACAAGCCGCTCAAGGTCGCGCTGGAGACCAACGCCGCTTCATCGCGGATAGCCGAGCTCCGGGCGCAGAAAAACAAGAAACAAAACGATATCACCTCGCTCGATCCGTGGAGGACGCACGACGTACCGCTCGAGTTCGAGGGAACGGGAGACACCCGCCTGACGCTCGGTATCCTCCCGGTCTCGACGCCGCTCGACGACATTCGCGCCGGGATGCCGGAGGAGGCTGACGGACTTTTTGAGATCACCGAGATCTCGCGCGACGAACGTTCCGTGTACGTCGCCGTCTGGCAGCACGTCTCCTGCGGAACGCGCATAGACAGGGCGCTTTCGGCGTACGGTTTTTCAAAAGTTGAGTTCCGCGATCTTCGCGGCGCTCCGTCGGAAGCGCAGGAGAGGCTTCGCGGGGAGATCAAGGAGATCGACCGCCGGCGTTCCGAGCTGGAGGCGGAGCTGAAAGAAGCCGCCGAAGGTATCGCCGAGCTTGAGATCGCCTACGACGTTACGAAGACCTCGCTCGCCTGCGCGGAAGCAAAACAGCGTTATTTGCGCACCGAGAGCACGGTCTACCTTTCCGCCTGGGTCCCGAGAGAGCGGATCAAAGCGGTCGTCTCCGAGCTCGAGAGGTTCGAGTGCTGGTACGATTTTTCCGATCCGACGGAGGACGATCAGCCGCCTGTGCTGCTCAACAACAACGCGTTTGCCCGTCCCTTCGAGGGAGTGGTCGCGATGTTCTCGCTGCCCAGATACGGATCATTCGACCCGACTTTCATAATGTCGATATTCTACTTCGTCATCTTCGGACTTATGCTCGCCGACGTGGGATACGGGTTAATCCTTACGCTCGGATGTCTGCTTCTCCTGAAGCTGATGAAGCCTCAGGGCGGCATGAAGCAGCTTATGCAGATGTTCATGGTCTGCGGCGTCTCCTGTACCGTTGCGGGCGCAGCGTTCGGATCGTATTTCGGAGACCTTATAGATACGGTATCCGGAAATCTTGTCGGCTCGTCCTTCAGGATGCCCGCGCTGCTCAATATCGTAGAGAACCCGATGGCGTTCCTTTATATCTCGCTCGGAGTCGGCTTGCTCCACCTCTTCACCGGTATGGGCATCAAATTCTATGTGCTCTGCCGCGAGGGAAAGGTCTTCTCCGCGATATTCGATATCGGGAGCTGGTACGTCCTCTTTATCGGCATAGGACTGATATTCCTCGTTCCGTCCGTCGGAAAGTGGGTCGCACTCGCCGGTGTCGCCATGCTCGTTTTGACTCAGGGCAGGGCGGAGAAAAATCCGGTCATGAAGCTGCTCAAAGGCGTACTCAGTCTGTACGGGATCGTCAGCTATCTCTCCGACTTCCTCTCATACTCGCGTATTATGGCGCTGGGGCTCGCCTCCGCGGTCATAGCGAGCGTGGTCAACCAGGTCGGCGTGATGGGCGGCTTCGTCGGGATCGTCGTGGCGCTGATGATAGGCCACACCCTGAACCTTGCAATAAATCTGCTCGGCTCGTACGTCCATACCAGCCGACTGCAGTATATCGAGTTCTTCGGCAAATTCTTTGAGGACGGCGGACGGCCGTTCGCGCCGGTCGCGCCCGATATGAAATACACCGAGATTTCCGATCTCAACTGAAAAAGTAATCAATTTTGGAGGAACATAAAAATGAGCGAAATCATCAACGCTGTCTTCACAGGACAAAATCTTGCTATCTTCGGCGCGGCTCTGGCTGTCGCGCTTTCCGGATGGGGCTCCGCAAAGGGCGTCGGACTTGTCGGCCAGGCGGCTGACGGACTTCTCTCCGAGGATCCCAACAAGTTCGGTAAGACCCTGGTGCTCACCGCGCTTCCCGCCACTCAGGGCATCTACGGACTAATCACCGCTTTTATGATTATAATCAAGATCGGTCTGTTCGGCACACCCGTCGAGCTCACTGTTACCCAGGGCGCGGTGCTCTTCTTCGCCTGCCTGCCTATCGGACTTGTCGGACTCGGCTCCGCCATCCATCAGGGCAAGGTCGCCGCTGCCGGCGTTTCGCTTATCGCAAAGAAAGAGGGCGAGCTCGGTAAGGCCATAACCAACGCGGCGATGGTCGAGACCTACGCCATCTTCGCTCTGCTCGTTTCGCTGCTCATAATCATCCTTACCAAGGTAGGCTGAGAAGGGAACAAGCCCCGATATGAACGGTATTGAAAAAATAACCGAAAAGATAATCGCCGACGCCCGCGCGGACGCGGACAATGTGATCGAGGACGCCGAGAGGGACGCCGAGGATATCAGAGCGGCGGGAAAAGCCCGCTGCGAGACCGTAAAGCGCTCCTACGACGCCCGCGTCGCGGCTCTGCGCGACGACCTCGCCGCGAGAGGCGAGGCCGCTTCGGTCGCCGAGAGAAGGAACGCTTCGCTCAACGCCCGCGCAAGGCTTATCGACCGCGCTTTCAATGAGGCGCGCGAGCGCATCGCGCTTATGGGCGAGGACGAGTATTACGCCTTTGTCGAGACTCTGCTGTCCCGCGTGGCGGCGGAGAGGACGGAGTGCGACGCCGCAAATGAGGCGGGGACCGACGAGTACGACGAGTTCGACACCTACGAGCTCATCCTCAACGCCCGCGACTCGGCGAAGATCGGCAAAAAACTGATCGACAAATTCGGCGGAAGGATCGGGACAAAAAATCTTGTCCTCTCCGAAGAGACCGCGAATATTGACGGCGGTTTTATGCTCCGCTGGGGGCAGGTCGATATGAACTGCTCCGTGTCCGGGCTGATCGCCCGTTCGCGCGACCTTTGCGAACGCGAGGTCTGCGATATTCTCTATCCCCAAGGGAACAAGGGGTAAAAAATGAGTGAAAGAAAAAAATACGACGAGTCCGAGTGGATCTACGCCACCGCGCGTGTGAGGGCGCTTGAAAAGCGTCTGCCTGACAAGGCGAAGCTCGAACGCCTGCTCGAGGCGAGAGACAAAGCCGAGGTCTGCGCACTTCTCGCGGAATACGGGCTGAAGCTCGACCCGGACGACACCGAGAAGGGACTGCGCGAGTTCCTGCGCTCGGTATACCGCGAGACCGATGAAATGGCGGCCGATAAGAGTCTGCTCGACGTAGTCAAGCTCCAGAACGACTGCCATAACGTCAAATCCGCGCTCAAGTGCTCGATCGTCCTGCGCGATCCTACGCATCTGCTTTCGGAAAACGGGACCATCCCGCCCGAAAAGACAGTTTACGCCGTCGAGGAAAGAAAGTTCGATCTGCTGCCCGCTCATATGGGCAAGGCGGCGGAAAAGGCGCTCGAGGTCTGGTCGAAGACCCGCGACCCGCAGTCGATAGATCAGCTTATCGACGACGCCTGCGCCCGCGACAGAATGGACGCGGCAAAGGCGGGCGGCGACAAATTCTCGATCGGACTTGTTGAAAACGACGTGGATACGACCAATATCCTTATCTGTCTGCGCATACTCCGCATGACGGGCGAGGACGCGGATATGGAATACCTTTCGAGGATGCTGCTTCCGTGCGGATCGCTGTCTCACGATTTCTTTACGACCGCGTATAACGACGGCGAGCCGGCATTGTGGGCAAAGCTGGCGTCTACCCGCTATTCGAACGTCGCGTCCGAGGCGGACAAACACGGCAACTACTCGCTTTCGTTCATCGAAAAGACGGTCGAAAACAAGCGTATAGACTATCTAAAGAACGCAAGGTACGTCCTTGCCGGAGTTCCCGCGCTGATCGCGTATATCTGCGCCGCGGAGTTCTACGTAAAAGACGTACGCATCGTTCTCTCCGGCAAGGAAGCCGGGACAGACGTCGAGACGATAAGAGAAAGGCTGCGTGGAACATATGTATAAAACCGCCGTATTGGGCGACCGCGAAAGCGTTCTCGGGTTCATGTCCGCCGGATTTTCCGTCGCGGAAGCGGATAACTCGGAGGACGCCGCCCGCGCGCTGCGCCGCCTTGCAAACGAGGATCACGCCGTTATATTCGTCACCGAGGAGACGGCTGCTATGATCCCGGACGAGATCGAAAAATACAGATCAAAGCCGATACCCGCGGTCATCCTTATCCCCGGAAAGGGCGGGAGCCTCGGCATCGGAATGGCTAATATCAAAAACTCGGTAGAACGCGCCGTCGGCGCAGACATACTGAAGTAAAGAGGACAGATATGGTAGAAGGAAAAATTCTTAAAATATCCGGACCGCTCGTTGTTGCGGAGGGGATGAGGTCGGCGAATATGTTCGACGTCGTCCGCGTCGGAGATTACGGTCTTATCGGCGAGATCATCGAAATGCACGGGGACCGCGCCTCCATCCAGGTCTACGAGGAAACGGCGGGGCTCGGAAGAGGAGACAAGGTGGTCTCCACCGGCGCGCCTCTTTCGGTCGAGCTTGGACCGGGACTTGTCACACAGATATACGACGGTATCCAGCGCCCGCTGGAGACCATGTTCAAAAAAGTCGGACCCAACCTCGTCCGCGGAGTCGAAGAGCCCGCGCTCGACCGCGACGCCAAGTGGCATTTCGTCCCCTGCGTCAAGTCGGGCGACCGCGTCACCGGTGGCGATATCATCGGCACGGTGCAGGAGAACGAGGTCGTCCTTCATAAGATCCTCGTCCCGCCGCGCAGGTCGGGAGTGATCGAGTCTATCTCCGAGGGCGATTTCACTGTTACCGAGAAGGTCGCGTCGGTCAAAGCCGACGACGGAGTATCGTTCACACTTGAGCTTATGCAGAAGTGGCCGGTCCGCGTACCGCGTCCCTATGCCGAAAAGCTGCCTCCCAACGAGCCGCTCGTCACCGGTCAGCGGAATTTCGACTCCATGTTCCCGATCGCCAAGGGCGGCACCGCCTGTATCCCCGGACCCTTCGGAAGCGGAAAGACGGTCTGCCAGCACCAGCTCGCAAAGTGGTCTGACGCGGATATAGTCATCTACGTCGGATGCGGCGAGCGCGGAAACGAGATGACCGACGTTCTGCGCGAATTTCCGGAGTTGAAGGACCCGCGCAGCGGACAGTCGCTTATGAAGCGCACCGTCCTTATTGCGAACACCTCCGATATGCCGGTCGCGGCGCGCGAGGCGTCCATATATACCGGCATCACGATAGCCGAGTATTTCCGCGATATGGGATATTCGGTCGCGGTCATAGCCGACTCCACCTCGCGCTGGGCGGAAGCTCTCCGCGAGATGTCCGGACGTCTTGAAGAGATGCCCGGCGAGGAGGGCTATCCCGCCTACCTCACCTCCCGTCTCGCTCAGTTCTACGAGCGCGCCGGAATGGTAAGATGCCTCGGCGCGGACGGCAGAGTCGGCGCACTGTCGGCGGTCGGAGCGGTCTCCCCTCAGGGAGGCGACCTTTCCGAGCCGGTCACTCAGGCGACCCTCCGTATCGTCAAGGTCTTCTGGGGCCTTGAAGCTGCGCTCGCCTACCGCCGTCACTTCCCGGCGATAAACTGGCTCAACTCCTATTCGCTTTATAAAGACAGACTCAACGACTGGTTCTCCGAGCACGTCAACAAAAACTGGAGGGCGCAGATCGACGAGGCTATGCGTATACTCCAGCTTGAAGCCGAGCTTGACGAGGTCGTAAAGCTGGTCGGCGTCGACGCCCTTTCGCCCGACGACCGTATGATCCTCGAAGCGGCGCGGTCCATCCGCGAGGACTTCCTGCAGCAGGACTCCTTCGGCGACATAGACTGCTACTGTCCGCTCGAAAAGCAGTACGATCTTATGAAGCTGATTCTCTCCTTCTACGAGAAGTCGAAGGCAGCCATAGCCCGCGGCGCGGACGTCGACAAGATCGCCGATCTTCCCGTAAGAGAAAAGATCGGACGCGCAAAGACGGTCCCGCACGATCAGTATAAAGCGGCTTTCGCCGAGTACGAGGCGGAGCTTGACGCCGAACTCGAGCAAGTGATCAAGGAGGCAGCTGAACAATGATCAAAGAATATAAGACTATAGAAGAAGTAGCCGGACCGCTTATGCTGGTCAGGCAGGTCGAAAACGTCAAGTTCGACGAGCTCGGCGAGATCGAGCTCCCCAACGGCGACGTCCGCCGCTGCCGCGTCCTTGAAGTCAACGGCTCCAACGTCCTCGTTCAGCTCTTTGAGAGCGCGGCGGGCATCAACGTCGCCGAGAGCAAGGTGCGCTTCTCCGGTCACGGCGTAAGGCTGGGCGTATCGGAGGATATGCTCGGACGCGTCTTCAACGGTATGGGCGAGCCTATCGACAACGGGCCGAGGCTCATCCCCGACAAGATGGAGGACATAAACGGCACGCCTATAAACCCGGCGGCAAGACAGTACCCCTCCGAGTTTATCCAGACCGGAATATCCACGATAGACGGACTGAACACGCTTGTCAGAGGACAGAAGCTGCCCATCTTCTCCGGATCCGGACTCCCGCACGCAAATCTGGCGGCGCAGATCGCGCGTCAGGCGAAGGTGCGCGGCTCGGACTCCAAGTTTGCGGTCGTTTTCGCCGCGATCGGCATTACCTTCGAGGAAGCCGACTTCTTCATCACCGACTTCAAAAAGACCGGCGCTATCGACCGCACCGTGCTCTTTATCAACCTCGCCTCCGACGCCGCGATCGAGCGTATTTCCACGCCTCGTATGGCGCTGACCGCCGCGGAGTACCTCGCGTTTGAAAAGAATATGCACGTCCTGGTCATAATGACCGATATAACCAACTACGCCGAGGCTCTGCGCGAGGTATCCGCCGCGCGTAAAGAGGTCCCCGGAAGACGCGGTTATCCCGGATATCTGTACACCGACCTCGCCACTCTCTATGAGAGGGCGGGCAGAAAGGTGACGAGCGGTGGATCTATCACCATGATCCCGATCCTCTCCATGCCCGAGGACGATAAGACTCACCCCATCCCCGACCTCACCGGATACATAACCGAGGGTCAGATAATCCTCTCGCGCGAGCTGTACAGAAAGGGAATACTCCCGCCGGTAGACGTTCTCCCCTCGCTTTCCCGTCTTAAAGATAAGGGAATAGGCGCGGGCAAGACCCGCGAGGATCACGCGAACGTAATGAACCAGCTCTTCTCCAGCTACGCGCGCGGAAAGGAAGCGAAGGAGCTGATGGTCGTTCTCGGCGAGGCGGCTCTGACGCCTATCGACAGACTTTACGCCAAGTTTGCCGACGAATTTGAGAAGAGGTATATCAACCAGGGCTTCAACGAGGACCGCTCGATCGAGCGCACTCTCGAGATCGGCTGGGAGCTTCTTACCATCCTGCCGAGAAGCGAGATGAAGCGTATAAAGCCTCAGTATCTTGAAAAGTACTGGCCGGTAAAGGAAAACTGAAATGGAGATCAGGGTAAATCCCACGAGAATGGAGCTTAAACGCCTCAAAACGAGGCTCGCCACCGCAAAGCGGGGGCACAAGCTCCTGAAAGATAAACGCGACGAGCTGATGAAGCAGTTCCTCGATCTTGTACGCGAGAACAAGGAACTGCGCATCAAGGTGGAGGAGGGAATGAAAGAGGTCCACGTCGGCTTCACGGCGGCGGCTGCGACCTCCTCTCCCGAGCTGCTCGAGGAAGCCATCATGCTCCCGAAGCGTCAGGGCGAGCTCGACGTCGGGTATCGCAATCTGATGAGCGTCAACGTGCCGGTCTTCTCCTTTGACATAAAGGACGCCGACCGCGCCGGAGGGGTGAACTACGGCTTCGCTTCCACGTCGGGCGAGCTCGACGCCGCGGTCATCCGCATAAGCGAGCTTATGCCGTATATGATGCGCCTCGCCGAAGTAGAAAAGTCGTCCCAGCTCCTCGCCGACGAGATCGAACGTACCCGCCGCCGGGTCAACGCGCTGGAGTATATCATGATCCCTCAGCTCGAGACCGGGATCAAAAGCATAATCATGAAGCTCGATGAAAACGAGCGCGGAAACACCACCCGCCTTATGAAGGTCAAGGATATGATGCTCAAGGCGGCGCTCGAAAGCAAACGCGCGGACGACGATATCCCCGCGGAGGAATAAGAATATACAAAACGGACGGGATCATCTCCCGTCCGTTTTGTATATTGAACTCTATTGCAAATCATGTCAATTTGTGGTATACTTTAATACAATGAAATTGAAAGGGGATCCCGACGCGGCAAAAGAGAAAAAAGACGCGGAAAAGCGTCTTTAGTCGCGCGATGAAAACAAGCGGATCCGATCAGACCTCCGCGGTTTCGGCGGCGAGCTGAGTCTCGTAAGCTTCGATGACCTTTTTCTCAAGCTCGGCTCTGAACGGAGCGTTTATCGGGTGAACGATGTCGCGGTAGCTCCCGTCCGGATTTTTGCGGCTTGGCATTACGATAAAGAGTTTATCTCTCGCGTTGATTACTTTGATGTCGTGTAAGGCAAGCTGATCGTCAAAGGTGACCGAGGCAATAGCTTTCATAGGACTGTCATCGTTAAAGAATTTCCTGATTTTGATGTCGGTGATAACCATAAGCATTTCCTCAATTAAGATATTTTGCGTTGTATTATGCTAAAACTTTAGCATGACAAATGCTATTTAGATTATAATTGCATATTTTTAATAGAATGTAAATAAATCCCATGGATTTTATTAATAATCCGTGTATTTTCTGTGAATTTTATACATTTTTTGGCAAAAAGTGTTACGAAACGAAAGACATGACCGAATTCAGGGGCGTATTCCCACGGAGATAAGCGAAAAATGAAGATAGAAGAACTCGACAAAATTTTTGAAAAGGCGAAAATACTGCGTTTTATAGGGATAGGCGGCATAAGTATGTCGTCGCTTGCCATGATCGCGCTCGACCGCGGATTTGAGGTCACGGGATACGACAAATCCCGTTCCTCTTTGACCGAAAAACTCGAGAACGCGGGGATAGCGATAGATTACGAGCCGTCGACAGGCGCGGTCGATCTCGCCGACGCGGTCATTTATACCGCCGCGATGAAGCCGGATCATCCCGAAATGGCTCACGCCGCCGCGACCGGAAAACCGCTTATAAAACGCGCGGAATTCCTCGGATACATAATGCAGCGTTACGTCAACCGCATAGGGGTCGCCGGGATGCACGGCAAGAGCACCACCACCTCGATGCTTTCGCAGATATTCATGGAGAGCGCGGTCGATCCGACCATAGTGAACGGGGCGGAGCTCAAGGTCCTTGAAGGCGGGGCTTACCGCGTTGGCGGAAGCAGGCACTTTATCTTTGAGGCGTGCGAGTATACCGACTCATTCCTCTCGTTCCTTCCCACCGTCGCGGTCGTTCTCAACATAGATCGCGATCACGTCGATTATTTCCTCTCGATGGAACAGACGATAGACTCATTCAAGAGGTATATATCTCTCGCGCCGTGCGCTCTTGTAAACTGGGACGACGCGCGCGTGCGCGTCGCCTGCGAGGGCTACGGCGGGAAACTAGTCAAGGCCGGGATAGAAAGCGATGACGTCGATTACCGCGCCGTCAACATTTCGTATGAGCGCGGCTTCGGTGAATTCGATATCGAAAAGCGGGGCGGGCTTCTCGGACACATCAAGCTCGGGGTTCCGGGCAGCCACAACGTGCTCGACGCGCTTATCGCCGCCGCGGCGTCCGATCTGTCCGGGATAGACTTTGAAAGCATATCCCGCGGCCTCGCCGAGTTCAAGGGGGCGCACAGGCGTATGGAACGCGTGGGAAGCTACAACGGCATCGAGATATACGATGATTACGCCCACCATCCGAAAGAGATAAAAACAACGCTTGAAGGCGCTTCCAGACAGGGCTACGAGCGCGTCTGGTGCATTTTCCAGCCCCACACCTATTCCCGCACCG
The DNA here is from genome assembly GCA_017450885.1 of Clostridia bacterium. GTDB lineage: Bacteria > Bacillota > Clostridia > Oscillospirales > CAG-272 > RGIG3438. The sequence goes on along the minus strand of JAFSSR010000069.1, from coordinate 3,708 downwards.
CCGGACTTTTCGACGAGTTCTCCCGCGCCTTCGGAGACGCCGACCGGCTGATACTCGCCGATATCTACTCTGCCCGCGAGACCAACACCTTCGGCATATCTTCGGAGGACCTTGCGAAAGCCGCGGGGAACGGCGCGATCTATCTTCCTTCATTTGAAGAGATAGAAAACTATATCCGCGAAAACGCCCGCCCCGGCGACCTGATCCTCACCATGGGGGCAGGCGACGTGTATAAGATAGGTCAGGCTCTCAATAACGAGGAAAACGTGGAAGATCAGTAAACCGCAATAAAGAAAAATGACGCCGATATTTCGGCGTCATTTTTCTTTGTTCTTTAGGTTTACGACCGGTATTTTTTACGCGGCAGTCTTTTCTTTACGGCTCTCAAACCGTAGCCGAAGAAATGCCAAAGCGCGCGGGGAAGCGGCAGCTTCTCATAGTCGCGGTATACCCTCCACGTGCATTTTACGGCAAACGCAGTGTTTGAAGAGATCGACCCGCCGTGCCTGCGGTATTTGGCGAGCGGCTCGTTCAGACCGTAGATGTCGAAGCCTGCGCGGGTGATCTGCAGCCAGGTCGCAAAATCCTGACCCGCCCTGATGTCCGGCATTATCAAAAGCGATCTGTCGACCGCGTCGGTGTCGATAAGGATGGTGTGCGAGCAGGTGAGCGTGTTGGAAAGGAGCTTCCTGTACGGAGTGCGTTCCGGGACGTGCACCGTGTTGCGATAGGTCCCGTCCTCCTCCACCGTCTGATAATCCGTTATGCACACCTTGGCGCCGGTGCGCTCCATAAAGCCGATCTGCTTCTGCAGCTTTTCGGGCATCCAGATATCGTCGGAATCGAGGTAGGCGATATATCTTCCCGAGCATTTTTCGAGCGCGAAATTACGGGTGAGAGACGGCCCGACGTTTTTTTCGTTTTTATAGACCTTTATGCGGCAGTCTTTTTTTGCGTATGAGAGGGCTTTTTCATAGCTGTCGTCGGCAGAACAGTCGTCTACGCAGATCGCCTCCCAGTCGGTGAAAGACTGGGACAATACCGATGAGACAGTCTCGTCGAAGTAGGGCGAGCAGTTATACATCGGGATGATCACCGAAACGGTGACCTTTTCGTTTATATCCATACGATATTATTTTGCTCCGGTCTTTTTGATAACAGAGACAAAGGTCTTGAAAAAGAGCTTCGTATCAAATAAAAGCGAACGGTGATCGACGTAGTAAAGCTCCATCTTCTGGCGTTCTCCGTTCTCGTATCCGACGGTGTTGCGGGCGTAGACCTGCCAATAACCGGTAAGTCCGGGTTTTGCGGAAAGGAGCTTGTCCTTCGCGTCGCCGTACATCTCGAGCTCTTTCTCGACAAGCGGACGCGGACCGATAAGACTGAGGCTGCCCATGATTATGTTGATGAACTGCGGCAGCTCGTCAAGGCTGGTCCTGCGAAGGAAAGAACCGACGCGGGTTATGCGCGGATCGTTGTCGATCTTATACTCGGTGCGGTACTGCTCGAGCTGTTCGGGGGTAAGAACGCTTTCGAGGTTTTCGTTTGCGTCCTCGCGCATACTGCGGAACTTGTAAATGAAGATCTTTTTGCCCTTATACCCGACGCGCTCGTGTTTGTAAAAGACCCGGCCGCCGTCGTCAGCTTTGATCGCTATCGCAATGGCGAGGAAAAGCGGGGAGAGGAGCACGGTGCCGATGACCGAAGCGAAAATATCAAAAACGCGCTTGAAAAACAAATACAGCGCGAAAAAAAACTTATTCCGCTTCGGAACAGTCGTGTCGAATTCAAAATCCATTTTTTATCCCCATTCAGCCGTGCGCGGCGGCAATAAAACCGGACTTGTACCCGCAAACGGCAACATAACCGACAAATACGCATTGTCTATTAAAGTATAGCATAATAAACCGTACATTTCAACCCCTTTGTGCGATTTTAGTCAAGTAACATAAAAAAGAGCGAAAACTGCGCTCCGTATTTTTACTCCCGGACAGGCGGTAAACTTGACAAGAAGTCGAAAAATATGTTATAATATAAAATGCCTAATTATTTGTGAATAAAAAAGGAATATGATCGAAAGGAAGCCCTTCCGGGCGTTATATATGAAGTTTTCCAAAATTCTTAAAGGATGCGCCGCGGTAATGCTCGCGCTGATCTTTTGCGTTCAGCTCGTGCCGCTTAAAGCTCACGCGGCTTCGATAGAAGAGCTGCTTAACAGCGCGGAACTGTATCCGCAAAAGACGGGGTTCCGCACGATGGATCAAAAGGTTGCTTCGCTGCTCGCCGAGTTCCGCAAGACCTCGACATCGACCTACGAGCTGATGCTCGCCGCCTACGACTGGCTGGTTTACAACGTCAAATACGACAGCAATTTAGAGTATTATCCCTACTACGATTTCGACTCTCATTATCCCTGCCCGGTGTCCTTCTACGCCGTATACTTCGGTTACGATCCGCTTTTTGAAAAAGAGGGGGTTTGCGACAATTTTTCATCGGCTTACGCCATAATCGCCCGCGCGATCGGACTTGACGCGTACATTCGCTGGGGAAAACAGCACACCGGCAGGACGACCTACGACCATATGTGGGTCGAGATATATTTGGACGGCGTCGCTTATATTTTCGATCCGCAGTCGGACAACAGCGTGTATAAGTCGAGCGGAAAAAACAGACATCTCTATTTCGGCGTCCCCGCGGCGGATAGTTCGATGTATGAAATAAGAGACAATAACAGGATCAACAACGCCAAACTGTTCGCTTCGTTCGTTCCGGTCTCGCAGACCCTTCCCGTAAAGTATTGTTACGTCAGATATCAGGCGGTAGGCAACGGCTCGGTATCGGCAAGTCCTTTGACCGCTCAAAGGAGCGCTCAGCTCTCGGCGAGGTCGGCTATCTTCAACAGCCATAATTTCGCTTATCAGTTCAGCGGATGGCTCGCCGACACGAGCATAGCCTCCATAGGGACAAGCATAACGCTGACCGCTTCCGCAAACGCAGGCGAACCCTTCCGCGGATGGTATGTCAACGGAAAGCGCGTCTCCACTTCTGTAAAATACACCTTCCACGCATCGGAAGACGTGACCGTGCAGGCTCTGTTCGGCGAACAGAAATTCACCGACGTTCCTGAGGGGAAGTGGTATCACGACGCCGTGTACGATTGCTTTAAATACGGGCTTATGACCGGCACCTCGCTCACTACGTTTTCGCCGAACGACAAGCTGACCCGCGCGATGGCGGTGACCGTTATCGGCAAGATGGCTAACGCCAATCTGTCCGGTTATTCGGAAGAGGCGACCTTCGCGGACGTAAAACAGGGGACCTGGTATCACAACTCTGTCGAATGGGCGAAGGAAAACGGTATTGCAAGCGGATACAGCGCGAGCAAATTCGGACCGAACGATTTCGTCACGCGCGAACAGCTTGCCGTAATGCTCTGGAAGCTGGCGGGATATTTTAAATACGGCAATATGCTCGACGCCGATCTTTCCGGCTTTACCGACGCGGACGAAATACATTCCTGGGCTTTGAAAGCTATGAAATGGGCGTGCAGGATCGGGATATTGAGCGGCACCAAGGATAAGAGGCTGATCCCGCGCTCTAACGCGACCAGGGCGGAGACCGCGGTGATGGTCATGAGATTTCGTAAAGGATAACCGACCTCGAAAAGGGAAAAGTATATGTCGTACAATCGTGACAACATAAGGAACT
>JAFSSR010000068.1 GCA_017450885.1 Clostridia bacterium | reverse complement strand
ATTTATTATTTTCATCAATTTTAGTCGGACGTTTCGTCCGCCGTGGCATCCGGCGTCCCCTCTTTATCCTCCGCTTTTTTATGCGGAAGGTTCAGGATCACTATCGAGCCGATGACCAGAAGCATTCCGAGAACACCGATAAGGCTGAGCTTTTCGCCAAGCACGAAAAATCCGAGCAGCGTGGCGACTACAAGTTCGATAGTCGACATAATGGACGCGTTGGACGGTCCCGTAAACCGTATGCCGAGCGTATATAAAACGTAAGGCAAAAGGCAGGTGGCGACCGCCTGACCGATCGAGATCGGGATTATCACGGGATCGGCGGCGACGGTACGGAAAAGCTCGGGTATATCGCCTACTATCAGTATCGTTACTGAAGCGAAGGCGAAGGAGTACAGCGAAATGGTCATCGGGCTGACTCCGTGCCGCAGGGCGAGACCGGATCCGACGCTGTACAACGCGTAGCTCGCTCCCGCGAGACAGCCGAACATAACGCCGGTCAGAGAATATACGAATCCTCCCGAAACAAGCCCCGTGGCGAGCGCAGCACCGAAGAACGCGAGCAAACAGCAAACTACGTGCCTCCAGGTGAACTTATCCTTGAACACCGCGAGCGACAAAAGCATGACGATAGTCGGCGAGGTGTACATCAGGACCGCCGCGAGAGCCATAGAGGTCTGCTGTATGGCGTAAAAGTAAAACAGACTGCTTCCCACCATGCCTACGGCTCCTGTAAGCACGAAATACGGGATACAGCGAAGTTTGACTTTAAAGAAGCTTCTGTCGAAAATCAATATGAAAAGAGCCATTAAAATAAAGGTGAATACCAGTCTCAACATACTGATAGTCATCGCGCTTGCGCCGCGTTTTGAAAGAAGATTGACGAACAGGCCGGTATTTCCCCACATCGTACCGGCGGCAAGTACCATAATAATCCCGAGCAGTTTTTGTCTTTTTGCCATTTCAGTCTACCGTTTCATAAAAATGTCCGCGCTGACAGAGCGGTACCATCCGTAGATTATACTACTAATAAAATGATATGTCAATAATAATAATCGGGAAAAGCAAAAACCGGAACGGATAACCGTTCCGGTTTTGTATATTATAAATGGGATCAGCCGTTGGTGGTCACATCTCCGGATGGCTCTGACACGGTATCGTCGGGAGCAGCCGCAGTATCGTCGGGAGCGGCGGTGGTATCGTCGGGATCTGTCGCGGTATCGTCGGGATCTGTCGCAGTATCGTCGGGAGCGGCGGTTGTATCGCCGGGATCTGCCGCGGTATCGTCGGGAGCGGCGGTGGTATCGTCGTCCACGCCGGTGGTGACGGCGGGCTTGGAGGAAGCGGGAGCTTCCTTAGAGTACGCGGTAAAGCCGGAGATCTTATAGAGCAGTTCTCTGTCGAAGCTGACCTCGTACTTTTCGGCATATCCGGTGACGAGCGCGTTCATATCCTCATTAAGAAGATCATCTCTGACGGCGGATTTCCAGGCAGTGTCGCCGTCGCCTACAAAGTAAATGACGTGATAGCCGTACTGGGTCTTGACTATGCCGGTGTCGCCCGGTTT
>JAFSSR010000067.1 GCA_017450885.1 Clostridia bacterium | reverse complement strand
CTCTCATTCCCGAGCGTCTCGGCGGCGCCGACTTTGACGGCGACAAGATCAAGACCGTCGCGGATTCCCTGATGAACAGGTGCGTCGCGCGCAACTATTCCGGCATCGCGTTCGACTATATGTCCGCTCAGATACCCGTCCTGCACATCCCGTCCGCCGCGCCTCAGATCAGGGACGCGAACGATTGGGAGGCGCGCTTTGAGACGGTACGCTCCACCTTTGACGAGCGGATCGGTCTGATCTGCAACGCGGCGTTCAACCGCAGTATCATCGCATACAATGAAAACTCGACTTCCGAACTGCGCAAGCAGATGACGGAGGAGACCGAAACGCTCGAGATACTTACCGGACTGGAGATCGACTCCGCGAAAAGCGGGATAAAGCCGATCATCGACGAATACGTCGGATTCTTTGTCTCGCTCGTCCCGCGCAGTCCGTTCCTGAGATACAAATACATCATTCGGAGCAAGGACGGGCGCGAATGGTACGAACCGACCGTAAAAGAAAAACTCAAATTCTTCTTTTCTACAGTCGATTGGGACAGCGTCAGCTCCAACGTGGAAAAGCTGCCCTATTACGCCCTAATGCTCAAAAAGAAGACCAAGAAGCTCAAGCCGAGACCCGCAAAGGACTCCGAGCTTTTCGCCTTCGCCCAAAACAGCGGGTGGACGAAAAAGCTCGATCCCAAGGATCTTGAATTCATTGCTTCCGTTATCAAAGATTACGAAACGGCGCTGCGCCGGATCCGCGTCAGCAGGATACAAACAAAGCAGATGACCAGACGCAGCGATATCGACCGCATCCTGTTTTCACGCTCACAGGAGGAAGAATATCCGACCGACGAGTTGTACGGCGTATTCCAGAATTCGAGCGCGGAAGAGATCCACCTTCTCCGCGAAGCTCTCGACCGTGAAAATTGGCAGCTAATGAACGGGGACGAGCGTGAGGATTTCCTCTTAACTTATCTGCCGTACGACCAGCACGAATATCTCGACCTCTTTGCGGATTTCCGCAGCTTCGGTTTCCGTATCCTGTCCGATATCATAGCCGACCTCGACGATATGTACGTTTCCGAGGAGAGAAAGAAAAACGCCGTCCGCACCGACACGGACAGCGAGCTGGTCAACGATATTATCAGGCATTATCTCAAGGGCAGGAGCAAGGACTACCGTGACCTGGCGGCAAGCCGAACAAGGCTTTATCTTAACGAGCGTATCGACCCCGATACCGCTCTTATGTGCGCCGTGGCGCTGGAAGAGCGCGGCTTTGCTCTGGACGTGCTGCTCGACCGCGTGGCGGTAAACGCCCTGAAAGAAAGGTGATCACCATGCTGAATGAGATAGAAGAATTCATAGCGTACACGACCTTCCCCGAATACGAGATAAAGAACAAGCGCGACACCGCCTATCTCGGTCGTTTTACATTCGATATGCTTAAAAAGTTTGACGGACGGACACGTGTGTTCACCATACTTGCAAGGGGCTATATGTGGCAGACGGACAAGCCTGATGTCGACCGCGCAGAGCGCGCGCTCAAGGCGTGGTGCAGTCTGCCGGCGAGCAAGCAGCCGAAGAAGCGTACCCCGGGGCAGGATCGCGTCAGCTTTCCGGAGCTTCACGGTGAAATCCCGGAGCTTGTCGGCGAGGACGGCGCGGGATGGTTTCACAATCACGTTCACAACGTAGTTGACACCGTGCTCGACAACACCGACAAGGTATATCCGACGACTATTGACAGCGCCGATATCCTCGCGCACGGTTTTGACGCCGCGTGGTGCGACCGCGTGATGCAGTATCAGGCGTCAATGTATTCCCGAAAGACAAAGGGATGGGTGAGGCGATTTACGGATATCATAGCCGAAGCGAAAGAGGAAGGGCCGCTGAAGAACAAGGATTTTGAACTGCCCGCCGAAACGGAGCAAAAACTGAAGGACACGCTTCAGAACAAAAAGCGGGAGAACGTGATCCTGACTCTGGCGAAGTATTATCTCGCCAACAAGCCGGAGGACGGCGATTGGGTAGTTCTTCCCGTAGATAACTTCAACGCCTATTTCGGCACGACATCCTTTGACCGCAAGTGGCTGCCGATATTTCCTGAGGAGATCATCGTCCGTGAGGACTACGCCGGGATCTGCAGGTTTAGGCTGTTTTTATAGATGATACTTCGTGATCAGGCTAATCCACTAATTGAATATTCATTTTGAAAAACCTAACAGCCGGGTGCGTGAACATCCGGCTGTTACTGTGTCGTAGTATAATTTTGATTACTAT
>JAFSSR010000066.1 GCA_017450885.1 Clostridia bacterium | reverse complement strand
CTTTCCGCCGATAAAAAGAACAGGCATTCCTATTATCATTGTAAGTTGGACCGCGACCCACAATTTATAAATAAAGCGATCCCACGCCGTGAGTGCCTGAACGCGTTTTTTTCGGCTCTGACGGTCAAGCTTTGACGCCTTGCGCTCTGCTCCGACAAGAACGCGGCCAAATTTCTGCATCTCTTTTTTATCCGGTCTTTTAATATAAGTGATAAATGCGATCACGCACAGCGTATATGCGATGATATATATTATGTAATACATTGACTTCCTCCTTTGCGATCGCATAATTATAGTACCACCGTTTTCATACGCAGTCAATATTTTTCGATCGGATCTGCAGACCGCACATGGTATGCTTAACCATATAGTTCTCTTCAATCCGATAAAAGTCCCGTTGATTTTTTGAATGAAAAAACTCAATTCCGTTATTTGATAACTACCCCCACATTTATTTAGCATAGAGTCAGACCGACGAGCGATCGCCGGTATTTTTATATTCTTAAAAATAGTTCCCAAATCCGTCACGATCCGTAAAAGCGGCGCGATCCTTCGGCGTTTTTCGCACGCCATTGCCCCGACCGAGCCGCCGAAAGGTAAGGCAGTCAGGGTCTCTGACCCGGTAAATCGGATTTATTTTAACAAACGCGGCGATTATATTGTATTCGGGCTTGCATTTTCGCTCATTTTATATTAATATATAGATAACGCTTTTAAGTTTTTAACAAAAGCGGTATAATACAATTATCAAAGATTTTTCTCGAAAGAAGGTTCGCGCGGTATGCGCGATAAACGGTATGAACGGTAAGAAAAACATAGCGATCGTCGGATTCGGCGGAATGGGAAGATGGCACGCCCACATGATAAGAAGACGCGAGGTCTGCGATCTGATCGGAGTATACGACATTCGCAAGGAGTGTATGGAATACGCCGAACACAAAGGGATCAACACCTATTCGAGCTTTGAGGAGGTCCTTGCCGACAGGCGCGTCGACGTCGTCGTCATAGCCACCGAAAACGACATGCACAAGCCGCTTGCCATCGCGGCTATGGATCACGGTCACAACGTCGTGACCGAAAAGCCGGTGACCGTGTCTTCCGCCGATCTCGAGGAGATGATCGCGGCGTCGAAGCGCAACGGCGTGATCTTCACCACCCACCAGAACAGACGCTGGGACGGCGACTTCCTTTCGGTCAAGAAGGTGATCGCGGACGGCGCCCTCGGTCCGGTGTTCAACATCGAGTCCCGCGTTCATGGCTCGCGCGGCATCCCCGGCGACTGGCGCGGAAAGAAGGAGCACGGCGGCGGAATGATGCTCGACTGGGGGGTCCATCTGCTCGACCAGATAGTCAACGCGCTTCTCCCCGACAGGAAGATCGAGTCTGTATATGCGACTATGGATCACGTCACCAACGCCGAAGTCGACGACGGGTTCCATATGATCATGATGCTGGAGGGCGGCGTCCGCGTATGCGTCGAGGTCGGGACCTCCAACTTCATCGAGCTGCCCCGCTGGTACGTCCAGGGCGAAAACGGCACTCTCTCGACCCCGTGGGATCTGACCCAGGGCAAGATCGTCCGCTGCACCAACTGGGAAGAAAAGGACGTCGTCCCGATCAAGACCGCTGCGGGCATAACCAAGACCATGGCGCCGCGTACCGACGACACGATCAAAGAGTTCCCCATCCCGCTGATCGACAGCGACGTTCACGATTTCTACCGCAATCTCGTCGACGCGCTTGACGGCAAGGCTAATCAGATCGTGACTCACGAACAGCTTCTGAAGGTAATGAAGCTGATGGAGACCGCCTTCGAGTCCGACCGCACCGGAAGCGTCATCCGCTTCTGACGGTAAGCGGCTATGAGGATCGCTGTGCTCGGCGTGTGGCACGTCCACACGAAATATCACGTTCGTTGCGCGATGAAATACGGCGAAGTGATCGGTTTTTACGAAAAGAACGACGCGCTCGCCGAAGATTTTTTACGCGATATAGATATCCCGCGTTTTAATTCACGAGAAGACCTTCTCGCGAGCGGCGCCGAAGGCGTGATCATATGTTCCGCGACGAGCGATCACTGCGGCGACGTCATAGCCGCGGCGAACGCGAAAAAGAAGATATTTTGTGAAAAGCTGCTCGCGCCGACTTCCGAAGAGTGCGAAAAGATCATAAATGCCGTCGAGGAAAACGGCGTGGAGCTGACGCTCGAATTCGAGCAGAAGTATATCGCCAACCGTATGGCGGTCGTATCCGTCGCCGAAAGCGGAGAGCTCGGCAAGATCAATTTTGTCCGGTTCAGATACTGTCATTCCGGCTCGAGCGAAGATCATATACCGGCGCATTTTTATAATCGCGCCGAGACGGGCGGCGGCGTGATCGCGGATCACGGAGCGCACGGATTTTATATGATCCGTCAGATCCTCGGTATGCCGATCTCCTGCGTTTCGCTCGGAGGGGTCGCCTGCGAGAATCCGTCCGCGCTCGCAAAGAATATTGATCGCGTAGAGGACAACGCGGCGACGCTGATGCTCTTTCCCGGCGGCGCGGTCGCCGTCAACGAGTGCAGCTCGGTCTGCGGCGGCGCTCCGTCGGCGTTCGAAGTATACGGCGAGAAGGGCTTCGTCTGCACCTATAACGACGGGATCAAAAAGTGCAGCCCGCAGACCGGCGGCGAGACCGTCGAGCTTCCGGCAGGACGGTCGCTCCCTCTTCCGCTCGCGCAGTTTATGAAGGGAGAGCATTATCCCGGATGCTCCGTATACGACGGCGCCGCTCTGACAAAAATGATCGAGGCGGCATACAAAGGCATGATCTGATCTTCGGCTTTTAAATAGGTTTTTAAATAATCAAAGAGTTCCCCGTCCCGCAGACCGGCGGCGACCTTCACGATCGCCGCGAGACCCCGCCGACGCGATTGACGGCAAGGCGGCTCGGCCTGCGGCATACGAACGGTTTTTGAAGGTAACGGGGCTGGCGGGGACCGCCTTTGAGTCCTACCGCACGGGGAGCGTCATCAAATCAGACTGAACGGAGAAACGACTATGAAAATCACATCAATAAGAACTCTGGCAAAGGCGCTGGCGCTTATATTGGTTCTGGGATCCGTCGCGATCCCGATCACCGCCTCAAGCGCGGTCGCCTGGCCGGGCGAGCAGTCGGTCGTGACCTTTGACAACACGGCGACCTTCTTTTCCGACAGCTCGGGACTGGACTTCGCGGACGGGAAGCTCTACGTCTGCGACAACAAAAAAGGCGCGGTCTGGGTGCTTGACGCCGCTGAAGACGGGAGCCTGACCATGTCGTCCCTGACGTCGGACAGCCCGAAATATATCCTCTACAAAGACGGCTACGGCGATCCTGACGCGGAGGGCATCGCGGTGGACGGAGAGGGATACGTCTATATTGCCGCCGAGCGCGACAATTCCGTGGGAAGATCAAGAAACACGATCCTCAAGGCGGATCTTAACACAGACGAGACCGACATCCCCGCCGTTCAGGAATGGGATATCGGAAGCACGCTTCCGGTCGTAGACCCGAACAGAGGTATCGAGTCGATCGAATTCGTTCCCTTCGGCGAGCTTGAGGGCAAGCTGTACGATACGAAGAAATGCGCGGCGCTGCGGGCGTCGGATTATCCGGACGCGGTCGCGGGCGGCGTGTTTTTCGTCGGTCTTGAGCAAAACGGGCACGTCTACGCCTATATACTTTATCCGGACGGTTCGTTCACGCAGATCGCCGATATCGACACGGGTATGGGCAAAGTCATGAGCCTTGCTTACGACGACGCCGACCACATCCTTTGGGCGAAGGCTGACGACACTTGTTTGAATACTTCCGTGACGCTGGTATTCAACGGAACGCGAGAGCCCGGCAGGATCCTCGTCGATCCGCCGTCCGAGCTCGACGCCGAGTCGAATTACGAGGGATTTGCCATCGCTTCCGCCGATTACGCGGTAAACGGCAAAAAACCTGTTTATTTCTTATGCGACGGTCTGTCGTCCGGCGCGCTCCTGATAGGTAGCCTCGACTGCCCCACCACGCTGCCGGTGATCCGCAATAACGTATTTATTGACGTTCCGGAGGGGACCTGGTATACCGAGGCCGCGCTCTGGTGCAGCGCTCACGGTTATATTACCGGGACCGGCGAAAATACGTTTTCTCCGAAAGCCCCCCTGACCCGCGCGATGTTCGTTCAGATCCTTGCGCGCACGGCTGTCGGCGACAGACTTAAGGAGTACAAATACAACGGCAAATTCAGCGACGTAAGCTCCGGCGCCTGGTATGCAAAGGCGGTCCAGTGGGCTGTCGAGGACAACGTGACCGGCGGAACGAGCGAGACGACGTTCTCTCCGAACTCACCCGTAACGCGCGAGCAGCTCTCGACGTTCTTCTTTGCGTACGCAAAGTCAAAAGGCTATGACGTATCGGCTTCCGCCGATCTCGGAAAATATACCGACGCGAAACAGATAAGCGGCTGGGCGGCGAACGCGGTCAGATGGGCTGTCGCCGAAGGCCTTATCTCCGGCACCTCCGATACCGCGCTGTCGCCCAAGACGAACGCCACGCGCGCGCAGGCCGCCGTGATATTAAAGAATTTCATTGAGATATACGCCGCCAAGCAGAAATAAAAGAATATAAAAAATCGTTTTCGGACGGATCACGGCAGGATCTCGCCGCTGTCCGTCGATCAAAAAAACCACCGGTCGGACCGGTGGTTTTTTGATTTATATAATTTTGCGTTTTATACCGATTAACCGTTCATGACCGCCTGATAGATGAAGGTCAGGACTCTGGCTCTCATGCAGGTGTCGTTGGGGCAGAACATGGTGGCGCTCATGCCGGCGGTGACGTCGTTCTCGATCGCCCACGCTACCGCGGTATAGTAGTACGCGTTGGGGCTGACGTCGGTGAAGGGATAGTCGCTTTCAGCTTCCGGGCTGCCCGCCGCTCTCCAGATGAAGGTGATCGCCTGCGCCCTCGTGCACTTTTCGTTCGGGCTGAAGGTGGTGGGGGTGGTGCCGGCGGTTATGCCGTTCTCGACCGCCCAGAGCACCGCCTTGAGGTAGTAGGCGTTGTCCGCAACGTCGGTGAAGGGATTGTCGCGGGAGATAGGCTCCGGACTGCCGGCGGCTCTCCAGATGAAGGTCATGACCTGCGCTCTGGTGCAGGCGGCGGTCGGGCTGAAGGTGGTGGAGGTTGTGCCCGCGGTGATATTATTGACTATCGCCCAGTCGATCGGGTCGTGAGCCCAGTGGCTCTTGGAAGGCATATCGGCGAACTTTGCGCCGGGGCAGTCGTCCTCGCCGCAGGGCAGACCGTCGGTGATCGACTCGAGTCTGGAGACCGAAAGTCTGACCTCCTGGGTCTCAAAGTCGGGGTTTTCGAAGGTCGCGGTATAGGTGATCTCGCCCTCGTTGAAGACGGTGGGATAGCGCGTTATCGCGGAGGTGACGACCCCTTCCTCGCTTTGGACGTGGTTTTCATCGTTCAGGCAGACGCGGTAAGCGTACGCGGAGCTGTAGTCTTCCGCCCATTCGTAGACCGGCTCTTCCCAGTCGTGACCGCGGTCGCAGACCTGCCAGAGCTGCGCGCCGTAGTAGGGGTTGGCGGTCCCGACGTAGAGCTCGCCGTTGCAGACGGTGAAGGTGCGGGCGCCGTAGTTGTACGGATCCTCGAAGCCGTCTCTTACAAGAGCTTCCCAGCTCTCGCCGTCCTCGGTGACGAAGAGATCGAAGCCGTGCTCGGCGTTCCTGACCAGCTTTCTCGCTTCAGCCCAGTAGGTGAGGCCCTCCACGTCGAAAGAGGCGAGGAGCTCGTCTATAATGGAGATCACGCGCGAGGGAGTCGCGGGGGAGGCTCCGCGGAGGGAGACCGCGCCGCGGGCGTTCTGAAGCTCGGTCATATCGGAGAGGAGAGCCTCTACGGTCTCTTCACCGTTGAGGAACTTTTCAATTCCGTCGCAAGCCTTGACAGCCGCGCTCTTGAGGGAGGCGTCGGCGGGGTTGGCTCCGCGCGCCGAAGGCGTTTTCCACTCGGCGAGCAGGCTGTCGGCGAAGGTGCCGTCCTTCATGGCGTTGAACTCATCGGAAGGCTCGACGCCGCTCTGCTGAAAGAGCCTGGTCAGGTTCTTGATATCGAAATCGAGGAAGTAGTTGTACGCCGTGGAGGAATCGAAGGTCCCGGTGTACAGCTTGCCGTCATGCTCGACAAAGCGCCATACATAGTCGACGGTGGTGTTTTCGAGCAGCTCGTTTGCGCTGTCGACGGGGGTGATCTCCTCGTTCTCATCCATCACCCAGACGTGCTGAGGATGGGTCAGGACCTCGTACATGGGTCCGAAGATCTGCGAAAGCGAGGGACCGAAGCTCCCGGTCTGCTTAAAGTTCATGACGTACTGCAGCTTGGTAAGCGCCTTGATGACCGTCTCCGACTGGATCGCGGTGGCGTTGTCGAAGGAGCCGATGTACATCTTGCCGTTGTAAACGTAAGGAGTGGCGGTGGATTCGAGAAGTCCCGCGCCGACAAGGTTGGGAGCGAACTCGGAGCAGCCGAATTCCTGACGGTACTGCTCGTTCAGCTCGCCGACCTCTTCGTCCATGGCGAGCGGGTATGAATAGATGCTGTCGTCGCCGACGATCTCGGTCCATTTCCAGCCGAATTCGTTGGCGTCGGGATCGGAGTCTCCGACCTCTTCGCCGCGGAAGAGCGCCCAGCCTCTGTCGAACGCGAGAACGAGATAGACCTTGCCGTTATAGCTGCAGAGGTCCCATACGTTTCCGCCGCCGGCAGAATAGACGTTGGCGCGAGCGTACTGACCGAAGTCGCGGAAGTCGGCGATCATACCGCTCCAGTCTTCGTGATCGGTCCCCGCGGTGGCGGGATCGAGACGGCGGATGACTATCGGAAGGACGTTGTCGCCCGCGTTCTCGGGATCCGCCCTGTACTGCAGCCAGGGGATATATGTGGTGTCCTGACCGCCGAAGAATATGGTCTCGTTTTCACCCTCGCCGTACTTGCAGCACGCGCGGAGGCTGCTGACAAGTCCGATGGTCTGGAATACGACCTTCGCGTTGTCCTCTTCGTCGACGCGGACGAGCTGGAGCATATTGGCGCCGAGGGAGCCGAAGTAGAGATTGCCGTTGAGCTCGATCACCGAACGGTAGGAAGCGGTCTCGGACGCGACGTCCGCCGCGGGAAGCAGATTGCCGTCCATGTCGGTGTAGTAAAGAACGCCGTCGTCGCCGCGCTCGGTGTTGGGCTGGTAGATGACCTCGGTGGAGCCGTTGTTGACGTCGAACTTGATGATCTGGGGGATGTAATCCTCTTCATCGAGATTGACCGGAACGTCGCCGCCGCTGACAAAGTCGACCACCTTGCCCATCATCTCCATGGTGATGTTCTCATTCTGAGCGTGGACCACCTCGGAGACCGCGTTGAGAGCGGACCCGAAAAGGGTGCGGTTGGTGCCGATGTAGATGTAATCGCCGCGGCTGGCTACCGCCCAGGCGTAGCTGTTCAGGCGGTTGGCGCCGAAGCCGGTGGAGTCGTCGGTGTTGATGCCGTCAGGCTCGCCCGAGCCCGCGCTCGGATTGGAGATCTTGTTGAAATCATACTCGCCGTACTCAAGCGAAACAGCGTCGTTCTCTTCCGCGAAAGCGGCCGCCGGCAGCGTGCCGACAAGCATAAGGGAGGCGAGCAGGACGCACAGGATCTTGCCGATCTTCTTTTTCATAACAAATACCTCTTTGATAATTGGATGCGCCGCGCTTTTCCGGGTCCCGCGCGGCTTACGCCTCATTTCGGCGTTTTTGTTTAAGACTATCACATTATTAAATCAATATCAATGCTTTTTTGAATTTTTTGGAAAAAGTTGCGATTTGTTTACGCTTTATTAATATTTTTCAATATTTCAGTAAAATGTTTTTAGGATAATCTTCTAATCGGGATGCTTGCCCCGCCCCGCAGATCTGCCGCGCTCCCGCCCGCGGCGCAATGCATATCATTTTCGTAAGTATGTATTATTACGCTGCAATAAATATCACACAAAATATTGATATCCTGCAAATAGTGTGGTATAATATTATCGGGTGATGAACATGCTGATAGATTCCGTTGTAAAAACCGAGGCGGAAAGGAACCGGCAGATGATAGAACAATACGAGGCGCTTATTTCCGAGCTGCCCAAGGGCTCGCTTATCTGCCGCAAAAACGAATATTATTATTTGAAATATCGCAAGGACGGGAAGGTCTGCGACGAATACGTCGGCAAAGACCCGGCGGCCGTCGAAGAGCTGAGAGCAAAGATCGAACGGCGCAGGCACTACGAAAAGATGCTCTCGGCGTTGAAGCTCGAGCAGAAGAAAATCACGAAAGTATTGGAGGGACTGGGATGATACTCTATCACGGAAGCACCGATCTTGTTGAATTTCCGGAGATTCGGAAAGGCGAGGTCTATCTCGACTTCGGCGTCGGCTTCTATGCCACCACTTCTCTCGATCAGGCCCAACGTTGGGCGAGGATAAACATGAGGAGGAACAACCTTCCTTCCGGGTACGTTTCGATCTATGAATTCGATT
>JAFSSR010000065.1 GCA_017450885.1 Clostridia bacterium | reverse complement strand
GATTGCCGCGTCGCTCGGCGGAGCGTGCATGTAAGCGATACGTCCGCTCCGAGCATACTGCGGAATTATTGGTCCGGCCACGCCGGCGCTCCTCGCAATGACAGCGTTGGGTGGGACGACCTCGAAGGCGGCGGGGTTAAAACCCCGCCCTACGGGGTAGGGTGCGACGAAGCGGCGTTTACCGTCGCCTTCCCCATCGGGGGACCCAATTCCCCACGGACCTCGAGGGACCTCGGTCCGCCGGGGACCCCTAGGGGCGGTGGCTCGCGGAGCGAGACGGATGAGGAGCTCGCGGAGCGTGAAAACGAAGTCGGTTGCTGACTGTATCCTTTAGGGCGGGGGTGGGACCCCGCCCCTACCGTTTGAAATGGCGTTTGTGTGCTTTTGAACTTCTTCCCTTACCTCATACCTTCTGTAATAAAACAAATACTGCTGCGCTATACCGGCGCTGTCGCCGAGGGCGGCGATATCGAAGCCGTCGGGATAATACTCGTCGAGCACGCGGCGGACCCAGACGTCGACCGGGAACGCGTCGCCGCGTCCGAAGCCGAAGAGCAGAGCGCAAGCCGCCACCTTGGGTCCGACCCCCTTGATGCGGCAGAGCTCCTTTTCCGCCTCCGGCGTCGGCAGCTTTGCCACGGCTTCGAGCGAGATATCTCCGGACGCGACCCGGCGGGCGGCGTCAGATATGTATTTTGCGCGGAAGCCCGTCTTCAAGGCGAAGATATCCTCCTCGGAGACGGCGGCGAGCGTCTCGGCGGTCGGGAAGGAATACGCCGTTCCCCGCGGAGCGTCGATGGGGTCGCCGTAGGTCCGGGACAGCCTTTCGACCAGCCCCTTTATGCGGGGGATGTTGTTGTTCTGCGAAATAATGAACGAGCAGAGCGTCTCCCAGGGGTCCTGACGGAGTATGCGTATGCCGTCCGCCGTTTTCGCGGCGGCGGTCAGCGTGGGATCGTCCGCAAACGCGCGGGCGTACTCGCCGTAATCGCGCGAAAGGTCGAGGAAGGGGGACCATATCTCATCGAAATCCCCGGCGGTCGCGCCGTGGACGATCAGCGTTCCCGGCTCCGGCTGTTCGAAGCGGACGAACCGCCCGAACGCCACCCCCGAGATCCCGCCCTCCGGGTCGGGATCGAAGCGGAAGCACTGTCCGCAGTCGAAGGTCCGGTATATATCGAGCCCGGTAACGCCGGTGACGGTCACCGAGCCGTTTTTTTCGGAACAAGTCATAGCTTCACACCCTCTTCATACATAGATCGGCGACCGGGCAGACGCCGCAGTCGGGGGACCGGGCGGGACAGTATTCGCGCCCGAACATGACCAGTCGATGGCAGAAATCGTTGCTCTTTTCGGGCGGGATCAGCTCGCGCAGCGCCTTTTCGGTGCGGACGGGATCGGTCTCGCCCTCCGGGGTCAGCCCCATCCTCCGCGAAAGGCGGATGCAGTGGGTGTCGGCGACTATCGCCGGCTGACCGTGGATGTCGCCGAGCAGGAGATTTGCTATCTTGCGCCCGACGCCGGGAAAGGTGAGCAGCGTTTCCATATCGCGGGGCAGCTCGCCGCCGTATTTGCCGCAGAGCAGAGCGCACTCCGCCTTGATATCTTTCGCCTTTGTGCGAAAGAGTCCGCACGGGCGGACTATTTCTTCTATCTTATTCAGTTCGCCGTCGGCGAGGTCGCGTGCGGTGGGAAAGACTTTGAAAAGAACGGCGCAGACCTCGTTGACGCGCAGGTCGGTGCACTGCGCCGAGAGCCGTCCCATGACCATCAGCTTCCACGGCTCGCCCTCATACCGCAGGGCGCACGCCGCCTCCGGATAGACCTCCTCCAGCCGGGCGACTATCGCCCCGGCGCGGAGCTTTTTCGCGGTCCCGCTCTCCGCCATTTCAGATCTCCTTTATCAGCACGCCGAAGACCTCGCGGTTCTCGATGGCGACGCCGATGCCGTCGATCACGCAGTCGATCGGGCGGGGAGAGAGCGTGACCGGGAGCCCCGTCTTTTCCTCAAGCAGCTTGTCTATTCCGCCGGTCAGCGCGCCGCCGCCCGACAGCAGCAGTCCGCGCCCGGTGACGTCGTTCCTCACCTCGGAGGGAAGTCTGTTGTGAAGGGCGGCGACCACCTTGCAGATATACTCGGCGATGGGGAGCATGACCTCGCGCGTCTCCGCCGAGGAGATCGTGAGGCTGACCGGAAGTCCGGTGACAAGGTCGCGTCCGACGATGCCGTATTCGCCCTCGTCGAACGACTCGTGGACCGAGCCTACGTTCTTGCGGATATCGGAAAGCGTCTCCTCGCTGACCGCCACGCCGCGCTCCCGCCGGAGAAAGGCGGCGACCGCCGCGTCCAGCTTGTTGCAGCCGTATCTCACCGACTGCTCGAAGCGGGTGACGCACCCCTTTATCAGCCCGACGTTGGTGATGCCCGCCCCGATATTGAGCGAGATCATCGAGCGGTTGTTGGAAAGATCCAGATCGGAGCCGAGCGCGCAGGCGGTCGGCTTGTTGATGCAATACACGTTTTTTGCGCCGAGCTCCATCAGCATGGCGGCGAGCGCCCGCTTTTCCGCGTCGTGGGTCTCCGCGCCGATAGCGAGGATTATCTCCGGCTTGCTTATGCCGATCCCGCGGAAGATCTCGTCGAGGATCATCATCACGCCGTCGTGATCGGATATGTTGCCCTCGAAAATGGGGTTCATCAGAAGGACGCTGCCCGGCGTGCGGCGCGCAAGTCCCGCCGCCTCGTGTCCGTAGGACACCGCCTCCTTGGTGTTGATATCGAGAGCTATGCGGTTGCTCTCGTTGACTATTATCCCCCTGCCTTCCAGGTAGACTACTATGTTGCGGCTCCCTATGTCAAGCCCTATCGTTCTTTTTGCCATTTTTGTTGAACGCTGCTCCTTGTATTGTTGTCACTTGTTATTCGAATTCGGAAAGCGGCGCGCCGAGCTGCCCGAGCAGCCGGTCGGCAAGCGCCACCGGAAGCCCGACCACGTTGTCCCAAGCCCCCTCGATGCGGAGGACGAAGGCGTCGCCCGTCTCCTGGATGGCGTACCCGCCCGCCTTGCCGCGGGACTCGCCGCTTGCAACGTAGGCGTCCACCTCCGCGTCGGTCAGCGGACGGAAGACGACCTCGGTCTCGTCGACGGCGGAGACCGTCTCGCCGCCGTGGATCGCGCAGACACCGGTCAGCACGAAATGCCGCGTGCCCGAGAGCTTGCGCAGCATACGGCGCGCGTCTGCGTCGTCCTTCGGCTTGCCGAGGATCTCTCCGTCGGCGGCGGCGACCACCGTGTCGGCGGCGAGTACGTACGCCCCGGGATCGCCTATCGCCTCAGCCGCCGCCTTCGCCTTGCGGCGGGCGAGCGTCTCGGTCGTTTCGCGCGGGGTGAGTTTTTCGGTTATCGTTTCGTCGCAGTCGGTCGGCTTTACCTCCGGGTGTACCCCCGCTTTGTTAAGCAGGTCCAGCCGCCGCGGCGACGCGGATGCGAGAATAAGTTTCATGGTCGATTTACTCTTGATTGGATTTTTATTTTTTCGCCCTATGGGGTTGGGTGCGGCGGAGCGACATTTACCGTCGCCTTCCCCCTCGGGGGACCCGTTCCCCACGAAGCTCGGCAGGCTCGCTTCGCCGGGGACCCCTAGGGGCGGTGGTTTTTGCAGGCAACTCCTGTAAAAAGCGGATGAGGAGCTCGCGGAGCGTGAAAAACAAAGTCGGTTGCTGACTGTATCTTTAGGGCGGGGGTGGGACCCCGCCCCTACCGGTTGAAACGGCGTTTGGGATGGACGACGTCGAAGGCCGACTACCTGATCCGCCTGATCGGCGTTCCGGGCTTTGCCGGCTCGCCCTTCAGGTAGGCGCGGATGACGCGCGTCACCTCGGCGGGCGTCTCGGTGGTGAAAATGAAGTGTCTGTCGATTATATGCGCGCGGTCGAGATCCGCCTTGCGGTCCGCCATATACGTCACCGCGGAGTTGAGGACGACGTCGCGCCCCCCTTCGCGGACGACCGGGAACCTGGCGCCCCGTCTGTCGCGCAGCTCCCGCGCGCCGAGCCGCTTTTCGAGCAGCATGAGCGGGATCCTGCCGTAGACGATCGCTCCTACCGGAGCTTTTATGTCGCGGAGCTGGGGAACGGTGAGTTCGGGCGAGAAGACGACCTCCTCCGCGCCGAGCGAGTAAAGCGCCTCCGCCGCCTCCGCGGAATAGGCTCCCATACGGAAATCGGCGCGGACCTCAAGTCCCGCCTCCTTCGCCATGCCGAACTGTCCGGCGTTGCCGACAAGAGCGTATTTGCATCCCCTGTCCGCCGCCTCGCGGAGAGCGCGGGAGACCTTCTCCTTTTCCGCGTCGGTTACGACCGGCGGGAGAACGACGCCGTTCGCCTTTTCGGGGTCGTACCTGTCGAGCGGGAGGTAAATTATATCAAAGGGATGATCCTTCGGCACCGCCGCGGGATCGTAAAAACGCGCCGTCATATACGGCCTGCCCGGCAAGGTCAGGTCGACCGGGTGAAGGACAGGCTCGATATCGCCGCGCGGTCCCGCCGTCAGAGG
The DNA here is from genome assembly GCA_017450885.1 of Clostridia bacterium. Lineage (GTDB taxonomy): Bacteria > Bacillota > Clostridia > Oscillospirales > CAG-272 > RGIG3438. The sequence continues at coordinate 5,076 of JAFSSR010000065.1, read as the reverse complement.
CTCCCTTTGCGGGCGCGGCGCATTTTTAGAACGCAGCGCGGGCGAGCCCTCGCGGGTACGGCGCTTGTCCTCCTCGGAACGGACGCCGTTCATCGAGCCGTTGATCCGCCCGGTGAAGTAGCCGTCGGTAAAGCCGCCGCGCGAAAAGACGCGCGCCATGCCGTCGATCTCGCGCTCCGTCGCGTCCCTGCCCGCGTCGAGCAGTCCGCGCCAGGTGGAGGTGACGCCGTAAACGTAGTCGGGGCTCTTCATGCGGCCCTCTATCTTCAGCGAGGCGGGCGCGAGCTCGATTATCTCGCGGACGTGCCCCGCAAGGCAGGAGTCCTTGAGGCTCAAAGGATATGATCCGTTGTAGCCCAGACGGCAGGGCTGGGCGCACTCGCCGCGGTTGCCGCTCCGCCCGCCGACAAGCGAGCTGAAAAGGCACTGCCCGGAGTGGCAGACGCAGAGAGCGCCGTGTATGAACATCTCGACCTCGACTCCGGCGCCGATGACCGCGCGGATGTTCTCTTTCGAGAGCTCGCGGGCGCAGACCACGCGGGAAAAGCCGAGCGAGGAAAGCGCCCTCGCCCCGTCGGCGGAGTGGACCCCCGCCTGGGTCGAGGCGTGCAGCTCGAAGCCGGGAAAGTTGAGCCGTATCTCCCGCGCGAGCCCGAGATCGGCGACGATCAGCGCGTCGACCCCCGCGTTCCAGAGTCCGCGCGTCTCGTCGAGAGCGGCTTTGTACTCGCGTTCGAGAATGAGGGTGTTGAGCGTAACGTACAGCCTCGCCCCCGCCGCGTGACAGTCCGCGGCGGCGCGTTCTATCGCCGCGCCGTCGAAGTTCGCCGCGTTCATGCGGGCGTTGAAGCTCTTTCCCCCGATATACACCGCGTCCGCCCCGCCGCGCAGCGCCGCCTTGAGCGCCTCCGGCGATCCCGCGGGCGACAGAAGCTCGGGGAGCTTATTTGCCTTCGCGGTCAATTTATCTGCTGCCGCCTATCTGTTTTTCAAGCTTCTTTTTATCGTCAAGGTAGTCGAGCGCGACCATCAGTATCGCCTCGATCTTGGTCGCGGAGGTGTGCGAGATCTGCATCTCGCTGACGTCCGCGTTGAATTCCGCCACCAGCGCGCGAAGATAGGTATCGTCCTCCGGTTTGCGGAATGCGAGTTCGGTGCCGGCTACCATAAGTCTCAATTTGTCGTCCATTTTTTTTGTTCCTCTTACTTGAAAAAAATAAATATTACGCTATAATATATTATATATCAAGTTTTCGCTTCCGTCAATATTTTATCTTTTTCCACACGTCATTATTTTTCGAATTACGGGTTTTTATGCCGGATATCGCCGAGGCGGCGGCTGTAAACCGTAAAAAAGAGGTAACGCAATGAAAACCGCGGCTAACGCAAAAAGAATAGTTTTTAAGGTGGGGACCTCCACCCTCACCCATCCCAACGGAAAGCCCGATTTCCGCAAATTCGAGATGATCGCCCAGACCCTCTCCGATATGCAGAACTCCGGACTGGAGGTGGTGCTGGTCTCCTCCGGAGCCATCTCCGCCGGATGCGCCAAGCTGGGCATAGCCGAGCGCCCGTCTACCACCGCCGGCAAACAGGCGGTCTCCGCCGTCGGGCAGTCCGAGCTTATGCGCGTTTACGACCACTACTTCGCCGAGTTCGGCCACAAGGTCGCGCAGATACTGCTCACCCGCGACGAGCTCGACCGCGAAACGGTGCGCGAGAACGCCGCCTCCACCTTCGACACGCTGATAGGCATGGGGGTCATCCCGATCGTGAACGAGAACGACTCGCTCTCATATTACGAGATCGAATTCGGCGACAACGACACTCTGTCGGCTCACGTCGCCCTGCTCTGCCGCGCCGACGCCCTCATCCTGCTCTCCGACATCGACGGCTTTTGCAACGCCGATCCGCGCTCCGATCCCAACGCCCGGCTGATCGAACGGGTGGACGAGATCACCGACGAGATCCGCGCGTACGCCGGAGGCGCGGGCACGCGGCGGGGCACCGGCGGACTCGTCACCAAGCTGAACGCCGCCGAGATAGTCACCGCCGCCGGCATCCCTATGTACATAATCAACGGCTCCAAGCCCGAGCTGATCTACGACCTGCGCGAGGGCAGGAGCGCGGGCACGTTCTTTGCCGCAAAGGAGGAATGAACCGAATGTCGATTATTTTTGAGAAGGTCGAAAGGCTCTGCGCCGACGCGAAAAACTCCTCCGGCTCGCTCGATCTGCCCGCCGGTATACGCAACGATATACTCCTCGGCTACGCCGACGCGCTCGAGAAAGGATCCGCGTCCATACTCGCGGCTAACGTAAAGGATATGGCGCACGCATCCGAAAACGGCGTGCCGCGCGAGATGCTCGACCGCCTGATGCTTAACAAAGAGCGCGTCCGCGCGATCGCCGCTTCCGTGCGCGAGGTCGCCACCCTGCCCGATCCGCTCGGCTCGGGCGAGGTCTTCAGACGCCCCAACGGGCTTACGATCAGACGGATCCGCGTCCCCCTCGGAGTGGTCGCCATGATCTACGAGGCGCGCCCCAACGTCACCGTCGACGCCGCCGTCCTCTGCATCAAATCGGGCAACTGCGCCGTCCTCCGCGGCGGCAAGGAGGCGATCAACACCAACCGGCGCCTCATCTCCGTCCTCCACCGCGTGCTCGACCGGTTCGCCGTGCCGAGAGAGTGCGTCGCACTCATCGACGACGTCACCCGCGAGGGAACGAACGCCCTCTTTGAGATGAAAAAATACGTGGACGTGCTCATTCCCCGCGGATCGAAGGGGCTCATCAGAGCGGTCGCCGAGAATTCAAGGATCCCCGTCATCGAGACCGGCGCCGGCAACTGCCACCTGTACGTCGCGCCGTCAGCCGATATCCCCCTCGCCGTGAACGTCGCCTTCAACGCCAAGCTGCAGCGACCCTCCGTCTGCAACGCGATAGAGACGATCCTCGTCCATCGCGCCGTCGCGGATAAGTTCCTGCCCGAATTCGCCGGGCGGGTCAGAACGTCGGGCAAACGCCTCGAGTTCCGCGGCGACGAGACCGTGCGCGCCATCCTCCCCGACGCCATCCCCGCTTCGGAAACGGACTGGGAGACCGAGTACGACGACTGTATCGTCGCCGTCAGAACGGTCGACAGCCTCGACGAGGCGATCAAACATATCAATACCTACGGGACCCGCCACAGCGAGGCGATAATCACCCGCGACGTGGAGGAGGCCCGCCTCTTCCGCTCCGGCGTCGACGCCGCCTGCGTCTACGTCAACGCCTCTACCCGCTTTACCGACGGCGGCGAGTTCGGCTTCGGCGCCGAGATCGGCATCTCAACTCAAAAACTCCACGCCCGCGGCCCTATGGGCCTCGAAGCCCTTACCACCGTCAAATATCTCATCGACGGTTACGGTCAGGTAAGAGAGTAAATTTTTTTTGGGACGCTTTTGAAAAAGCGCCCGCCGCGAGCCGCGGCACCCGCCGTCTGCATTTTGTGCGGATTAACGATCACGCACAGACGCCCACTCATAACAACGAGATTTTTTCAACTTTATTTTTTGGGACGCTTTTGAAAAAGCGTCCCAAACCCCGCAAAACTTTTCGACCGCGCTCCCGCGCCGCGCAAACAGACGCGGTGGGAAAAGGGAAAGTCGCGCTCCAAAGGAGCGTGACGGTCGGCTATAGGAGAAAATCGATCTTGAAAGCTCGCTTTCAGAGTCGATTTTCTCCTATAGCCTTGCCGCTCGACCGCAGGTCGAACGGCTGATCCCTTTTCCCGCCTTGAATAAATGCGGAGAGGACGTTACGGAAAAGCTTTTGAAGGGGGAACGGGGGAAAGCTTTTCTCTGAAAAGTTTCCCCCGAAAAAAACATCGGAGAGAAAAAATGACAGAAGTTATCCTTTGCAAATACGGAGAAGTGGTCCTGAAGGGACTGAACAAGAGCTGGTTTGAGGGCATGATGCTCCGGGAGCTCAAGCGCAGGCTGGAGAAGCACGGGCGGTTCGAGGTCCGGGCGGCGCAGTCGACGGTGAGCTGCACGCCGCTTGACGCGGACGCCGATTTCGAGTCGGCGTACGAGGACGTGAAGAAGGTATTCGGGTTCGTTGCCATTTCGCGTGCGGCGGCTGTTGAGAAGGACATGGGCGCCATCGCCGAATGCTGCCGCGCCTATCTGCCGCAGTTCCTTGAGGGGAAAAAGACCTTCAAGGTCGAGGGCAAGCGGGCGGACAAGCGGTTCCCGCTCAACTCGATGCAGCTTTCGGCGGAGCTTGGCGGGGAGATACTATCCGCCTGCCCGTGGCTGCGCGTCGACGTGCACGAGCCGGACGTGACTGTCCGGGTCGAGATCCGCGAGGAGCGCGCCTTCATACACGCCGGTCAGGAGAAGGGCGCGGGCGGAATGCCTGTCGGCTCGAACGGCAAAGCGATGCTTCTGCTCTCGGGCGGGATCGACAGTCCGGTCGCCGGGTACATGATGGCGCGGCGCGGGGTGAAGATCGAGGCGCTGCATTTCGAGAGCTTCCCGTACACCAGCGAGCGCGCGAGGGAAAAGGTGCTGGAGCTGGCGCGGATAATGACCGGCTACACCGGCCCGATGACGGTCCACGTCATATCGCTGACTCACATTCAGGAGGAGCTGCGCGACAACTGCGACGAGGCGTACTTCACCCTCCTGCTCCGCCGTTTCATGGTGCGGCTGGCGAACAGGGCGGCGGCGCGGTTCAAGTGTCAGGCGCTCTGCACGGGAGAAAGCCTCGGGCAGGTGGCGAGCCAGACGATGGCGGCGCTCAACGTCACCGACGCGATAGCCGACCGGGTGGTCTTCCGCCCGCTGATCGGAATGGACAAGAACGACATCGTGGAGATCTCCCGCCGCATAGGGACCTTCGAGACGTCCATCCTCCCCTACGAGGACTGCTGCACGGTCTTTACCCCACGCCATCCCAAAACCAAGCCGGAGATCGAAAAGGTCGAGGCGCAGGAGGCGCTGGTGGACGTCGAGGCGCTCTGCCGCGAGGCGATGTAAACGCTGACCGATTACGAGGTGTGAAGTTACAAACGACAATTCAAAGATAAAGG
>JAFSSR010000064.1 GCA_017450885.1 Clostridia bacterium | reverse complement strand
CGTTCGCGGTCTCGGCTTTTGTAAAATACACAAGAAAAGACTTGTATTAAGATCGGAGCATAAAAAATGCCTTCTGATAAATCATATCTCGACTTTGTTCTCGAGCAGATCTCCATGCCCGGCGGCGTTACCCATAAGTCTATGATGGGAGAGTTCCTCCTGTACTATGAGGGAAAACTGATAGGCGGTCTATATGACGACAGACTGCTTATCAAGCCCACTCCGTCGGCTCAAAAAATAATGCGGGAATCCGCTTTCGGGCTTCTGACCGAGATCCCGTACGACGGCGCGAAGCCGATGATCCTTGCCGACGTCGACGACCCGGAGCTGACGCGCAGAGTCATTGCCGCGGCGGCAAACGATCTGCCCGCGGCGAAAAAGAAATAGATCGGTTTGAGGAGCAAGCGAATGGAATACATAAGAGTTACAAAAGATAATCTCGAAAAGGAACACATCTGCTGCGCGATATCGAGCAACAACGACGTTCAGGTCGCCTCAAAAAAGGCGTGGCTCGCGGACAGGTTCGACGAAGGTCTGGTCTTTCTCAAAAGCGTCGAGCGCGGAAAGTGTTTTATCGAATACATTCCTGCGGAAAACGCCTGGAACCCGATAGACGCCGACGGGTATACTTATATCGACTGCCTTTGGGTCTCGGGATCGTTCAAAGGGCACGGATATTCAAACGACCTGCTCGGTGAATGTATAAGGGACAGCAAGGGGAAAGGTAAAGCGGGACTTTGCATACTTTCCTCGGAAAAGAAAAGGCCTTTTCTTTCCGACCCGAAGTACCTGAAATATAAAAAGTTTTCTGTATGCGACGAGTCGGACAACGGGATACAGCTCTGGTATCTTCCCTTTTCCGGCTCCGCCTCCCTTCCGCGTTTCCGGGAGTGCGCGAAGCATCCGCGCGTTGACCGGGACGGTTTTGTGCTCTATTACACACATCAATGTCCGTTCAACGCAAAGTACGTCCCGGTCATAGAAGAGACGGCGAAAAGCAGGGGCGTACCGTTCAAGTCGATACTTCTTTCAAGCAGAGACGAAGCGAGAAACGCGCCTACTCCCGTTACCACCTACGCTCTTTTCCGGGACGGCGAGTACCTGACCAACGAGCAGATGAACGACAAGAGGTTCCTCAAGCTGCTGGGAGAATAATCATCTTTGAAAGATCAGCAAAAAAATTCAACAAATTATTTATATTTTGTGAAGTTTTTATTAATAATCCATTGACTTGAAGTTTAAGATAAAGTATAATATTTTGTTGTAAACTGTCTTTTTGTTTATTATCATTTTTATTTTATCATCATTCGGCAAAAACGCACTTCTTTCCCGGTATGGATTTTGTTTTACTCAATAACAGATCACTTAACGAGGTTTGATTATGCATTGCTACCTCTTTGACGAAAAATCAAAAAAACTGATCGAGAGTTTGCGCGTACCGCTTGCTGTTTACCAGTATATAGATAAACGCGTCGCCGTGCTCGCTCTTTCGGACGGTTTCTGCGACCTTTTTGAGTTTGACAGCCACGAAGAAGCGTACAAGGTCATGAGCACCGATATGTACAGCACCGCACATCCGGACGACGCCGCCCGACTCGCGGACGCCGCGCACAAATTCTCTACCGAGGGCGGAAGATTTGAGGCGGTTTACCGCCTTCAGACCCACAAGAGTTTGGCGTACAAGATAATCCACGCAAACGGAGAGCATATAACGACCGAAACGGGAGACGTCATCTCTTACGTCTGGTATACGGACGAGGGGGCTTATTCCGGCACGGTCGAGGACTCGGGCAGATCCGCGCTTAACGATAACATCCTTTCGGACGCCTTCCGCCGCGCTCTGCGCGAGGAAAGTATGGTGCATCAGAGCTACTATGACGCTCTGACCGGTATGCCGAATATGACCTACTTCTTTGATATCGCCGAGTCGAGAAGAAAGGTAGCGGCGGAAGAAGGAAAAAATCCGCTTATACTTTTTGCCGACCTCAGCGGAATGAAGTTCTTCAACAGCAAATACGGCTTCGCCGAGGGAGACAAGCTGCTGCAGAGATTTGCAAAGGTCCTCGCGCAGGAATTCGGCAACGACAACTGCGGTCATTTCGGGCAGGATCACTTTGTGGTCTACACGGACGCCGAGGGCATAGAAGAAAGGCTGAACGGCGTTTTTGAAAAGGCGGAAAAGCTCAACGAGGGCAAGACGCTTCACGTCCGGGTCGGAATTTATCACGACGACAACACGGAAAGCGACATCGCGGTCGCCTGCGACAAAGCGATGTTCGCCTGCAATTATTTGAAGGGATTTTACGGATCCGCCTTCAACTACTTCGACGAGAAGATGATGATCGAGGCGACGAACCGCAGATATGTGATAGAAAACCTTGATCGCGCTCTGGAAGAAGGATGGATAAAAGTCCACTATCAGCCCATAATCCGCGCCGCAAACGGAAAGGTCTCGGATGAGGAGGCGCTTTCACGCTGGATCGACCCGGAAAAAGGCGTCCTCTCGCCCGCCGAGTTCATCCCCGCGATCGAAGACGCCAAGCTGATCTACAAGCTGGATCTTTTCGTCGTGGAAGAAGCTCTCAAAAAGATCGGCGTCCAGAGATCAAACGGATTGTACGCCGTTCCGGTGTCTGTAAATCTGTCGCGCCACGACTTTGACTCCTGCGATATCGTCGAAGAGATACGCCGCAGAGTAGACGAGTCGGGCGTCGGACGCGATATGCTGAGTATCGAGATCACCGAGAGCGTCATAGGAAGCGACTTCAATTTTATAAAGGAGCAGGTCGAACGGTTCAGAAAGCTCGGATTTAAGGTCTGGATGGACGATTTCGGAAGCGGCTACTCCTCTCTCGACGTGCTTCAGAGCATCCGTTTCGATCTTCTAAAGCTTGATATGCGTTTCATCCAGCAGAGCGACTGCAGCGAGGAGAGCAGGATCATCCTGACCGAGCTTATCAAGATGGCTATCGGCATGGGTATAGACACCGTCTGCGAGGGCGTGGAGACCGTCGATCAGGTCGAATTCCTGCGCGAGATCGGATGTACCAAGCTCCAGGGATATTTCTTCTCGAAGCCGATCCCCTTAGATGAGATCATGAAGAGATACGAGACCGGCACCGGGATAGGATTTGAAAATCCGAAAGAGACGGATTATTATGCCGCTATCGGACGTATAAATCTATACGACACCGCCGTTATCTCGCGTGAGGATCAGGAGTCCTTCCGGCACTATTTCAACACCATTCCGATGGCGATAATCGAGTCCGACGGAAAGTTCTTCAAGCTCGTGCGCTGCAACAGCTCCTACCGCAGCTTTATGGACAAGATGTTCGGCTCCGTTATGATAGGCGTTCCGATAGATTACGAAAAGGACGAAGGACGGGTCGAAGGCGGCTTTCTCAATGCGCTCCGCAAGTGCGGGATCGAAGGAAGCAAGATGTTTATCGACGTGGAAACGGATGACGGCTCCACCGCTCACGCTTTTATAAAGCGGATCGCCGTCAATCCCGTCAACGGAACCGCCGCGGTCGCGGTCGCAGTCCTTTCATTGATGAACAAGAACAGCCAGAACGTCGTAACTTACGCGCATATCGCAAAGGCGCTTTCCGCGGACTAATCGCAACTCTATTACGTTGACCTCGAGACCGATAATTTCTCCGAGCTGACCTCTGACGCCGAGCTTTCGGACGTTACCGTTGAGCGTCATGGGACCGACTTCTTCACCACGGCGATGAAGGACGCTTTGAAGATCATTTACGAGCCGGACCGTGATGATTTCTTCGTTGCCTTCTCTAAAGAAAAGATACTCGACTCTCTCGAAAAGAGCGGCAACTTCACTCTCGGATACAGACTGCTCGAAAACGGATACGCAAAGTTCCGCTTAGACAGATCGGTATCGGAGGTCTATGACCGCGCCGACGACGATCTGCGTAAAAGCAAAACAACTGAATAAGACAAAACACGGCGCCTCCGGGAACGGAGGCGCCGATCTCATTTTATGAGAAAATCATTCAATAGGCTCAAAATCCGCCGCGCCATGCTTGCAGAGCGGGCAGACAAAATCGTCGGGCAGCTCGTCGCCCTCGTAGACGTATCCGCAGACCTTGCAGACGTAGCCCTTCTTCCCTTCCGTACGGGGCTTGGGCTTGACGTTGTTCTGATAATAGGTGTAGGTCATCGTCTCTCTGTCGGAAACGACGCGTGCCTCGGTGACCGAACAGATGAACATCCCGTGAGTATCGAGATCTATATACTGCTCGACCTTGAGAGACATAAAGGAGTTAATATAGTGCGGGAGGAATATCAGCCCGTTGTCCGAGCGCATCGGCTCGCAGTTTGCAAACTTGTCGGCGTTTCTGCCGCTTTGGAAGCCGAAATTTTCGAACACGCTGAACGGAGCGTCCACCGACAGGCAGTTGACGTTCATTTTCCCCGTCTGCTCTATTATATGGTGAGAATAGTTTTGTTTATTGATCGTGACCGCAACGCGGTTGGGCGTGTTGGTGACCTGCGAAACGGTGTTGACGATCAGACCGTTGTCCTTCTTGCCGTCGTTTGAGGTGACGACGTAAAGTCCGTATCCTATATTGAACAGCGCGGTAAGATCGTTCTTGTTGGCGGTCTCGTCGTGCTGAGCGAGATAGTCCTTGCAGAGCTCGTTCGCAAGAGCTTCAAGCTGCTCGGACGATCTGTCGTTCAGGGCGGAGGTTATCTTTACCGTCGTATCGGTAAAGGTCAGGTTTTTGCACCCGTCGAGCATGGCGCGCATGGTCTTTGCAGCCATGGGAGCCCAGGAGCCGTTCTCGATGAGCGCGACGGTTTTATTTGAGAAGTTGCGTTCGGTAAGATGCTCGATAAACTCGCGCATAAACGGGAAGATCCCGGCGTTATAGGTCGTGGTAGCGAGGACTATCCTTCCGTAGCGGAAGGCGTCTTCGACCGCCTCCGCCATATCGCAGCGGGCGAGATCGTTGACCACTACCTTGGGGCAGCCCTTGACCCGGAGCTTTTCCGCAAGCGTATCGACCGCTTTCTTTGTATTGCCGTATACGGAGGTGTAGCAGATCAGTATGCCGTCGCTCTCCACGCCGTAGCTCGACCAGGTGTTGTACAGTCCGAGATAGTAGCCGAGATCTTCGGTAAGGACGGGTCCGTGGAGCGGGCAGATGATATTGATATCGAGATCCGCGGCTTTCCTGAGGAGAGCCTGCACCTGCGCGCCGTATTTTCCGACGATCCCGAAATAGTATCTTCTCGCCTCGCACGCCCAGTCCTCGTCCACATCGAGCGCGCCGAACTTACCGAAGCCGTCCGCCGAGAAAAGAACTTTATCGGTGCTGTCGTAGGTGACGATAACCTCCGGCCAATGAACCATCGGCGCGGTGACAAAGGTCAGCGTGTGGGCGCCGAGGTCGAGGGTGTCTCCCTCTCCGACGACTATACGGCGGTCGGAAAAATCGGTGCCGAAGAAGTTGCTCATCATGGCGAACGCCTTGACCGACGAGACAATGGTCGCCTCCGGATAATTCTTCATAAAGTTTACGATATTCGCGGAATGGTCGGGCTCCATATGCTGAACGACGAGATAGTCGGGCTTGCGGCCGTCGAGCGCGTCGTCGAGGTTGTTGAGCCATTCGTGAGTGAAATTGCGGTCGACGGTATCCATGACCGCGATCTTTTTATCTTTGATAAGATAGGAATTGTACGCCATTCCGTTGGGGACGTCGTACTGACCTTCAAAAAGGTCGATCTTGTGATCGTTGACGCCTACGTAGAATATGTCTTTGGTAATGTTTTTCATATTTTTCCTCACATTCGTGGATTTTTTATATTATATCATGAAAAGAAAAAATGCACAATAGTTTTCGTTGCTATTATTGATTATTTTGTCATTTTGTTCTATAATGATATCAAAACAGAGACGAGAGGCGGGTCATGAAAAGATTTATACAGGTAGCAAAGCTAAAGCCGGAGATGACAGGCGAGTACAGACGCCTGCACGCCGCCGTCTGGGATGACGTCGTCAAAACGATAAAAGAGTGCAACATAAAAAACTACACTATTTCGTTAGACGGAAACACAGCTATCAGCTATTTCGAATACGTCGGCGACGATTACGAGAAGGATATGGCGAAAATGGAAGCAGACCCCGTCACGCGGGAGTGGTGGAAGCATACAAAGCCCTGCTTTTCCGGGCACGATCAGAGCGTATACTACGCCGACTGCGACGAAATATTCCATCTCGACTGAAAAGGAGCATCCATGTCCCATCTGATCTGTCCCGTGTGCCGCCGCGCGCTGATATCCGGCGGAAAGTCGATGCGCTGTGAAAACGGGCACACCTATGATATCGCAAAGCAGGGCTACGTAAACCTGCTCATGTCCAATAAAGCGTCAGTAAAACGCCACGGCGACGATCGCGCCATGGTCCGGGCGCGAACCGCTTTCCTCGAAAAAGGATATTACAACTGCCTGCGGGACGCAGTTTGCCGCGCCGCAGTCGATCATTTTTCGGGAGAGAGCGCGGAAGTCACCGACGTCGGATGCGGAGAAGGCTGGTACACCGAGGCGGTAAAGCAAGCGCTTTTCAAAGCGGGCAAGGGGTGCGCGGTCTGCGGGATCGACATTTCACGCGACGCTCTTATCGGCTTTTCCAGACGCGACCGCGAAGCCGTCCTTGCTGTCGCGAGCGTCAATTCCCTTCCCATAGCCGACCGCTCGCAGGATATTATAATCAATCTCTTCGCTCCGTGCGACGGCGCAGAGTTCCTCCGCGTCCTGAAGCCGGGAGGCGTCGTCATCCGCGCGGTGCCGATGGAGGATCATCTCTGGGGACTGAAAAAGGCGATCTACGATAAGCCTTATCTCAATTCCGCGCCGGAATACTCCCTGTCCGGAGCCGAGCTTTTAGAAAGGATCGAAATAAACGATAAGTTGACGCTTACCGGAAATGAAGATATCGCCTCGCTGTTTTTGATGACCCCGTACTATTACAAAACAAGCCGCGAGGATCAGCAAAAGCTTGAAAGCCTCGACCGCCTGGAAACGGAAATATCATTTTGCGTATTTGTTATGAGAAAAAAATAAAAGTCCCTTGTCAGGGACTTTTATTTTTCAGTTCACGAACAGATCTTTGCGCTTGTCAAAGTAGATCTTATTGACTATGATCATTATGACCGGGACGGTGATGTTGACGACTATGTTAGTGACGTAATCTTGCTTGATCTCGCCGACGGCGAAACGCTGCGCTACGATATACGCAATAGATACCACCGAGTTTGCGATATACAGTATTATAAGCAGAAGCGGACCGTCTTTCTTAAATCCCGCGAGGCGGAACCGCACTACGATAGAAAACGCGGCGGACGCAAGAAGTATGATCCCGAAGATCACGTCGATAGGCTTGAGCGACGGAAAGGCCTGGTAGACCAGGCGGAAGGTCCCCTCGTCGGCGTGCAGGTCGTACACCTTGCCTGTTATGAAATATACGCCCTGAAACACGTTGAAAAGAGCGCCGGCCCAGAGCGCAAAGTAAATGAGAAACTTATACCACGCCATCGGACGCGCCAAAGGCTGAGCCGGCTGATAGTACCCGTAGGGCGGATACTGATTTTGACCGTAAGGATCGGGGCGGTATCCGTTCTGGACGTTCGCGTTCCTGAAGCCGTCCTGATAACCGTTCTGATACCCGTTCTGATACCCGTTCGGACCGTTATATCCGTCCTCCGGAGGATACTGACGGAATTCTCCGTTATCGGGAAGATCGTTATAAGTCTGTCTCCGGGCGTCTTCCTGTCCGGCGTAAGCTTCTTCTTTTTCCTGACCCTCGCACGGGATAATGGTCGATCCGCAGAAGGTACAGAATTTGGCGTCGTCCGGCACCTTTGCTCCGCATCTTGCGCAATACATCATTTTTCTCCTTATTTCGTACTTGTCAAGAACAGTTTATCATTTTTTATTCCGTTTGTCAATCTGTCAGAAAAAGCTCCAGTTCGACAGCAGAAGGCCGGGAATTACGACGAGCAGGAAGAAGACCCAGCTTATAAGCGTAAACGTCTTTATGAACTTCCCGCCGTTTTGCGGATACTCCCGCACGTAGAGACGGTAATTTATCACCGAGGCGAGCGATCCTATAAGCGAGCACAAGCCCGCGGTATCAGCCCCGTAGATAAGACCGGCGAAGTTCTTTGTAAACGGATAAAGAACGATGCTTGCGGGGACGTTTGATATAAGCTGGCTTATTCCAATGACCCACCAGTATTCGCGCCCGGCGACGCTCCTCGCGAGGAAGGAGGCGATCTTTGCGTTCCCGGCGATCGAGGACGAGAAGACGAAAAAGCAAAGGAAGGTGATCAGCAGAACGTAGTCCACCTTGAGGAAAAGGCGGATATCGAACACCGCTATAGTGACTATAACTACGGCAAGAGCGTAATACCAGAGCGAGGTACGCGACACGATCACGGCGAGCACAAGTGCGAACAGCGCGAGATATATCCATTTTTTATAACCACCGGTCTTTTGCGCCGACTCGCCCGCCCGGTCAGCAAATGGCTCCGCCGTCTCCTTGACGTTTTTGCGGTAAAGGAAGAATATAAAGCCGACAAGAAGCAGAGCGGACAGAAGCGAAAGAGGAAGCATATGGAGCATAAAACGCCACGCGCTGACTTCGGCTTTTCCGTAGAGGAAAAGGTTTTGCGGGCTGCCGAAAGGGGTCAGCATCGAGCCGCGGATAGCCGCGATATTCTCCATCGTGATGACCGGGAGGATATACCGTTCCTTCCCCGCCCCGCGGAAAATGATGATGGTAAGAGGCACAAAGATCAGAAGCGAAACGTCGTTCGTTACGAACATTGAGGAAAAGAACACGCAGAAAACGAGGAAAAGTGTGAGCGAGGTCAGCCTGCGCATCCTTGACGCCAGCCTGACGAGCGGCTCAAGAACGTTTTCCTGCTTGAAGCCTTCCAGCACGCACAGCATCATCAAAAGCGTGCCGAGCGTACGCCAGTCGATATCGTGTATAAGCTCCGCCGTCGGAGGAGTGATGATAAGTCCGATCAGCGCCGCAAATACCGAGACGACGAGCATCGCTTCTTTTTTGACCCATTTGAGTACTATTTTCATATTTATCTCACCGAATTTATGTATTATAATACAGTGTATTCGATAATAGTCGGCTCTGACAGCCCACCGGGCTGTCATTCACTACTGACCCGTTCGAATCCCTCTTAGTCTTTTCCGCCAAAGTAAAAACCGGGATAATGGCCGCCTTTTGTTTATCCGTAGATCTCGAACGGGATTCGAATTCTCGCGCGACAACGCGCTCGGTCAGGGTCAGCTCTGACAGCCCACCGGGCTGTCATTCACTACTGACCCGTTCGAATCCCTCTTAGTCTTCTCCGCCAAACAAAAAGCCACGCAAATGCGTGGCCTTTTGTTTGGCGGAGAAGGAGGGATTCGAACCCTCGAAACGCTTTTGACGTTTACGCGATTTCCAGTCGCGCGCGCTCGACCAACTACGCGACTTCTCCACATCGTTGCTCTACAACGCTGAATATTATATCACAATGAAATATGTTTGTCAAGGAAAAGTTTGATATACAAAGACAAAAATTCGCGTGCCGTTTTTAACGCTTTTTTCTCGTTATTCTGATAATAGTCCGTATATGCAATTTCTGCCTTCGATTTGTGAGCGGATGCTTATAAAAACTATATTGTCTTGCGGCAATATTGGCAAAAACTGTCAAAAAATACGTTATTTTTTCAAAAATAATTAAAAATGACGCAACGAGCCTTTCGGTAAACGACCTTGCGTCTTATGATGTCGTCAAGAGCGACGCGTTACAGGGTTATTATGAAGGTAAGACCGTCTACGGATGCGGCGGACCGCTCAGCGGGATGACGCTTATCCAGATGCTCGAAATGGCGGATGAGCTTGATACGCCCGATCCGCGCGACGACCCCGCGACCTTTACTGCTCAGTTAAAACAGATCGCCGGAGTCGCCTATTCCGACAGATACAAGCACGTAGCTGACCGCACCTATTATACAATAGACGAGCAGTCATACATATCGCGTTCTTATATCCTCCAGCTCCTTGAGATGGAAGAGGACGAAAACGCCTTTGAAGACGACGAGAGCATGGAGACCACCAGTTTTTCGATAGTCGACAGCAACGGACTGGTCGTTTCCTGCACAAATACGCTTTCATCATTCTGGGGATGCAAGACGGCGGTGGACGGTTTCTTCATCAACAACTCCAACGTCAATTTCTCCGAAAACGGGGTAAATAAATACGAGCCGGGCAAGCGTTCGCGCACTTATACCTCTCCGACCATTATCGTAGGGGACGACGGATATATCCTTTCGGTCGGCACTCCGGGCGGAAGCCATATACCCAGCCTTCTTTTCAACGTCATCTCCGACGTCGTGAAATACGGCATGGACCCGCAGAAGGCGGTCGAAAAGCCCGCGCTGTTATATCAAAAAGGGGTCCTTTCCGTGGAGCTGGACAAGGACGGAAACACCTGGCTTGATACGACAAAGATAAGGGAACGGATAGTCTACCGAAGCAGCGGATACTGGTGGGGATGCATATCTCTTGCCGGATTCGACGGGAAGAACGCCTTCGGTGCTTACGATTTCCGCCGCAACGCAACCAAGGCGGGCGTCTATAACCCGACCGGTAATTCGGAATCATAGAATAATTATATTAAATCAAAAGGTCCGCGTTTTCAGACGCGGACCTTTTGATTTGAGCGTGTCGAAAAACTTTCCGTCTGTCATCCTGAGCGCAGCGAAGGATCTCATAAATTCTGTAGTTAAAGAAGATTCTTCGTCGCTTCGCTCCTCAGAATGACAGCAATGTGACTTTATCGACAGTCTGTTTTGATTTGTCTTATTATTTCTTCAAAACAAAAATGCTGAAGGAAAACTCGGTTTCAAGGCGGGAAAGTGAGTTCAGCTTTTGCTGATCGTCCCGACCGGTCTTGTAGTAATACGGAGTCATCATAAACAGCGAAAGTATATCTTCCGCGTTATCTATCACAGCGGTCCTTCGGACCTCGTTCCGCTCAAGAAGCGTAAATCCGTCCGGAGAGTATGCCGGCGGGGCGTTCAGATAAGGTCTGTCGTAGACAGCCTTTTTCAGTCCCCAAAGGTGATCCTCACACGGAACGGCGCGTATAAGTATCCCGCCCGGCTTGAGTACACGTAAAAACT
>JAFSSR010000063.1 GCA_017450885.1 Clostridia bacterium | reverse complement strand
GTACGGTCGATCTGGTTGTAAGGAACGGTGTCAAGTCCGCCCTCGTAAAGGACCAACATAGAGGCGAGGTAAGCCTGATATGCTCTTTCGGGCAGGATAGCGTTGACGTCGACCGTGCCATCGTGGAGAGTTATCTGACCGTGATTTCTCAGCTTGACCGCCAGCTTGCGGGCAGACTTGAGATCGTCCGCGGACTGGTCGAAGTCTTCAAGCGATACGTAAAGCTTGACGTTGAGAACGTCGTCGGAAGCTTCCGTGGTCGAGAAGGTCATGTCGGTATCGTAGAAGATGCCGCCGACCACGTCGGTGTCGTTGATCTGCTTGCCGGCGCTTACCGGGATGACGCCGTTGGCGTCAGCGCCGATAACGGTGCAGCCGGTAAGAGTAGACTCGATGATGTCGCCGTCGGGATCGATCATTCCGAGTACGGTATCAAGAGTGAGTCCGCTGTTGAGGATCGCGTCAACTACCGCCTGAGCAGAGAAGGTGGCGTCCTCACGGAGGTACTCGCCGTCAAGGGTGATGTACTTGAAGTCGCTGCCGGAAAGTTCCTCGGCGATATTGACCGCCGCCTCGTCAAGCAGGGAGAAGTTCTTGGGCGAAACACGGAGCAGCAGGACGAGATCGCCGTTGGTATCCTCCATCGGGATGAAGGCGAGAGTGAGGTTGCCGGATCCGTTGACCAGACCGGCCTTTGCGACAGCCTTGTTGAGGTTGTCTACCAGGGTCTGGAAGTTGTCGAGCGTAACGTCGACGACGGTACGCGTGATGTTTTCATACACCTGAGCGTCGATCTGCGCGGCGGTGAAGGTGTAGGTCTTCGAAACGTCGCCGACGGTGATGTCCGCGCCGTCAACGGTGTAGACGTAAGCTCTGCCGGTCTCTTCGGGATTGCAAAGAGTTATAGTCGGAGCGTCGAACGGGAAGCTCTGGTAGTAGGCTATATTGTTATTCTGATGTATTGTGGCAATATAGGTCTTGGGAGCGTAGGTGAAGGTCTTTGCGACATTGCCCGCAACAGTTGTACCTGCGCTGAGTCCGAGATCATCGGAGGTAGCGTAGTGTACGGCGTCTATACCGAGCTCTGCGACCAAAGCGTCGATCTTGTCGTTGAGAGCTTCAATATCGGCGGCGGTCAGCGGGTTGTCGGTAGAGACGATCGCGGTATCGGTCGCGGTCTTTGTGACCACGCCGTCGGAGTTTGCCTCGTTGACGGTGAGGTTTACGACAGCGTATCCGGGAACGGGCGCGTTAAGCACGGTGTTCAGGGTGAGCAGACCATCTGCGTAAATGGTGCGTCCGTTATTGACAAGCGCGGTGAGCGCGTCAGCCAGCTCGGTGACAGAGGGGCTTGCGAGATTGATCATCGCGTTGGGAGCGACGAGACCAGCCTGAACGGCTGTGAGCTTGTCGATTATGTCGATGATCTTCTGCTCATACTGTGCGTAGTCGATATCGACCAGCAGCTGATGCAGACCGGGATCGTTCTCGATGACCAGGAGGTTTTCCAGGAGGATGTCGACCTGGTTGCGCATAGCGGCATCGTTCTTGTAGTAGTATGCAAGACCTTCGGCGCGGTATCCGTCGAGATGTCCGAGCAGGAAGAGCTCGCCGGCGGAACGGTCGAAGCAGGAATTGATGATGTTGTTGACGGCTGCCTCGGACTCCTCGCTCATATCGCTGCCTCTGACGCCGACGTAGATCTGGTTGACAGTCTTCTTGTCGAGCTCGGCAAGCTTGCCGTAGTAGCTGTTGAGATCGTCGAGAGCGCCGATCTGCGCGCCAGCCTCGGAAGCGAGAACGTCGGGAACATTCAGCGCGGAGTTGATCTCATCAACGGAAACGTTGGTAAGAGTAAGCTGATAATCAACGGTGATGCTGTCGAACGCGGCATCGGTGGCGAACTCGGCTGCGCCGTTGATGAATTCGAAGGAAGCGACCTCGACGCCGGCGGCGTAGACCTTGCCGCTGACCGCGGTCCAGCTGAGTCCCTCGATACCGGAAGCAAAATCCGCGCCGTTAACGACGAAGCCCTCTCCGTGCGGGACAACAGTGATCAGGTCGTCGGAGTTCTCGGGAGTGCGGACACGGATGATCCGGCTATCTACCGCGACCGAGTTGAGGACGGCCTTCTCGTCGTCGGTGAGAGTGTCGTCATAGTTGACGGCAACGATGGGGTTGAGTTTTCTGATGTTCCAAGCCTTGCCCTCGGTACGGGTGATGGTGGTTTCACCGGTTATGGTGACAACATCGCCCTGGAGGTGGTCGACGCCGTTTACAACGTAGTCGTAAACATCTTCGTCGCCCTCATGTTCGGGCAGCGTGTACTTGAAGCCGTAGGGAACGGTGGTCGAACCGTCGTAATCGGTATACAGCGAGACGTTCTTGGGAGTAAAGACGATATTATAGTATACGTCTCCCTCAATCGAAGAATTGGTGTTGATATCGGTTTCGACGTTCCTGTCATAGTTGGAGATCACTTCATTAAGGTCCCAAGCTTCAAGAGCGGCCGTCTCAATACCGCTGCTGATTATTTCGTCGAGAACCTCCTGAGCGGAGGCGTGTTCATAAGCCTTGAGAACGGTGATATGATCCTCAAGAGCGGTATATTCGAAGGAATCGGCCGCGCCGGCAACGTAAGCCTTTACGGTGACGGTGACATTGTACTGGTTGACGTTCTTGGAAGCTATGTACTCGTTGGGAACGAGCTTCGCAAGAAGTGCGTCGTCATGCTCCGCCGGATCGTTGATGGCGGAGACGAAGTAATCGACCGTGGAATACTCTTCGTCGGTCAGTCCGCTCTTGAGCGGATTGTAGTTGGCGGTGGGATCGACGATCGCCCAGCTGTCGGTCGCGGCGTCCTCGACGTTGGTGAGGAAGCTGTTCAGATAATTCATGACAGTCTGGATCCTTGTCTTCTCGGCGCCCTGAAGGGTCTCGATGAAGTCGGCGATCTCCGCGTCCTCGACTATCGTCTTGATGTAGCCGTAGGTGCGAACGGCGACTTCCTTGAAGTTGAGGCCTTCGTTGAGCAGGTATTCGACCTTGCTGGCGCTGTCGGTAAAGTCGAGAGCCCTGGAAAGGATCTCAAGGCACTCGTCTTCGCTGTTCGCGACCTCTGCCGCGAGAGCGGTGATGGCGGCGGTGGTGTCGGCGCTCTGGAGAGTGGCGGGCATCGAACCGTCGGTCATCGCGACGAACATACCGATGTTATCGGTCAGAGTGTCGTATACGGGATACTCGTTGGCAAAGGCGGTGAGGTTCGCAACGCCCTTGGCGAGACGCGCCGGGCCGTTGAGCAGCCTGTCCTGCATAGCGGCGTCTACCTCGAAGCCGTCCGCAGTGTAGGTCACGTGGACCGCGAAGGCGCCGCCTTCGTAGTCGTAGCTTCCCGAACCGCCGTTGATGGCGATGTCTTCCGACCCTTCGTCATAATAAAGGGTGGCGGAAACGGGGGTCCAGGTAAGGCCGTTTGAACTGAAGCCTTGCGCTATAACGATCTTATTCGAGGTGTCTACCTCGATAAGATCCGACCCGTTGTTATCGGGCAGCCCGTAAGTATGGGTTTCCCCGACAACGAGACCCGTCTCAAGTACTGCGACTTCTTCGGCCGTCAGAGACGGGTAGTTGAGCACTATGAGAGCCGCGTCGCTCGCGGAATAACCGGGTTGGTAATCCGCGTTGGAGATGACGGAGGTGAGACCCATGGAGGGGATCACCAGCATCACAGCGAGCAGGATCGCAAGCGCTTTCTTGAAAACTTTTGCTTTCATGCATCCTCCTTCACACCGCGTTCCTTAATACGCGGCGTTAAATAAAATACGAATGGTTTTGCCTTTCGGCTGTCTGCATTCACCGTCCCGCTTGCCCCGAAAAGGGCATAAATCGGGCATAGTTATTGCAATGTATAATAATTATAGTAAAATATATACAAATTGTCAATCTCTTTTCGGAAATAAGTGTAATCTTTGCGCCGATTTTTCACTTTATTTTAATAAAGTAACACAAAATCGTAACAGCATTTGTGTATTTTGCACTACGCCGACCGCCGTTTCGCCGTCTCCGCACCCCAACGCTGTCATTGCGAGGAGTACCGGCGTGGCCGGGCCAAAAAATCCGCAGTATGCTCGGAGCGGACGTATCGCTTACTACAACGCTCCGCCGAGCGACGCGGCAATCCGTGACCCTGCCTTCGACCTCGCCGCGCCCAAACGCCATTTCAACCGGTAGGGGCGGGGTCCCACCCCCGCCCTAAAGGATACAGTCAGCAACCGATTTCATTTCCGCGCTCCGCGTGCTCCTCATCCGTCTCGCTACGCGAGCCACCGCCCCTAGGGGTCCCCGGCGAAGCGAGCCTGCCGAGCTTCGTGGGGAATTGGGTCCCCCGAGGGGGAAGGCGACGGTAAACGCCGCTTCGCCGCACCCAGTCCCGTAGGGCGGGGTTTTAACCCCGCCGCCTTCGTTGTCGCCGCGCCCAAGCGCTGTCATTGCGAGGAGTACCGAAGGTACGACGCGGCAATCCGTGATCCTGCTTTCGAGGTCGTCCCGCCCAAACAACGTTTTAACCGGTAGGGGCGGGGTTCCACCCCCGCCCTAACGGATACAGTCTGGCAGCTGACTTCGTTTTCCCCTCCCCTCACCCGGCTCCGCCGGGAGCTCCCCCTCCCCGCTCCGCGGGGGAAGG